>JANWIK010000093.1 GCA_025449955.1 Gemmatimonadaceae bacterium
CGGCTCGGTCACCGCGCGCATGATCTCGCTGAGGAAGTGCACGCGCCACCCGACTTCGCTGAAGATGGCGATGGTGATCCGCGCGACGCGACGGAAGAACAGGATCGCGGCGCGCTGCGGCACCGGAAACGAGCTGGTCGGCCGCTGGCCGCTGTGCCTCGGATAGACGCTGGCGCTCACGCGATCCTCCGCGCCCCGCGCCTCACGTCCGGACCCGCACGATGAGCACCAGGCCGATCGCGGCGAACAGAATGTTAGGCAACCACGCGGCCAAGGCCGGCGGCACCACGCCTCCCTGACCGACGGCCTTGGTGAGTTGGATGAGCATCAGGAAAATCATCGTCGTCGCGAGGCTGATCCCGATGCCGAATGCCGCGCCGCCTCGTTGGGAGCTCGTCGCCAGCGGCGCCCCGAACACGGCGATGATGATGCACGTGACGGGAATCGCGATCTTGAGCGCCAGCTCCACCTTGAGCTCGTTCGTGTCCGCGCCCGATCGCTCGAGCGCCGAGATGAACCGGCGCAGCTCCACGTAGCGCATCTCGTCGGGGCTGGGCGGTGTCGCCGTGAGGTCCGTCGGCCCTTCGGTGAACGTGTTGTCCCGGAGCGAGTCGAAGTGAATCGACATGGTCTGCAGCGAGTCGGGGATCACGTGCAGCTCGCCGTGCCGCAACATCCACACGTGCCGCGTCGTGTCCCAATTCGCCGTTTGCGCGGCGACGAGGAACGTGGGATACGCCGGGCCGTTGCCTTTGCGCTCGATGGTGACGTGATCGATCGCGCGCCGGTCGACGTTGAGCGCCGAGATCTGGTAGACGCGTCCGTGCTGCGCCTCGTATGCGAAGTTGAACCGGTCGCTGACGCCGGAGAACTTGCGCTCCTCGAGGATGTCGTTCCGCTTGCGATCCGTCACCGGCACGAGCTCGCCTAAAAACACCGTGAACAGCGCCGTGAAAACGGAGGCGACCAGAATCGGCGCGATGAGCCGATGAAAGCTGATGCCCGATGCCTTGGCGGCCGTCACTTCCGAGTGCCGCGTGAACGCGCCGATCGAGAACACGGCCGCGAACAGCACGGCGGCCGGCAGCACCATGAACATCGAGTCGGGGACCCAGTACAGATAACTGAGACCGATTTGTCCCCAACTCAAGTTGCGACTCAAGTACTTCTGCAAGTGATCGGTGGCGTCGATCACGATCGCCAAGAGCGGGAAGCCGAGTGACGCGGCGACGAGAATCTTGGTGAACTCGGCGAGGACGTAGCGGTCGAGCGGATGCATCAGCCGCTTCACGCGGTCCTCCGCATCTTGCCAAAACCGATGCGCGCCGCCTGTCGGCCTAACCACAGTCGCGCGCGGTCGACGAGCTCCGACGAATCGCGTCCGACCGCGGTGGCGCCGACTTTCTGTGACCGCACCAGCAGCACGCCGCCGATCACGCCGAATATCGCGTTCGCCGCCCACATCGCCCAGAAGGGACTCAGGATCAACTTGTCGGCGAGCGCCTCCCCGCCGATCAGGCACACATAGTAGATGCCGAACGCGATGACGCTGACGACGATGACCACGCCCACGCCCCCGCGCGGAAACTTGAGCGCGATGGGCGCGCCGAACATCACGAAGATGATGCACGCCGCCGCGAGGGCGAACTTCTTCTGGATCTCGACCTGATACCGGGCCATGGTGATGCGCGCGTCGATGATGCGCGACTTGACCACTTCGATCTGCGCCGGCGTCACGTACGGAATCGGCGTCATGCCTAACTGCGGCGACACGGGCACCGTCGCCGGCCGGCCGGGCGTCGTCGTCAACGGATGCAGGCCGCCGAGCGTCGTCGGAGCGGGGTGGGGCGGCGGGTGCTTGGCTTTCGCCCTTCCGTTAGGCTGTTGCGCCGCCGTGCCGTGTTGCGCCCGCGGGACCTCGGCCGCTTCCGCCGACGGCACCCCCACGGCGCCCAGTGCGCCGCGAATCATGTCGCAGTAGAGTTCGCCCGACGTCTGGCGCTCGCGTCGCGTCGGCAGCGCGCTCACCGGCGCTCGCTCGCCCGTCGCCGCGTAGTGTGCGGTGTTGCCCAACGTGGACGCGAGCTCGCTCCGCGCCAGGTCCAGCTGGTAGACGCCCGTCTGATACTCCTGGTTCATCTGACAGACGGTCATCTCGCGCTCGCCCCGGTAGTCGTCCTTCTCCGTCTTCTCGAACTTGTTCGTCACGCCGCGCACGCGCACCACGTCGGTGGTGAAGTAGAGTCGCTGCAGCGACGACGGGTCATCGTTAGGCGTCTGGAGCACGAAGCCGTGCTGCAGCGTCATCTCGAGCGTACTTTCATCGCTCGTGAGCCCCATGAGGCCGCTGTCGGCGTAGATCGTCTTGCGGTGCGCCGGATCCTCGAAGTTGTAGATGAACACCTCGCGCAACCGGTTCGTCGCGTTGTCGATGTGCCCCGCCTTGAGATAGATCCGGCCCGGGATCACCTCGTTGATCACCTGCTCGCGCAACGCGAACGTCGGTTTCTTGCGCGCGATGTCCGTCTGCAGCGTGCGAAGGCGATGATTCGCCCTCGGCAACACCTGATCGTTGAACAGCAGCATCAGCAGGGCCAACACCACACCACCCGCCATCACGGGAGCGACGATGCGGTGCACGCTCACGCCCGAGGCGCGCAGCGCCGTCACCTCGTTCTCCGCCACCAACCGGCTGAAACTGTACAGCACCGCCACCAATACCGCCATCGGCAGCGTCATCGCCACGATGAACGGAATCGACAACAAAAAGAACTCGCCGATCACGCCCCACGATAAGCCCTTGCCAACCAGTTGGCCGAATTGCTTCGCCACCTGATTGAGCAGGAGCAGGATCGTCAGGGCCGACAGCGAGAAGATGAGCGGCCCAACGTGCTCGCGGATCACGTACCGCGGAAGAATCTTCACCGATATGGACTCGCGTTCGCTCTGCGCGACGAGGTAATCTGCCCAAATCTAAGACGCGCGGCGCCCCCGCGAAGGCGCCGACCCGGTCGGTCCCCGCGTTCCAGTGCCGATGCTACCTTTCCCACCACTCATTACTTCGATCCCGGAGCGGTCTTTGCGCGCCCGATGCTGGATGCTGCCCCTCGCTTTCGCTCTCGCCGCGTGCTCGCGCGAAACCGGTCCCAAGACCTCGTTCAACGGACAAGAGGCGCTCGGATTCGTCAAGACGCAGCTCGACTTCGGCCCCCGCATCCCGGGCTCGCCCGCCCACGAAAAGACCGGCGACTGGATCGTCGCCCAAATGAAACAGCGCGCCGACACCGTTTTCGAACAACGGTGGACCCACATCACCGCGCACGGCGACACCCTGCCGCTGCGGAACATCATCGCGCGATTCCGCCCGGATGCCGCCCAACGTGTGCTCTACCTGACGCATTGGGACACGCGCCCCATCTCCGACGGCGCCACCGATCCCGCCCAACGCGCGCTCCCCATGCCCGGCGCCAACGACGGCGCGTCCGGCGTGGCCTTGTTTGTTGCGTTAGGCGACGCCCTCCGCAAGACGCCGCCCACCGTCGGCGTCGACCTCGTGTTCGTCGACGGCGAGGACTACGGCGAGTTCGGCAACGGCGACCCGTCCCAGTTGGTCGACGTCCTCCTCGGCTCCACGTACTTCGCCCAACACCTGCCGTCGCCTAACTATAAACCCTTGTACGGCATCCTCTGGGACATGATCGGCGATCGCGACCTCGACATCTACCAGGAAGGACACTCGCTGCAGCAAGCGCCCGAAGTCGTCTCCCTCGTCTGGAACACCGCCGCCGACCTGGGCTACTCACGGTACTTCATCCCCGCCCCCGGCCAAGTTATCACCGACGACCACGTCCCACTCCTCAATGTCGGGCTCCACGTCATCGACGTCATCGACATCGACTACCCGTGGCATCATACGCCCCAGGATACCTTCGATAAAGTGTCGGCGCAGAGCCTTCAAGTGGTCGGTGACGTCGCGACCAGGCTCCTAACGTCGCAGTAGTCCGCCCGCCCAACTCGGCGCACGAATTCGCGCCGGCCAAAATGTTTCGATGATGATGGCCGCACCCACCCTGCCTATGGTGCGGCCACGATGCCAACACCCGCTGAACGCCGCGCGCTCTTTTTCCTGGCCTCTCTCCTTGTACTGGGCGGCTCGGTCCGCGCCTACGCCGCGCTCGCCACTCACACTACACCATCCTCCCAAGAATCGGCCGATCTCGATCGCCAAATCCAAAATGTCGACACGGCGCGCAGCCGCGAGAAGAAACCGGCGCGCAAAACTCGGAGCCGCCGGTCGAAGGGTGCCGACACGGCCACAGCCGTCAACGTTCCACCGGGCGCCGCCACCGCCCAGACTCCACCAACGAATCCAAATACGCCCGAGCTCGTCCAACTCCCGCGACGCTCGCGCAAACCGCGCGACTCGGCTTCCGCGAGTCTGCAAGTGGATGTCGACGTTGCGTCCGCCGGCGAAATCGAACGACTCCCGCGCATCGGTCCAGCGCTCGCCACACGCATCGTCGCCGACCGCGATTCGCTCGGTCCATTCGGCTCCATGCAAGAGCTCCAACGCGTGCGCGGCATCGGTCCCGCACTCGCACGCATCCTCGCGCCACATGTGACGTTCTCCCTACAACCGCGTCCTCACCGTGTGGATCAACCGGGCGGGCGAGGGGCCGTCCGAAAGCCACGCCGCAGCCGCGTCCGCGTGTCCGATCCTCCCTAGGCTCGTCGCTCCGCTGCTCGGCCTTCGACCTCGTCGCACGCCGACGCCCCCCAAAATTCATTCGGCGCAACTACACGCAATAACCCCATCCGGGCGAACATGGCTGCACCCGTAGCTGCATCTGGCGAGCGCATCGGCGAGCTCCTCATTCGTGAAGGGCTCATCACACGCGAAGCACTCGATAAAGCCCTCCAGGAGCAGAAAAACACGGGCATGCGCGTGGGCTACAACCTGGTCAAGCTCGGCTTCATCGACGAAGTCGACCTCACCAGGATGCTCGCGCGCCAATACCGGATGCCTGCTGTCGACCTCAGCAATTTCGAGGTCGATGCACGCATCGCCAAGCTCATCCCCTCCGAGCTGGCTCAGCGTCACCTCGTGCTCCCCCTCAAGCGCGAAGGACGCACCCTCACCGTCGCGATGGCCGACCCCTCTGACCTCGGCGTCATCGACGACCTCAAGTTCATCACGCGGTACGACATCTTTCCGGTCATCGCCGGCGAGTACACGCTCCGCAACGCCATCGAGCGCCACTACGGCGAAACGCCGGACGATGCGCTCCAAAACCTTCTCGCCGATATCGGCGACGATGGCGATGTCGAAGTCGTCGAAGACCGCGAAGAAGAGATCAACGCCACGGCCCTCGCCGCGGCCATCGATGACGCACCCGTCGTCAAGCTGATCAACGGCCTCCTCACCGACGCCGTGAAACGCGGCGCTTCAGACATCCACTTCGAGTGCTACGAACACGAGATGCGTGTCCGCTACCGCGTCGACGGTGCTCTGCAGGAAGTCATGAGGCCGCCCATGAAACTCAAGGCCGCCCTGATCTCACGCTTCAAGATCATGGCGAACCTCAACATTGCCGAACGGCGCGTTCCCCAAGACGGCCGCATCAAGCTCAAGATCGGCAAGAAAGTCATCGACTACCGCGTCTCCACGTTGCCAACGCTGTTCGGTGAAAAGGTCGTGCTCCGAATTCTCGACAAGGGAAACCTCACCCTCGACCTCGAGAAATTCGGCATCGAGCCGCGCGCCGAACAAGACCTCATGGAAGCCGTGTCCAACCCGTACGGCATGGTGCTCGTCACCGGCCCAACGGGATCCGGCAAAACCACCACGCTCTATTCGGCGCTGTCCAAGGTCAACAACATCGACGTCAACATCATGACCGCCGAAGATCCCGTCGAATACAATCTGTACGGGATCAATCAGGTTCTGGTGCGCACCGATATCGGGCTCTCGTTCGCCGCAGCCCTCAAAGCATTCCTGCGGCAAGACCCGAACATCATCATGATCGGTGAGATCCGAGACCTCGAGACCGGTGGTATCGCCATCAAGGCGGCCCTCACCGGTCACCTCGTCATGTCCACCCTCCACACCAACTCGGCGCCCGAAACGGTCACGCGACTGTTGGACATGGGTCTCGAGCCGTTCAACGTCGCGTCGGCGCTGAACCTGGTGCTCGCACAACGCCTCGTCCGCCGCATCTGTAATCGCTGTCGAGAGCGGTACGAGTGGGGAGATGATGAGTACCGCGCGGCGAAAGTCGGCCCGAAAATGAGTCTTCGTGAGCTGCACTATACCGAGGAAGCCGTCCAGAACATGAAGCGCGGCGCCACCGCCGATGCACAGGCGATCGTCGCCGACTTCAGTCTCGATACCACCATCGAGCAAGTGCCCCTGTGGCGCGGCCGCGGATGCGACGCGTGCGCCGGCTCGGGACTCAAAGGGCGCCAAGGCCTGTACGAAGTCATGGCCATGACGCCCCGCGTCCGCAAACTCATTCTCCAAAACGTCGGCGCCGTCGAGATCCGCGAAGCAGCCATCTCCGATGGCATGCTCACACTCCGCATGGACGGCATGCTCAAAATCATGAAGGGCATCACGACCCTCGAGCAGGTAATCCGCGAAACGGCGGCTTGATCGACGAGCGAGAGAAGGGTGACTCCTCGGTGCGCGGGGTGATTCGATCGGTCGTCCGAAAGGTCGAGCGCCGTTTTACCACCGTTGCCGCTCGCAAGTCTATCGTGTAACGCCGTTCCGACTTCCCTCCCGATACAGGCCATGACGTCTCCCGCTCCAGCTCCTTCGTCGGTCAACCTCCGCTCGCTCCTCGAAGAGATGATCGAGCGCGATGCGTCCGACCTGCACATCACGGCGGGCGACAAACCGAAACTGCGCATCGACGGCGACATCCAAAATGCCAACGTCGACATCGTGCTCTCCCCAAAAGACACGATGCAATTGGCGTATTCGATCCTCACCGAGAATCAGAAAAAGCGATTCGAGACCGAAGACGAGCTCGACTTCTCCTTCGGCATCCAGAACCTCGCGCGCTTCCGAGGCAACTGCTTCAAGCAGCGCGGCTGCGTCTCTCTCGTCATCCGCCAAATCCCCTTCAACGTCCGCACCTTCGAGGAGCTTGGCCTCCCCGCCGCCACTGCACGCATGGCGGAAAAGCCGCGCGGACTCGTCCTCGTCACGGGACCAACGGGATCGGGCAAGAGCACCACGCTCGCGGCCATGATCGACAAGATCAACCGCGAACGCAAAGGCCACATCATCACGGTGGAAGACCCGATCGAGTTCATCCACCGCCATCAAAGCTGCATCGTCAACCAGCGCGAAGTCGGCACCGACACCAAGAGCTTCGCCACCGCGCTCAAGTACGCCCTCCGCGAAGACCCCGACACGATCCTCGTCGGCGAAATGCGCGACCTCGAAACCATCCAGGCCGCACTGACAATCGCAGAGACCGGTCACTTGTGTCTGGCCACGCTGCACACCAATTCCGCGGCGGAAGCCATCAACCGCGTCATCGACGTGTTCCCCTCGCACCAGCAAGAACAGGTGCGCGCGCAGCTGGCGTTCTCGCTCGAAGGCATCATCACGCAAACGCTGCTTCCACGCGCCAAGGGCCGCGGCCGGGCGATGGCCGTCGAGATCCTCGTGGTCACACCAGCCATTCGCGCGCTCATTCGCGACGCCAAGGTCCACCAGATCTACGGCCTCATGCAGGGCGGCAAAAAGTACGGCATGCAGACGCTCAACGACTCGCTCTACCAGCTGTACGTCGGGCGCGAAGTCGAGATGGACGAGTGCCTGCGCGTTACCTCGGACCCGAACGAATTCATGCGCATGATCGGCGAACAACCGCTCACCGCCGATGCCGCCGACCTGGTGAAGAGCGGCAAGAGCTCCCGCGACGCGATGAAGATCGCATCGATAGCGGGCAAGCGTTAGGCCGCGAGACAGAGACTAATCCATGCCCACATTCGCCTATACCGCGCGTACGCTCGGCGGTGAGCTCAAGACCGCCACGATGGATGCCGCCACTCGCGACGAGGTGGTCGCGCAGCTGCGCCGGCAAAAACTGATCGTCGTCAAGATCGACGAAGAGAAGGCCAAGAAACGGCTCGGCCGCATCAAGACGCGCGACATCGTCATCTTCACCCGGCAGTTCGCGACGATGATCAACGCCGGCCTTCCGTTAGTCCAGGCCCTCGACATTCTGTCGCGCCAGAGCGAGAACAAGGCGCTGCAGGCCGTCACGCATCAGGTGGTGTACGACGTCGAGTCCGGACACACGGTGGCCGACGCCCTGCGCCGCCACCCCAAGGCGTTCACGGATCTGTACGTGAACATGGTTGCCGCCGGTGAAGCGGGCGGTATTCTCGACACGATTCTGCTGCGACTCGCCACCTTCCTCGAGAAGAACGACGCCCTCGTCGGCAAGGTGAAGAGCGCCATGATTTATCCGACCGTCATCATGAGCGTGGCGTTCATTGCCATTGTCGTGTTGCTCATCTTCGTGATCCCGGTCTTCCAGACCATGTTCGCCAGCGTGAACCTGTCGCTCCCGCTGCCGACACGCGTCGTGATCGGGCTGTCGTCGTTCCTCAAGCACTATTGGTGGCTGCTCGGCGGCGGCATCTGGGGTGGCGTCTTCATGCTCCGCCAGTATTACAAAACGCCACCCGGCCGCCTCCTGATCGACAACTTCATGCTCCACATGCCGGTCCTGGGCGACATGCTGCGCAAGAGCGCCGTGTCACGCTTCACCCGTACGTTAGGCACGCTCATCAGCTCGGGCGTCAGCATCCTCGACGGCCTCGAGATCACGGCCAAGACGGCCGGCAATCAGGTCATCCACAACGCCATCATGGAGTCGCGTTCGTCCATCGCCGGCGGCGACACGATCAGCGCGCCGCTGCAAAAAAGCGCCGTGTTCCCGCCCATGGTGATCTCGATGATCGCCGTCGGCGAACAAACCGGTGGTCTGGACGAGATGCTCACCAAGATCGCCGACTTCTACGACACCGAAGTCGACACGGCCGTCAGCGGGTTGTTGAGCTTGATGGAGCCGATCATGATCGTGTTCTTGGGCGTCATCGTCGGCGGCATGGTGGTCGCCATGTACCTGCCGATCTTCGACATGATCAACGCCGTGCAGTAGCGCCGAGCAGAAGGCACGCATATTTCACGGGGCTCCGCGGACACGTCCGCGGGGCCCCGTGGCGTTTCACGCGCGATCCTTCCATCCGGCTGCCTCATGCACACCGAACCAGCGTACGCGACCGATCTCCGCGACACGGTAACCCGCGCGGCCGCCGACCTCCGCACGATCTCCGAAGATCTGGCGGGCGTTAGGCCGGCGCCGGGCAGGTGGTCGATCAAGGAGATCATCGGCCATCTCATCGACTCGGCATCGCACAACCACCAACGCTTCGTCCGCGCACGCTGGCAGGACGATCTCGTGTTTCAGGGCTACCAACAGGATGATTGGGTGGCGGCGGAGGACTACCAGTCGGCGTCGTGGGATGATCTGGTGACGCTGTGGCACACATACAACCGCCACGTCGCTCGCGTGATGACCACGGTGCCGGCCGACGTCGCGCGGCGCGAGCACCGCCGCCACAACCTCGACCAGATCGCGTGGCAGGCCGTGCCGGCGGACCAGCCGGCGACACTCGAGTATTTCATGCGCGACTACGTGGCCCATCTCAAACACCACCTGCGCCAAGTGGCGGAGCGCCGCGCGTCGTTGCGTTAGGCGCGAAGCACCTTGAACATCGCGGTGGCATAGGTGGTGAAGTCCGCGCTCTTCTGCCGGAGCTGCCGGCGGCCCGCCGCCGTGAGCTGATAGTACTTGGCCCTGCGGTTGTTCTCCGACAGGCCCCACTGCGAGTCGACCCACCCGCGCTCCTCGAGACGGTGGAGCGCGACGTAAAGCGCGCGGTCTTCCACCTCGATCGTGCCCGAGCTCGTGTCCTTGAGCCACCGGGCCACGGCGTAGCCGTGCCGCGGACCCCACGTGAGCGCTTTGAGCACCAACGTGTCCAGCGTGCCCTGCAAGAGATCCAAATCGGCCATGTCAATCGCTCCGAAGCACGGTGGCCGGGTTCACGCGGGTCGCGCGGCGGGCGGGCAGAACGCCGGCGGCGACCGCGACGACGGCGAGCACGATCGCTGCCGCTGCGTAGGCAGCGGGGTCGTTCGGGCTCACGCCGTACAACATGCTCGCGATGAATCGTGCCAGGACGATCGCCACCGTTAGGCCGATGAGAATGCCGGCGCCGGCCAACGTGCCGCCGTGCCGCACGACGAGCGACACCAGCGACCGCGGTTGGGCGCCGAGTGCGAGGCGAATTCCCAGCTCTCGACGGCGCTGCGACACCGAGTAGCTCACCATACCGTAAATGCCGACCATCGCGAGGACCATCGTCACGAGAGCGAACGCGCCGACGAGGAGCAGCGGAAAGCGTCGCATGAACACCGACGATGATTGCGCGAGCAGCTCATCCATTGGCATCGCCTGCACGACGGCTCCGCCCGGTGCCTGTTGGTCGACGATACGTGCAATGTCGCGGGGGAGATCGCCGGCATCGCCGCGCGACCGAATCGCGATGTGCATCGCGTTGTCGGCGTCCTGCGCGAATGCCATGTACAGCGTTGGCGGGACGCGGTCGTCGATGTTGCCGATCGGGACATCGCCGACCTCGCCGACGATCCGCACCGAGTCCGTGCCATGGAGGACAATCCGCTGCCCGACCGCGGTCGCCCCGTCGAAGTACGCGCGCCCGAACGCGCGATTCACGATGGCGACGAGCGGCGCGGTCGTATCGTCCGCTGTGCGGAAGTCGCGGCCGTCGACCAACGGCGTTTCCAACGCGGCGAAGTACCCGGGCGACGACGTGCGATAACTGGCGCTCGGTTCTTGATCGGGCGCGGGCGCCGGCTGCCCAACGATCGTGAAGCTGGTGGAAGTGCCCCAGTCCAACGGCAGCCGCGTCACCAGACCGGCGCCGTCCACACCGGGCAACGCCCGGACGGCGCTGACGATCCGATCGAACGCGTGTACGCGAGTGGCGGCGTCCGGATACGTTGCGTTAGGCAGGTCGATCGACGCCGTCGTCAGATGCTCGGCGTTGAAGCCGAGCTCGATCGACATGAGCTTGACGAGACTGCGGCCGAAGAGGGCGGCGCCGGAAACGAGCACGACCGTCAGCGCCACTTCCGTGACCACCAGCGTGTCGCGCAGCGCGCCGGCACGCGAGTTCCCGCGCGCTCCGAGCTTGAGCCCGTCGGCCGGCCCCGCGCCGGATTCGCGCAGCGCCGGCACCAGACCCACGAGCATCGCCGTCACGACGCAAATGCCGATACTGTAGATGAGCACCGGGCCGTTGATGGTCGCGGCCGCGAGGACCGGCGTGACCGCGCCCGGCGGAATCAAGCCGAGCAGCCCGGCAAGGCCGAGGCGCGCGACGACGAGTCCCAGGGCGCCGCCGGCGGCCGTGAGCAACGCGCTCTCCGTCATCAGTTGCCTAACAAGCCGCGCACGGCCGGCGCCGAGCGCAATGCGCACGGCCATTTCGCGGCGGCGGTCGGCGCCGCGGATGAGCATCAGGTTGGCGCAATTGACGCACGCGACGAGCAGCAGCACGGCCACGGCGCCGTAGAGCAGCAGGATCAGCGGCCTAACGGAGCCGACGAGCGTGTCCCGGAGCGGGGCGATGCGGGCGTCACGCGCCGCGTCGTCGCCGGGATACTCGCGCCCCATTTGCGTCATCACGGACGACATCTCGCGCGCCGCGGACGCAACCGTCGCGCCCGGGTCGAGCCGCGCGACCACGTTCAACCAGTGACTCCCGCGTTCTCGTCGCCACTCGGCGCTCGCGTCGATGGGCATCCAGATGCCGGCGTCGCGAACCGGCGCGAAGGTGAAGCCGGCGGGCAGCACGCCAACCACCGTGGCCGACGTCCCGTCGACCGTGATCGTTCGCCCGATCACCGAGCGGTCGCTCGCGAACGCTCGTCTCCACAGTCCGTCGCTCAAGAGCGCGACGCGCGGGGCGCCCACATCGTCTTCGCCGGGCAAGAACGTCCGGCCGATGGCGGCATGCACGCCGAGAACGTCGAAGAAGTTCGCGGTGCTCTGGGCCCCTCGCTCGACCGTCGGCTGTTGGGAGCCGAGTACGTAGGCGGCGCCGCGGTAGCCGCCCATGTCGGCGAACACGCGATTGCGTGCGCGCCAATCGAGATAGTCGGGATACGACGCTTCGGATTGGTTGGCGACGTTCGAGTGGAAGGTTTCCCAGAGGTGGACCAGCCGATCGGGATGCGCGTAGGGCAGGGCGCGCAGCAGCACCGCGTCGAGCACGCTGAAGATGGCGGCGTTGGCACCGACGCCGAGGGCGATCGTGAACACGACAGTGAGCGAAAACACGGGGCGCGTCACCAGGCCGCGCAGCGCGACGCGCGCGTCCTGCCTAACGGACTCGATCCATTCGCCGAGGGCGATGCCGCGCGCGCGGCGTCGGTCGATGGCCTCGAGCTCGGCGCGGGCGGACGGGAGGTCGCCGAACTCGCGCCAGGCGGTGCGTTCGGCGGTTCGGCGGTCGAGCCCCTGGGCGAGCAGCGCGTCGACGCGGGACTCGACGTGGAAGCGGAGCTCGTCGTCGATGTCGTGGCGAACGGATGGGAGGTGCAGCAGGCGTCGCACGCCGGCGATGCGGCTCGAGGGATCGCGTGGCATCGGACCGTCCTTCCCGGAAGCGTTCCGGGGAAAGTGCAGCGCCGCGTCGTCGGTGTCAACGGCACCGGTGATCGCGCCGAACGGCGAGTCATGCGTTAGGCACGGACACGGTCTCGCCCGCCCGGTGGCCGGGCTTGACTCGGCAAGCGGGCTCGGCTATGGCGCGCAATGTCCAGGACAGGTCCATCTTCGAGCGGCATGACTGCCGAAGAGCTCGTGCACGTGTCGTGGCCCAACAAGGTCACTGAGCTCGTTCGGGGCCAGCTCGTCGTGCGCGAGCCACCAGGTGCGCAACACGGCTCGATCGCGTCGAGGCTCACGTACTACCTCGGCGACTTCGTCTATCGAAGGCGGCTTGGCGTGCTGTACGCGCAGGACACGGGCTTCCACATCGAGTCGAATCCCGACACGGTGCGGGCGCCCGACGTTGCCTTCCTCGCTCGAGAGCGCGCGGGCGCGATGCAGGATCGCGGCTATGCGCGCATCGCTCCCGATCTCGTTGCGGAAATTCTATCGTCGGGCGATCGGCCGGCTGAGGTGCGCGCAAAGGTAGCCGATTGGCTCGCCGCGGGCGTGAAGCTCGTATGGGTCATCGATCCGCGGGACGGCGTGGCGGCGGTGCATCGCGCCGCCGGCACCGCTACGGTTGGTGCGACGACCTTGGACGGCGAGGACGTGCTGCCGGGCTTCACCTGCGCCGTGAGCGACCTGCTGCTCTGACGGCGTCGGCGGCCGTTGCGTTAGGCCTCATGCCGGCTCGGGCGACGTCGCGCGCAGTGCGCGGCTGGCGAGCTCCACGAAATGGTGCCAGGACGAGCTGCCCACAGCCAGCCGCCGCTTCCCGGCCGGGCTCAAGCGGTAGAACTTCGCGCTGCGATTGTTCTCCGACACGCCCCACTCGGCCTCCACGAACCGCTGTCGCTCGAGGCGGTGCAGCGCCGGATACAGCGTCCCTTCGCCAACGAGCAGCGTAGCGTCGGTCGCTTGTCCGATCCACTCGGCCACGGCGTAGCCGTGTCGCGGCCCCCACGTGAGGGCTTTGAGGATCAGCAGGTCGAGGGTGCCGCGCATGAGGTTGATGTCGAGGTCGGTCATTGGCGGACTCGTGGTCGAGACGCGGGGATTCAGATGGGCAGTTGCCCTCTTCGGATGCTACGTGCTCTCCCCTTGCGACGCAATGGGTAGCCCGCGGTGCCGGCCGCCGGCGCGGCGTGCGTCCGTTAGGCGGGGACGCGGCTTGCGCCGGCGCGCGCCTCCGGCCATTCTATCCCGGCCTCGCCGCGGGCTCGCCCGCCGGCAACCGGTCGTGATTCGTGACCGAACGTCCATCGGAGAACCATCGTGAATTCGCGTCGCCGATTCCTGATTCGCGCGCCCATTGGCTTGCTCGGCGTCGCCGTGGCCTGCCGCGACCATGGCGCCGCGCCTGCGCCTAACGCAAACGGACAGGCGGCCGCGCCGGCCACGCCGGGCGCGCCGCCCACCTTTGCCAGTGCGCCGGCTGTCGGTCCCGCGGTCACGCCCGGCACGTTCGTCGAGTCGGAGAAGCTCGCCCAGGTGACGATGACCGACGCGCAGCGGAAAATGGCGGCGGACAACTGGCCGAAGGCCATGGCGCCCTACTACGAACGGCGCACCGGTCCGCGCAAGCTGGCGCTGGAGCCGAGCCTCGCGCCGGCCACACACTGGAATCCGGCGATGGGCGCGTCCGCCGGCCCGGCGCAGAACCGGTTCGTGCGCAGCAGCGACGCGCCGGGTCCGTTGCCGTCGACCGACGCCCAAATCGCGTTCTCGCCCGTGTCGCACCTGTCGCACTGGATTCAGTCACGCGCGATCACGTCCGAGCGTCTCACGAACATCTATCTGAGCCGATTGCAGCAGTTCGATCCCAAGCTGCGCTGCGTGATCACGCTCACGCGCGATCAGGCGCTCGCGCAGGCAAAGAAAGCCGACGCCGAGATTGCCGCGGGACACTACCGCGGTCCGCTGCATGGCGTTCCGTTCGGCGTGAAGGACTTGCTCGACACCGCCGGCATCCTCACCACCTACGGCGCCGAGCCGTTCCAGCATCGCGTGCCGCAAGCAGACTCGGCGGTGGTTGCGCGGCTGTATCAGGCCGGCGCGGTACTGGTCGCGAAGCTCAGCATGGGCGCGCTGGCGCTCAACGACATCTGGTTCGGCGGGCAGACGATGAATCCGTGGCTGCTCGAGGAGGGCGCGTCGGGTTCGAGCGCCGGGCCGGGTGCGGCAACGGCGGCGGGGCTCGTCGGGTTCTCGATTGGCAGCGAGACCGAGGGCAGCATCGTGAGCCCGAGCTTGCGGTGCGGCATCACCGGCCTTCGCCCAACGTACGGCCGCGTGCCGCGCACCGGTGCCATGACGCTCTGTTGGTCGTTGGACAAGCTCGGGCCGATGACGCGCAGCGTGGAGGACACGATGCTCGTGCTGCAGGCGATCACGGGTCCCGACGCCGGCGACGTGGCGAGCGTGCCGAGCAAGTTGGAGTTCGATGCGAACGCGGGGGTGAAGGGCCTGCGCGTCGGCTACGTGCCGGGTTGGATGAAGGAGGCGCCCGCCACCGACGTCGATCGCGCGGTGCTCGACACCGTTAGCAAGTTAGGCATGACGCCGGTCGCGGTCACGTTCCCCGATTGGCCCGTCGACTCGCTCAACGTCGTGTTGTTCGCCGAGGCGGCCGCGGCGTTCGAGGAGATGACGCTGTCGCACCAGGACGACATGCTCAAGATGCAGACGCCGGACGCGTGGCCGAACTTGTTCCGGAGCGCGCGATTCCTCTCGGCGGTCGATTTCGTGCAGACCGACCGGCTGCGGCGGAAGCTGGCGCAAGAGATGGAGCGGATCATGTCGCAGGTCGACGTGCTGCTGGTGCCGGCGCTGCGCGACGAGACTCTGACGACGACCAACTTCACCGGGCAGCCGTCGCTCACGATGCGCGCGGGCTTCGTACAGGTCTCGGAGGCGCGCAGCGACTGGGCGCCCGATCCCGCGCATCCGCTGCCCAAATTCAATCCGCCGCGGCGCGTGCCGCACGGCGTGACGCTCATCGGCAAGTTGTTCGAGGAGGGCACGATGGCCCGCGTGGGGCTGGCGCTCGAGCGTTCGTTAGGCGTGGTGCACGAGACGCCGCCCGGGTTCTGACGTTATGCGCCCGGCGGGGGCGCTTGATTGGACGCCGGCACCTCGATGTGGAGCGGCACCGCCGTCGTGCCCCATTGCATTACCAGGGTCGTGGAATCGGGCGCGACGTCGGGGAACGAGAAGGTGAGCACGTCGACCATCGGCGCGCTGTCGGATTTCACGTCGAATTTCACTTGGGGCGCGGAGGCATCGGGGCCCTGGACGTGAAACCGCTTCCAGGCGGTGCTGAAGATCACCGTCCATGCGTTGGACTGCGGCACCATCCAGATCGAGTACTTGCCCTTGGCGAGCGCGTGGCCGTCGATCTTCACGTCGTGGTCGACGTCGATCGTGGTCGCCCAGTTGGCACCTGGCGTCCACGTGCTGCCCCATTGAACGACGCCGCCGAACAGGTTGTTGCGGCCGCGGCGCTGCGGGCGATAGTACTCGATGGTGATCGTCGTGCCATCGACGCGTTGCTGCACCATGCCGTGCTCGCTGGCCATCACCTGCGCGTGCGCGCCGGCGGGAAGGGCGGTGACTAACGCGAGGGCGGTGGCGAGTGCGAGGCGACGCATCGAGGGCTCCGGAGAGTGTGAGGAATGGATCTATTGTGCCGTGCCGCCGGTGGGCGGGCAAGTGAGCGCGACCGTACATCAAAATAGCCACCCGGTGAATGGCGCTGCCTCGCCGACGGCGATGTGACCGGATCGCGGCCGATCGAGTTGATGGGAAGCGCTTCCCAATGTCCATTCGCTCGACCCTCGTGATGCGAGCGTCCGTGAACCTCAATCGATCGTCCGGCGGCCTCCTACGCGACATTCGCCACGCCGCGCGCGCGCTTCGTCGCGCGCCGGCGTTCACGGCGATTGCGGTTGCCGTCCTCGCGCTCGGAATCGCAAGCGCGACGGCGGCGTTCAGCGTGCTCGACACGGTGGTGTTGCGGGGGATGCCGTATCGGGACGCCGACCAGTTGCGCACGATTTACGAACATTCGGATGACGGAAAGGCGCGCACGCCATCGTATCCGACGTTTCAGGACTGGCAGGCGCAGACGATGCAGGGCGCGACCGCCGGCGCGATCGACGGTTTCGCGTTCGTGCGCGGTGACGGCGTCTCCCTGGCCGGCGACGAAGACGAGGACAGAAAGATCGCCGCGTACGTGTCGCCCGGATTCTTCCGCCTCATGGGGTCCGCGCCGCTGTTAGGCCGCACGTTCTCGCCGGAGGAAGAAGCACGAGGCGCGCGCGTGGCAATGCTATCGTACGGTCTCTTCGTCGACCGCTTCGGTGCGCAGCGTTCGGTGGTCGGGCGCGTGATCGATGTGGACAGCATCCCGACGACGATCATCGGCGTCATGCCGCCGCACTTCGCCTACCCGAACTTCGGCGGCGACAGCTGGTTCCCGCCGGCCTTGTGGGAACCGATCGCGGCGTTTGCCGCGACACATCCGGAGGTGCTGCAGCGGCGCGGCTTGCACGTCGACAGCAGAACCATCGTGCGACTGCATTCCGGTATCGATTCGGCGCGTGCCGTCATCGTGATGCAGACCATCGAGCGCCGCCTCGGGGCCGTCTATCCCGTCGATCAGGCCCACTGGACGTCGGTGGATCTGCAGTCGATGGCCGACGAGCTGTTCGGCGGCGTGCAGCGATCGCTGGCGCTCGTGGCCGGCGCGGTGGGGCTGGTGATGCTCCTGGCCTGCGCGAACGTCGCGACGCTGTTCCTCATCCGGGCCGGCGGGCGCGCGCGGGACACCGCGGTGCGCAGTGCGTTAGGCGCATCGCGATGGCGGTTGGTGCGGCAGCCGGTCTGCGAGACGCTGCTGGTCGCGATTGCCGCCGGCGGTCTCGGGTTGGCGCTCGCCGTCGCGCTCGTCGCCTTCACGCGGCACAGGCTCGGCTATCTCCTCCCTTTCGCGGCGCGGCTCGGCGTCGACGGTCGGGCGGTCGCGTTCACCGGCGCCGCGTCGATGGTGACGGCGCTCATCGTTGGTTCGGCGCCGGCGCTGCACGTGAGGGCCGTGCAGGCGATGCACCTCATCCGGAGCGGGACCACCGGCGCGGTGGGGGGCCGGCGCGAGCGCCGGGCCCGGGATCTGCTCGTGGTGCTGCAATTCGCGCTCGCGCTGTCGCTGCTGTTAGGCGCGGGCCTCCTGCTGCAGAGTTTTCGACGGCTCGTCGACGTTCCGTTAGGCTATGACCCGAACGGCGTCATCTCGTTTGCCATCGCGCCCACGACGCACGCCTACGACACGCCGGCCGCCGCGGCGGCGCTCTACGCCCGGATTCTCGACGCCGAACGCGCCGTGCCCGGCGTCGAGGCCGCGGCGGCTGCCGGCGGCGCGCTGCTGCCGACGCCGGTGTCGTTCGATGGCGCGCCGACGAGCGGTCAGCCGCTGCTGCAAGCGCTCTATCACCCCGTGTCGGCCGACTACCGTCGCGCCATGCGCATTCGGTTGGTCGCGGGCCGTTGGTTCACCGACGCCGACATGCGCGCACCGATGGATGGCGGCCTGGTGGTGAGCCAGACCCTCGCCCGCCAGTTAGGAGGAAGCCCGATCGGCCGCCGTATCACGATCCAGCGGCAGTCGCAGGCGCGTGCCGACTTCGGGCAACCGATCACGCTGCCGGTCATCGGCATCGTTGGCGACGTGCACGAGTACGGCCCGGCGCAGGACACGGGGGGCGAAGTCTATCTGCCGTACACGCTGGAAGTCTGGCCGTGGATGACGTTCGACGTGCGCGCCACCGACGCCGAGCGCGCGCAGCGCGTGGTCGAGAAGACCGTGCGCGAGGTCGAGCCGGCGATCCGGTTCATGTCCAGACCGTCGGTGACGGGCGGCGGCGCGGCGCAGATCGGCCCGCAGCGGCGATTTCTGACGACCGTCGTGACGGGATTCGCCGGACTGGCGTTGCTGCTCGCCGCGATCGGTCTCTATGGCATCGCGGCGTACGGTGTCGCCCAACGCACACGCGAGATCGGCGTCCGCATGGCGTTAGGAGCAACCGAGGCTCGCGCGGTGTGGCTGGTGGTGCGCGAAGCGATCGGGCTCGTCGCCGCGGGCGCCGTCGGCGGCGCGCTGCTCGCGGCCGCCTTTGCGCGCGTGATGCGGGCGATGTTGTTCGAGACGACGACCACCGATCCGGCGGCGCTCGGGGTCGCGGCGGTCGTGCTCGCGGCGGTGGCGATAGTGGCCGTGTACGGTCCGGCGCGCCGGGCGGCACGGATCGATCCCGTCATCGCCATCCGCGCCGACTGACCGGCGCGGCGGCGCCTCCCCTTGACGATCGAAAGAAGACAGTGCATCGTCCTTTCGACCGCCGATAGGAGCGCACGTGTCCGACGACGCACGCAACGACCTGCTGCAGGGTACCCTCGACATGCTGGTCCTCAAGACGCTGCAGCTCGGCCCCATGCACGGGTGGGGCGTTACCGAGCTGCTGCAGCGGGGATCGGCCGACGTGCTCCAGGTGGGGCAGGGCTCGCTCTACCCGGCGTTGTACCGGCTGGAGCGGCAGCGCTTCATCAAGTCCTCGTGGCAGACCACCGAGAACAACCGGCGGGCGCGGTACTACGCGCTCACGCCCCGCGGCCGCACGCGCTTGGCCGACGAGCGCGCGAACTGGGTGCGGATGTCGCGCGCCATCGAGATGATCCTACAACTCTCGTCTACCTGAGGCCCGGGGAGATCGCATGCGGTTGCTCGACACACTCGCGGGGGCGATGGCCCGGGTGGGCGGCCTCGTGGGCCGCCGCCAGCGCGAGGCGCGCCTAACGGACGAGATGCGCTTCCACGTCGACATGCAGACCGAGGCGCTCGTCCGCGCCGGCGCCGATCCCGCCGATGCGCGGCGCCGGGCGCTGGTCGCGTTCGGCGGCCGCGAGCGCTGGCGCGACGCGGCGCGCGACGAGTACCGGAGCGCGTTCGCCGACCACATCGCGCAGGACGTGCGCTTCGGCGCGCGGTCGCTGCTCCACGCGCGCGTCTACGCGGCGGCGGCGATCGCGACCCTCGCGTTAGGCATCGGCGCCACGACGGCCATCTTCTCGGTCGTGGATGCGGTGCTGCTCAAGCCGCTGCCGTACGCCGACCCGGGCGGACTGGTGATGCTCTGGGAGCACCACGTGTCGTTCGGGGACGCGCACAACGTGGCGGGACCGGCCAACTTCCTCGCCTGGCGCGACGAAGCGCGGTCGTTCTCCGCCATGGCCGCCTTCGTCGGCACGCGGGTGACCGTCGTGACGGCGGGCGGCGATCCGGCGTCCGAGCAGTCGCGCTACGCGAACGCGGCGCTCCTACCAATGTTAGGCGTCAAGCCGGTCGTCGGCCGGTTGTACTCCGAGGCCGAGGACCAGCCGTCCGCCGCGCGGGTCGCGGTGATCGACTACGGATTGTGGCAACGGCGCTTCGGCGGTCGGCGCGACGTCGTCGGCAGCACGGTCCAAATCAACGGGAACGCCGTGACCATCGTGGGCGTGCTGCCCAAGGGTTTCGCGTTCTTCGAACCGGCGTCCGTCTGGATGCCGATGCGCTTCGACAACACCGATCGCACGTCGGGTGGCCGCTACTTGCGGGTGCTGGCGCGGCTCAAGCCGGGCGTGACGTGGCAACAGGCAGACCGCGAGATGCGGGCGATCGCGCGGCGTCGAGCGGTCGAAATGCCGGAGCTCAATGCCAACTGGACCGCGCTCGCGAGCCCCCTCCGTGTGGACCTAGTGGGGGGATCGCGGACGCCCCTCCTGGTGCTGCTCGGGGCGGTGGGTTTTCTCCTGGCGATCGCGTGCGCCAACGTCGCGAACCTGATGCTGGCGCGCGCGGGCGACCGGCGGCGCGAGATGGCCGTACGCGTGGCGCTCGGCGCGGCGCCGCGAAGGATCGTGCACCAGATGCTCACCGAGAGCCTGATGCTGGCGCTCGCCGGCACTGCGTTAGGCATTGCCGGCGCGTGGATCGGGACGCGTGTGTTGGGCACCATGGCGCCGGCGCAATTGGGCGTCGCCGCCGTGAGCGGGATCGGCATCGATGGACGCGTGCTGGTGTTCGCGGTGTGCGTGGCGATGGCCACCGGCATCGCGTTCGGCCTGGCCCCGGCGCTGCAGAGCGCGCGCAACGATCCCAAGGACGCGCTGAGCGAGGGTGGGCGCGGCGGGAGCGGGACACGGCGCGCCGGCAGGCTGCGGGCGGCGCTGGTGGTCGTCGAGATCGCGCTGGCGGTGGTGCTGCTCGCGGGCGCCGGGCTCATGGTGCGGACGTTGTCCGACCTGCGCCGCGTTCCGTTAGGCTTCGACACGCGGGACGTGCTCGCGGCGCAAGTCATCCTGCACGGCCGCGCGTACAACAACGACACCACGGCCGTCACCTTCTTCGAGCAGGCGGAGCAACGGCTCGCGTCCCTGCCGGGCGTGCGTGCCGTGGGAGCCATCAGTTGGCTGCCGCTCACCGGTCTGCGGTCCGCGAGCACCTTTACGGTGGTCGGGCTGCCCGTTCCGCCGTTGGGCGAGGAGCCGGTGGGCGACTTTCGCGCCATCACGCCGGGTTACTTCGCGGCCATGACCATCCCGATCGAGTCGGGGCGCGGTATCGAGTCCACCGACCGCCGTGGCAGCGCCGAGGTCGTGGTGGTGAGCCATACGCTCGCGCGCACGTTCTGGCCTAACGGATCGGCCGTGGGCCACGAGCTCAAGTACGAGTGGACCGGATGGCACACCGCGCGCATCGTCGGTGTGGCCGGCGACGTCCATCACGACGGGCCGCGCACCGAGCCGTACATGGAGATGTACTTGCCGCTCGAGCAGTTTCCCTACAGCGGCATGACGTTCGTGCTCCGCACGGCGGGCGACCCGCTCGCGGTGGCGGCGCCGTTGCGCGCCGCGCTGCGCGACATCGATCCGGCGCAGGCCGTCGCGGACATCACCCCGATGTCCGACTTGGCGGCGGCGGCGGTGGGTGACACGCGCCTCGACACCGTGCTGTTCGCGACGTTCGGCGTCATCGGACTCGTGCTGGCCATGATCGGGATCTACGGTCTCGGCGCCTACACGGTGCAGCAGCGCCGGCGCGAATTCGGCATCCGGATGGCGTTAGGCGCGCAACGGGCCTCGGTGCTGTCGATGGCGATCCGGAGCGGGCTCGA
>JANWIK010000094.1 GCA_025449955.1 Gemmatimonadaceae bacterium
AGTCGCCGGAGCTCAAAGACGGCTGGAACGTGAAGGGCTACGCGAACAACGCGTGGCATCGAGTGGCGATTCTGGTCGGGGAAGCGCGCGCTGGCGCGCGCTGAGGGAAGCGGCTACGCCTTCGGGAACGGGGAAAGGGGCGATATGACAGAGCATCTCTGGAACTCGGTAGATACGTACGTCACCGACGGTCTCGTTGGTCACGATGAGTTCCTCGGCGGCGCACTCGAGCGGAGCGCCGCAGCCGGCCTGCCTGCCATTAGCGTGTCTCCGCCGCAGGGCAAGCTGCTCCACCTCCTGGCCCGCGCGATGCGCGCACGCCGCATCCTCGAGCTCGGTACGTTAGGCGGGTACTCCACGATCTGGCTTGCGCGCGCCCTCCCCCGCGGCGGCCGCGTCGTCACGCTCGAGCTCGAGGAGAAACACGCACATGTCGCGCGAGACAACCTGCGACGCGCCGGCCTCACGCGTCGCGTCGAGATCCGGTTAGGCTCGGCGCTCGACACGCTCGACGCACTCATCGCCGAGTCGGTCAAACCGTTCGACTTCGTGTTCATCGACGCCGACAAACCGCACATCCCCGACTACTACACACGCACGCTCCAACTCACGCATCCGGGTTCGCTGATCATCGTCGACAACGTCGTCCGCGATGGCAAACTGGCGGATGCCTCGAGCGACGACCCGAATGTCCAAGGCGTAAGAAAACTCCACGCGATGCTAGCCCACGACCCCCGGGTCACCGCGACCACCATCCAGACGGTAGGCTCGAAAGGCTACGACGGATTCATGCTAGCGCTGGTGCGCTAGCACAGGGAAGCGCGCGCTTTTGCCCGCTGAGGACGTGGCTTACGCCTTGGGGAAAGGGAACGGGGCGAGATCTCAGATCCCGCCCCGTTCCCTTTTCCCTATTCCCTCAGCGCGCGCCAGCGCGCGCTTCACCAAATATTCGGTACCACGTTCCTCGCCCTCACCATCGGATCGCCCGGCTTGCACCCAAACGCCTTCGCGAATGCTTCCATGTCCGACAGCGGTCCGTCCACGCGCCAATTCTCCGGCGAATGCGGATCCACCTTCACCCGCGTGCGCAGACCTTCCGGACGCGAGTGCACGCGGAAGCTCTGCGCGTAGGCGATGAAGAAGCGCTGCTCAGGCGTGAAGCCGTCGATCAGGCCCGGACGTCCGTCGCGTTGGAGCGCGCGCTCCAGCGCATCGTAGGCCGTGAGCGAGCCGCCGTAGTCGGCGATGTTCTCGCCTAACGTCAGGTGGCCGTTCACGTGGAAGGTGTCCACCTGGATGTAGCCGTCGTACTGCTTGGCATCCAGCTCCGCCTGGGCATTGAAGCGCTTCGAGTCGGCCGGCGTCCACCAGTCGCTGAGGTTGCCCGCCGCGTCGAAATGGCGGCCTTCGTCGTCGAAGCCGTGCGTCATCTCGTGGCCGGCCCAGCTCGCGCCTAACGAACCGTAGTTGGCGCCGTCATCGGCCTTGGGGTCGAACGTCTGCGGCACCAGCGCGCCGGCCGGGAACACCATCTCGTTCTTGCTCGGGTTGTAGTACGCGTTCACCGTCGGCACCGTGATTCCCCATTCTGTCTTGTCCACCGGCTGGCCCGGACGCTGCGCCACGCGCTCCCACTCGAAGCGCGACGCGCTCTGCTCGTTGAGCACGAACGGTCCCTTCGTTACCGTGAGCTTGGAATAGTCGCGCCACGTGTCCGGATAGCCCACCTTCTCGCCCATCTTCGCCAGCTTGTCCTGCGCGTGCGCGCGGGTCGAGTCGGACATCCACGTGAGATGATTCAGGCGCTCGCGGAACGCGGCGCGAATGTCGTCGATCACCGCCTTCGCTTTCGCCTTCGCCTCGGGCGAAAACGTCTTGGCCACGTACGCCTGGCCTAACGCTTCGCCCAACTGGGCGTCGGTCACGCGCAGGCAGCGCTTCCACCGCGGCAAGAGCGCCTTGGCGCCGCTGAACCGCGACGCGAACGCGAAGTTCTCGTTCACGAACGCGGAGCTGAGCCACGGCGACGCACCCGACAGCGCGTGGTAGCGCAGATACGCGCGCCAATCCGCGATCGGCCGCTTGGCGACCAGCGCGTTGAGCGCCGAGTAGTACGCGGGCTCTCCGACGTTCACTTCCGTCACCGGCGACGCGAGCCCAACGTCGTGCAGATACGCGGTCCAATCCACGTTTGGCGCGAGCGTATGCAGCTTCGTGAACGCCATCTGATGATCCGTGACCTTGGGATCGCGACGCGCCACGCGCGGCAGTTGCGCCTTGGCCATCGCCGTCTCGAGCGCGATCACGCGATCGGCATCCGTCGCCGCCGACGCGCTGTCCTCGCCGCCCAACACCAGCGTCTTCGTGATGTGGGCGCGATACGCGCTCCGCATCGAGTCGGCCGATGCCGCGGTGTTGAGATAGTAGTCGCGGTCCGGCATGCCTAACCCGCCGCGGTCGAAATCGGCGATGTAGTGCTGCGCATCGTGCGCGTTCACCGACGGGCCGTACCGGAACAGCACGCCCGTCCCGCTCATCTGGAGCTTCGCCACCTCCGGGATGAGCGCCGCCGGCGAGGTGATCGAACCGATGGACGCGAGCTCCGGCGCGATCGGCGTCACGCCCGCCGCCTCGGCGGCCGACGAATCCATGCAGCTCCCGTAGAACGCGCCTAACTTGTATTGCGTGCTCGTGTCGGGCAGCGACGGTGCCTTCGCCATCGCGTCCTCGAGCACACTCCGCACCACCAGCTCGTTGCGGTCGGCCATGTCCTTGAACACGCCCGTCTCCGAGTACGCCGCCGGAATCGTGTCCGTTTTGAGCCAGCCGCCGTTCGCGTACAGATTGAAATCGGTGCACGCCTTGGCGGTGGTGTCCATGTATGCCGGATCGACAACCTTGAGCGGCGGGAGCTCGGCCGTCTGAGCAGTGGACGCGGGTGTGGCCGGCGCGGCCTCGTGCGAGCACGCCGCGAGGAGCGCCGCGCCGGCGAGCAGCGCGCCGCCTAACGCTCGACGCGGCGCGGTCAATGACTGAGAGGAGAAGTGCGACATCATGGCTTGGTCGTTGCAACCTCTTGCGCGGGTAGGTCCTTGCTCATCCGCTCGACCACGTCGCGTGGCTCGGTGACCGGCGGATTGTTCAGGTATTTGCCGAAGAACACCAGATACCGCTGATAGCGATCCTGGATGTGCCGCGGCTCGGTGAATCCGTGATTTTCACGCGGATAGGTGACGAACTCCACCGGCACGTGGCGCTCGGTGAGCGCGCGGAAAAACTCTTGAGCCTGTGGAATCGGCACCCGCGTGTCCGCTTGTCCGTGCAGGATCATCGTCGGCGTCTTGACGTTCGCCACGTACTTCATCGGCGAATGATCCCAGTATTCCTGGAAGTTGTCCCAGGGCGACTTCATGTTGAAGAATACCCGCAGATACCGGTGGATGTCCGTCTGCGAGTACATCGAGTAGAGGTCGGGCAGGCCCGCGCCCGGCGAGATCGCCTTGAAGCGGTCGGTCTGCGTGTCGATCCAGAACGTCATGAAGCCGCCGTACGACCACCCGAACGCGCCTAACCGGGCCGGATCCGCCCACCCGCGCGCGATCACGGCGTCCACGCCGCTCATGTCGTCCCGGTAGTCGCCGCCGCCCCAGTCGTTCTGGTTGGCCGTCGCGAACGCCTCGCCGCGGCCCGTCGAGCCGCGGAAATTGGGCTCGAGCACCACGTATCCGTTCGACGCCATGATCTGCTCGCCCGGATTGAACCCCAAGAGCGACGCCGCCGTTGGGCCGCCGTGCGGATTGAGCAGCGTCGGATACTTGTGCCCGGCGGCGAAATCGACCGGCTTGGTGACGATGCCGTCGATCTCCATCCCGTCCTTGCTGCTCTTCCACGTGATCACTTCCGTGCTGCCTAACGCATAGTCGGCCAGCCACGCGTTCTGGTTGGTGATCGGCTCGATCGACGCGAACGACAGATCCGACCGGAACACGTCGGTAGGATGCGTCGGATCCGTGCTCGTGCCGATCACCGTGTGGCCGTCGGCGCTCACCGCGTCAATGTTGACCACGCCGGGCATCGTCGTCAGCTGCTTCACCTCGCCTTGGGCGACGCTCGTCGAGAACACCTCGTTCGACTCGCGCGTCTCGGCGGCGAAATAGATCGTCTTGCCGTCCGGCCCCCAGAAGGGCTCGCTCGCGTTGAGATCGAAGTGCGCCGTGAGATTGCGCCCTTCGCCGCCCGACGCCGATACCACGAACACGTCCTGCTGGTGCACCAACGCGTCGTGCGTATCGAGGTAGGCGATCCACGCGCCGTCGGGCGAATAGCGCGCCGTGCCGGTGTAGTCCGTCGTGTTCACGAGCTTGCGCATGTTGCCCGACGCGACGTCCAGCACCCACGCGGTCTGCAAGCTGTTGTCGTCGAGCAGCGGCGTGGGCGCCGTGGTGAAGGCGATGTGCGCGCCATCGGGCGACCATTTCGCGTCGGTCACCGTGAAGTCGCCCTTGGTGAGCTGCTTCTCGGCGCCCGTCGCGATGTCCCACGTCCACAGTTGGGCCAGCTCCAGATCGTGCTCGACGACTACGGCATCGTCATGCAGCTTGGCCCGCTTCTCCTTGTTTTCATCAGGGGCCGGCGACGCGACGACGAGCAGCGTCTTCCCGTTAGGCGAGAACTCGAAGCCGCGCACGCCGCCCTTGTGCTTGGTCACCTGCCACGGCTCGCCGCCGTCGGCGTAGACGAACCACACCTGCGGCTTGGCGTCCTTCTCGTCGCCGGCACTCATCACGAACGCGATGATCTTGCCATCGGGCGACCACCGCGTGCCGCCCACACTCTTGTCGCCGCGCGTGTACTGCCGCGCCGCACTCGCGGGCCCGGCCGCCGGAACCACCCATAATTGGTTCACGGTCTTGCCCGGCTGATCCTTCTCCATGTCGAGCGACGCCACGGTATACGCAACGCGCGACCCGTCGGGCGACAGCCTGGGGCCCGACACACGCGCCACCCGCAGCGCCTCGGCGCTCCCAAAGAGCCGTTTGCCATCTTTGCTGTGAACCACGGTGCTGTCGGCAGGTGCGCCCTGCGCAGGCATGGCGAGCGCGACCGTGCCCACAGCCAAGCATGCGGCGACGGCCGACAGCGCCCAATGGTGCCGAGTTGCGTACGTCATCGGGACACTCCTTCTTCGGTGGGGCGACGTGAGGGGATGGGGCGCTCGGAGTATGCCCGCGGGTACATGAGGCCGCAAGTCTAGGCCGCCTGGCCGCGCCCATCACGTCATTGAATTCGATCGCGCTCAGCAGCCTGCCTAACGGGCAGGCCGCCGGGCTGGCTGCTTCGCTCATGTTGAAAGGATAAAGGCGGAAACAACGGATAACTGCGGATCGCTCAGCTGCGCGGGCGAGGACGGCGCGAGATCGCCGACCACCGAGCTGTTGTTGTTGTTGTCTTGTCCAAATTCCTTATCCGCAGTTATCCGTTGTTTCCGCCTTTATCCTTTCAACATGAGCGAAGCAGCCGGCCCGGCAAATCTCCGATGCCTAACGACAACGGCGCGCCGGGCAAGACCCGGCGCGCCGCAACCCCCACGACCCTCGCTCCTACTTGTCGATCGGCAACCCGCTCGGCACCCTCCTCGGCGTTAGGCGCGAGAGGTTGCGCGCGGCGGGATCGGTCAGGGCCGACATGTAATCCATGAGCTTGTCTTCGATCTCCGGCGTCAGCACCACGCCCAAAATGATCGTGTCCCGCGCGGCGATCACCGCCGCCATGTTGTCCAACACCGTGTTCCGGAGCGGCGCGATGAGCTGCGCCGGATTGTAGTCCATCAGCTTCTGGTCCGAGTTGCTGTAGTGGTCGATGAAGTCGCGCAGGTCGACGATCGAGCCGTCGTGGCCGTACGGGCCCGTCAGCTCCACGTTGCGCAGCGGCGACGTGCGGAAGCGATACTGATCGGCAGGATCGCCGGTCACGTTCATGCGGCCGAAATCATCGAGACCCGATCCGCCGTTGCCTTTGCCCGGACCGATCTGCGCGACCGCCACGTTATGGAATTGGTCGTCGCTGAAATTGTTGCCGTTGTGGCAGAGCGAGCACTTGAGCGTGAGAAACGTCGCCGCGCCGTCGAGCTGGCGCTGTGAGAGCGCGCGGTCGTCGCCATCCAGGAAGCGGTCCCACGGCGTGTTCCGGAACGTCATCTCGCTCACGATGAACCCGCCGATCGCGTTCGACGCGTAGGCGAAATTCATGTCGTCGAACCGCTTGCCCGGATAGGCTTCCTCGAACATCCGGCGGTAGCGGGGGATTCTGCCTAACCGACGCATGAGCGCCGCCCAGATCTGCGTCGCATCGTTGTCCGTGAACCCGGCCAGCTCGCTCCCCGACGTGCCGCGCATCTCGGCCGCGCTCGTGGGCGGGAACATCGGCTGCGCCGACACTGGCCCGAACTCGAGCACCTTGGTCATCGCCTTGGTGAGCTGCGCGCCCGCCGGCGTGGTGAAGTGCCCGTGTCCATCCACTTCCACGCGGCCATCCCAGAACAGGTGCCGCATCGCGCCCAGGTTGAACAAGGGCGGCGCGTTGCGCGGGATGTTGATGCCGTCCGGCTGCGTCCGGTTAGGCCCGAGGCCTTGGCCGCCGGAGCCGATGGAGAGACTGCGGCCGTCACCGGTCGCGTAGCGCGGCAGGTGGCACGTCATGCACGACACGTCGTGATTGCCGCTCAGGATCTTGTCGAACGCCAGCTCTCGGCCTAACCGAGCGAGCGCCGGCCGCACGTAGGGAGGCCGAGGGTATGCCGTGATGTTGCGCGACTTGGCCAGCTGTCGAACGAGGCGCGGCGTGATCGTGTCGCCGGCTTGCCGGACGCGATCGGCGTTGGGCACGGCCGCCATTTCCGTCGGCCGCTCCGAGCATCCGGCCAGCACGCCGCCGAGCATTGCGGCCATGCCCAGTGTCAACCAGGAACTTCTGCGCATAACAGATCCTCCGGTGCGCGTACTGATCGCGCGCGCCGGGCGCTTGTGTCGCCGGCGGGCGTGTCGTGTCACCCTGTCTCTCATCAATCGGAATTGG
>JANWIK010000095.1 GCA_025449955.1 Gemmatimonadaceae bacterium
CGCATCCGCCGGCGGCGTCGCACCGGCCGATCCCGCGGGAAGCCGCGGCGACTGATTTGCTAACGGAAGCGTGCAGCCGCGCTGGTGCAAGAACGTGAGCGCGGCGTTGGTCGGTGTCGCGAAGTCGCTCCGCACCCAGAACGTGAGCGGAATGCTCGCCTGCGCGGGCCCGGCGGGCCGGTCGTTGGTGATCGGCACCATCGACAGCGGGATGGTCGGTGTCCATCCCAGCGGCGAGCTCGGTCCGGCGACGCCGAGTATGCCCGCGAGCGTCTGTTCGCGCATGGCGGGCTCGCGCAGCTTGCCTAACAGATTGAGGTAGCCGCCGATCTCGGTGATGTTCCGCGGCGCGGGCACGCGCGACGGGACGATGTCGCCCTCGAGCGCGATCCGCCTGAGCACGATGCTCTGTGCCGCCAGCGCGTCGGGTGAGGTCGCGCTCTGGAGCATGGTCAAGAGGCCGCTCGAGAGCAGCGCCGTGAGCGCCGGATCGGGCGACGAGGTCGTCGCGGGGGCGAAGGCAAAACTGCTGCCGGCCGTGATGCCGGACGTTCCCGATGGCGTGGTGACGGTGACGAGCACACTGCCGGTGCCGGGCGGTGTCACGACGACGATCTGCGTGTCGGAGATCACACCGAACGGTGTCGCGTTCGCCGAGCCGAAGGTGACGGCGGTGGCGCCCGTTAGGCCAGTGCCGACGATGGTGACGCTGGTTCCGCCCGCCGCCGGACCCGAGGATGGAACGATGCTGGAGACTGTAGGCGATGCCATGATCGTGTTCCTCTCTATGTCGTGACGCGGTTAGTTGTCGCCGCCGGTGTCGTCCGTGGTTCCGCTGTCGCCGCTCGAATCGTCGGTGGTGGTCGTCTTCTTCTTGGTGGTCGTCTTCTTTTTGGCCGACGAGTCGGCGCTACCCTTGCCGGTGATCGCCGACGCGGCGCTGGATCCGGCGGTCGGATTCCCGGCGTACAAGCCGCCGACGATGTTGCCGCCGATCGCCATCGCCAGCATCTGCGTATCGGTCGCAGCCTGGAGCGCACCCTGGCGAGCTGAATTGGCCTGATTCTGTGCGTTCGCCATGAGCGCCTCGAGTTGCTGTGCCCCGGTGAGCGCCGCGCTGAAGTCCTGCTGCGACGACGCGTTCTTGGACAGTGCTTGGAGCAGCGAGGTATCGGGCGCCGGCGCGCTCAACACGTTATTGATGAGCGGCGGCAGGTTGCCCAGCGAGTTCGGCGCGGTCACACCGGCCAACAGCGAAGGCGAGCTCGTTGGCAGCGTCACCGGCGAGATCGCCGGAGCCGTGTCAGCGGGCGAATCCTGCCAGTTCCAGAACCGCGTGAGGTCGATCTTCTCCGCCGACGCGCAGTGGCCGAGCACGGCTTCGCCTAACACGCCACGCGTCGGGAGGGCGACGCTCGCGTGGGGCGGCGTGAAGCCCGCTTGCTGGTACGACAGCAGCCCCTGCTGAATGTCTGCCGGCACGATCTTCATTTGCTCGGCGACAGCCTGCGGGATGATGAACGGCAGCATCATCGAATTGCCGTAGAACCCCAGGAGTCTGTTCTGCACGCAGTTGAGGAGCGGCACCATCTGGCTTTCGTCCTGGATGCCGTCCGGCGACACGCCGATGGTATAGGCGTCCAACAGAATCGCGCGCTCTTCCGTGGTCAGCGACGCCCAGATCGTGCGCGAATATTCCGTGGTGTTGCGCACCACGTGTTGCATCATCTTCTCGATCTCGAGCACTTCGTTGTACCGCAGGACCGGACCGATCTGCATCGCCGGGACGGGTAGCGGTTGCGGCGGCAGGATCGTGCCGCCTAACGATTCGTTGGCATAGGACTCCGAGCCCGGCGGATTTTGGTTTCCCGGGTCCAGCTCCGTGATCACGGCCGTGAACTGCGTCAGCTCGGGTCCGCCCAACGCGGTTTCCAGATCGGAGGGCGAGAGGTGCACTGTTCCCGGCGTCGACAACGCTTCGCCGGCCGCCAGGGCGCCCGCGATCACCGGTCCGGCGATCGCACCGCCCAACACGGCAACCAGACCGTCGGCGAGGCTCAGCCCTGCGTCCTTGAGCGGGTAGTCCACGCGCCGGAAGTTGCGAGAGATCTCGAATCCGACCACGTCGCTCCGATTGAGCGACTGCGGCAGCGCCAGGCTGCCCGTGAACGTGTCGGTCGCCGGCGGCGTGGGCGCGGTGCTCTGGCGCATCGCCTGCAGCGCCGCCACCAGTTGATCCTTGCTCGTGTAGGTGTTGGCCGGAATCGTGAGCGTGTTCGTGAGCCGAACGGGGCCGACGCGCGTGTTGCGCTTGGTGACCACGGAGATGGAGATGTCCTCGCACGGCACGAAGGTGCCGGTCAACGAGAATGCGAGCACGTCCTCGGCCATACCGCCGGCCGCTTCGACCGTCGCGGTCGGATCGGCGGCGAACTCACGCAGCAGCGTTAGGCCGTATTGGAACGCACGGGGCAGCGCCTGGGCCAACACGTCGGCGTGCTTGAGCACATTGGCGTAGCGCGCCAGCACGGTGAGGCGCGATCCGACTTGAATGTCGGGACTCGTGAGCGCCAGCTGCTGGCCCGGCGGCAGGAAGCGAACGATCTGCATCGGCACCAGGCAGACCAGCTGCAGCCCCTCGATCGTGGTGGTCACGTCGTACATGCGCTGCACTTCCCAGTACTGCATGGTCAGCGCGCGCGTGTGATTGTGGTTGGTGATCGTCTTGGTGGTCACCGACTGCAATTCGCTCGCCGAGGCCATGCGCATGCCGGTGCGCGAGGCGGAGCGCCGTGCGGCGGCCTGTCGTTCGGCGGACGAGTGCGTTGTCTCGGCGGCCTGCTGCGTGAAGTCGCGCTGGCCTTGCAACCAATCGCTCGTGTTGCCGCCGCTCGACGATGATCCCGCTCCGCCGCCGAATCCGATGAGATTGAAGCCGACGCTGCCCGAGGTCGAAGTCGTATTGTACTGACTGCCGCCGTTCATCATCTCGTCGAACGCGGACGCGAAGGTGGCGTTCGTCGAGGTATCGGCGAGAGCGGCCTGCGTTTCGGCCTCGTCTTCACTGAAGAATTCACTCTCGGTGACTTCCAACCGGTCCTGCCGCTCGAAGATCGCGATCTGTTGTTGTTCGCCGGGCGCCAGCGGCAGCGAATACACGAGGTCGCCCAAGCTCAAGCCGGCGTAATTCCAGCGTTGGGCGAGTGTGAGCACGTAACCGAGGCCGAGCGTCGCCGCCATCGGCACGGTTTCGTCCTGGATGATCGTGCCGTCGGGGGCGAGTCCCATGATCTGGTCGCGGAATCCATCGACGGAGAGCGGCTGCTCGACCGGCACGCGATCGACGTAGCTGGTCGTTTCGCCTAACGCGACGGTCTTGAACGACGTCTCGTACATCTGCACCGGCAGGAAGCCGGTGCCGATCGGGAAGCGGAAGATGGGGTGAACGATGCTCAGGCGCGGCTCGACCAACCGGAAGAACACGCCGTAGGGGAAGACGTCGACCGACGGATTGGCATTGAAGTCGATCCCGCACGTGCCGTCCTCGCCGATTCTCACCGTCGGGAGCGACGCCTTGGGCGGCTGCGTCATGCTGGACGAGGGAACCGAAACGGGAACGATCGCTTTGAGGGCCGCCAGGATACTCACCGGCAGCGGCGCGATGGCCGCATCGAGCTGCAGGGTGCCGATGACGCCGTTCGTCGCGATTCGTTGGGCCGATACCGCGACGGTCGCCATCGTGTTCGCGCCATGGACGCTGAGCGTGATGCCGGCGTCGGGCAACGGCGTGTTAGGCGGAATGTCGAGCTGGAAGTGCCCGGTATCGTCGGTCACGTACGTCACGGGCGGCGCGTTGTTGCCGACCGACGACGGATCGAAGCCGACCTGGAGGAGCGCCGCGTTGCCGCCGTCGGGTTGCTGCAGCGTGCCGAACAAGGATGTCGGCAGCGTCTTGGTGCCGAGCGCCGCCGCGACTTGCGCGAGGTTCTTCTGGATCTGCTGCATTCCCAGGTATACGCGCGTGATCGCCGCCGTGCGCATCGGCAGCAGGTCGCTGGCGATGGCGGCGCCCGCTTCTCCGAACGGGTCGATCGTGGTCGGAATGCGCTGGCGCGTGATCGGCGCCGCCGTCAGGACGGCAGGGGACTTGGCAACAGCGCTCTGCCCGTTGGGTGCACGGGTAGCCTTGGTCTTGGCCATGCGGGCCTCCGCAGATGGTGCGAACGCAACGCGTACAGTTAGGCGAGTCCGGCTGTCGGTGCCGGGTTGCGTCGAGGCCTGCGACGGCCAAGTCGGCGCGCGACTGCACGGTGCCGTGGTCCGGACCGCCGCGCAAGCTGCCAGTTCGCCTAGTGCATCGAACTAGGGAAACCCCTAGGTGCTTCGCCCGCGGTCCTTTATTTTGCCTGACGGCGCGCCGTTTAGGCGCGCTCGGGTGAGGTTCCACGCGCGTGGGCGATGTACTCACCGCCGCACCGCGGCAATCCTCCCCATCTCTTGCATCCCCGTAGTTATCCTTTTCAACAACGACCGAAGAGCTAACCACGTGGGAACCCTGCACCTGAACGAGGCCCTCGAGTCATCCTTTGACCGAGGAGCTCACGAGGTGCGAACGCCGGCGGCGGAGCGGAAATGAGCGAATGGTCGCTGCTGTGGGCAGGACTGGCGGGTGTGATCCTCGGCGCCATGGTTGGGTGGTCGTTGGCGCGGGCGCGCGCCGTGCGGGCCGGCGTGCTGCTGGCGGAGCGCGACCGCGAGCGTGTCACCCTCCTAACGGAGTCCGGCCGCGCGCGCGCCGATCTCGACGCGGCGCGCAACGAGCTGGCGCACGCGCAGCATGCGGCCGCCATTTACCTCGCCGAGCGCGACGCGGAACGCCGCCTGACGAAGTCGCTCACCGAGCACTCGGCGCAGTCGGACGCTCGTGTGCGCGACACGTTCGCCGCGCTCTCCGCCCAAGCGCTCGAATCCAACAGCCGCGCCCTGCTCGAACCGGTACAGGATGGCCTGCTGCGCGTCGACGAGCAGCTGCAGTCGTTAGGCCGCGACCGCGCCGCCGGGAACGCCGAGCTCTTCGAGCGCCTGCGGGCGATGGTCGAGGGCCAGCAGCAGCTCGCCGACGAAACACAGCGGTTGGTGCACGCGCTCCGCACGCCGCATGTCCGCGGCCAATGGGGCGAGCTGCAGCTCAGGCGCGTGGTCGAGCTCGCGGGCATGCTCGAGCACTGCGACTTCGACATGCAGCACACCGTGCGCGATGACGACGGCGCGATCCGCCCCGATCTCATCGTGCGGCTTCCCGGCGACAAGATCGTGATCGTCGACGCCAAGACGCCGCTCGACGCGTTCGTCAGCGCGGCGGAAGCCACCAATGACGACCGACGGTCGGCGTTGTTGGACAAGCACGTCAAGCAGGTGCGCCAGCAGATCGAGATCCTGGCTGAGAAAAAGTACGGCGAGCGGATGAGCGAAGCGCTCCCGTTCGTGGTCATGTTCCTGCCGGGCGAGTCGATCTTGAGCGCCGCGTGCCAGCGCGACCCGGGGCTGATCGAGTTCGCGGTGACGCGCGGCGTCGTCCCGGCCACACCCACGACGCTCGTCACGCTGCTCAAGTCCGCGCAGTACGGTTGGCAGCAGGAACGCATCGCGCGCAACGCGGAAGAGATCCGCGACTTGGGCGCCGATCTTTATCGCCGGATCGGTACCCTCGCCGAGCACCTCGTGCGGCTCCATCGCGGCCTCACGGGCGCCGTGGAGGCGTACAACGACGCCGTGGGATCGCTCGAGTCGCGCGTGCTGAGCACGGCGCGCCGCTTCCGTGCGTTAGGCGCGGCGGAAGGGCAGGGCGAGATCGAGGTGGCGATGCCCGTCGATGCGCTGCCGCGGCTCGCGGCGGCGCCGGAGCTCGCGCCGCGAGCGGTCGTTCCGCCGGCCGGCGCCCCGGCGCCGGCTGTGCCGCTCCGTTAGAACAACCCGACAGTTAGGCCGGCGGAGACCAGCACCGACTGGATCGACTTCGCGCTCTTGATGAAGCCGCCGTTCTTGGTGTACACGTTCTGCACCCGCCCTTCCGTGAACATGCCCACCCGGCCGAAGTTGAGCGCGAGCCCCGCGCCGCCGTCGACGCCGAAATTGAACTGCGACTTCGTCGTGGGCCCGCCGACGCTCGACGAGTCGATGTTGGTCTTCACCTGGAACCCGCCGATACCGGCCGTCAGGTATGGACGCACCGGGCCGTGCAGCAGATTGATCGTGAGGCCGCCAACGCCGCTCAGAACCTGATTGGTTCCGGTCGCGCCAAGAGGATCGGCGCCAACTGCGCCCAACAATGCGTTCTTGAGGTTGAAGCGTTGGTAACCCAGGTCGAAGCGAAGCGCCGGAAGGCCGCCGGGTAGCTGGAGCAACAGGAACCCGCGCCCGCCGACGCCGCTGCTGACGTTCGTGCTCCCGTTCCCGGTCGGGACGGCCATCCCCCCGCTGACACCCAAGCTCAGGATGTAATGCTTGGGTTGCTGGCTCATCGGCGATGGAACTGGCAGCTCCTGAGCTGCTGCCGCGGCACCAAACGACGCCAATGCCAACGCGACCATGGCCGCGCGCGAAAGTGTACTACGCATCTGAACCCCCTCGATACAGTGCCTGAGCGAGCCTGCGGCGGGAGCGCCTTGCTCCACGGAACTCGTGGGCGCTACACTAGTGCGGCGGGGTCATCCCTCAATCACACGGCGATCATCCGTCAACATGTTGACGCTGCGCACGTTGGGCGGCTTGTCGGTTCTACGTGGCGCGATTCCGCTGAGCGGTGCGGTTGCGCAGCCACGACGCCTTGCGCTGCTCGCTCGCGTCGCCGTGACCGGTTCGCGTGGACTCGGCCGCGCGGCGCCCATGGCCCAACTCTGGCCCGATGCCGATGAGGAACACGCGCGCCGCGCGTTGAACCAGTTGGTGTATGCGGTGCGGCGCGATTTCGGCGACGACGTGTTCACCGGTGCGAACGAGCTGCGCATCAATCCCGACGTGATGACGTCGGATGTCGGCGCCTTCACGGATGCGTTGGACGAGGGCGACTGGGAGTGCGCGGTCACGGTATACAAAGGTCCGTTCCTCGACGGATTCCATCTCGCCGAGGCGCCGGAATACGACCGTTGGGCGGACGAGCAGCGTGACGCACTGGTGCGCGAGTACGCGCGCGCGCTGACCAAGCTCGCCGACGCGGAGGCGCAGCGCGGTGATCCGGCCGCCGAGGTCGAGTGGCTGCGGCGCCTCGCGGCCGCGGACCGTCACGACTCGCGGATCGCGCTCCGGCTCATGCAGGCGCTCTCGGCGGCCGGAGATCGCGCCGGCGCGCTGCGTCACGCGCAGATCCACGAGGCGATCGTTCGTGCGGAGTTAGGCGTAGACGCCGGGCCGGCGGTGGCGGCGCTGGTCGATCGGCTGCGGAGCGAGTCGGCGTCGTCGCCGGCGCGGTCATCGCCTCCGCATGGCACGCAGCAGATGAACGGCGACACGCATCCCGACGCTGCCGCCGCGGTCGATGCCCGTGCGACTCCTCCGGCTCGAGGACGCCGGCGTGTCGTTAGGCGAGTGGCATCCATCGGGTTACCGGTCGCGGCGGCTGCCGCGTTCGCCGGGTGGATCGCGCTGCGCGCGCCGCACGTTCCCGGTCTGGCCGCGGCCGGACATCGCGATTGGGTGGTCGTCAGCGACGTCGCCGACGCCGGCGGCGACCCCTCGTTCGACCGCGCGGTGAGCCTCGCACTCACGACCGGACTGGATCAATCGCCGCGCGTGGCCGTGATGCCGGGCAGCCGCATCGACGAAACGCTCGTGCGCATGCGGCGTGAGCCTGGAACCGGCCCCCTCGATGAGGCTACCGCGCGCGAAGTGGCGCGTCGCGATGGCGCGCGCCTGGTGGTGGTTCCTGCCGTGGCGCGCGCGGACAGCGGCTACGTGCTCACGGCGCGCATCATCGATCCCATCACCGACTCCACGCTGGCGGCCGAGCTGACGCGGGCGACGAACAGCGCCGGCGTGCTCGACGCGCTCGACAAACTGTCGCGCGGGTTGCGGCGGGATTTCGGCGAATCGGTGTGGTCGTTAGCCACCGAAAGCGTTCCGCTGCCCGAAGCGACCACGCGATCGCTCGGCGCGCTCGAGAATTACGCCGAAGGGCAACGGGCGTTCGGGTTGCGGCACGAGGTCGAGGCCGAAGAGTTGTGGAAGGCTGCGCTGCGGCAGGACTCGGATTTCGCGATGGCGCACGCCGATCTCGGGGGACTGTACTATTGGTACGAGAACCGCCGTCCGCAGGGCGATGCGGAATTCGCGCGCGCGGTGGCGCTGCTCGACCGGCTCCCCGAAGGCGAGCGGATGCTCATCCGCGCGCGCATCGCCGGCTGGCGCGGCGACCGGTCAGGCGCGGTGCATCTCTATCGCGAGTACCTCCTGCAGTATCCCGATGACCGCGCGGCGCTGTTCCAGCTCGGCTACAACGCGATGCGCGGGCACGAATACGCCGACGCCCGCGCTGCGTTCACCCGATTGGCGGTGGTCGACTCGGCGAGCTACGGCGTGTGGGTCAACATGGCCACCGTCGATCGTGCGTTAGGCGATTTCCGCGCGGCGCTCGTCGCGTACCATCGGGCGTTCGCCCTGTATCCGGACGCGGCGACGATGGGCAACATGAACAACGAGTACGGCGCGACCTACGTGGGCCTCGGTATGCTCGACTCGGCCGAGCAGGTGTTCCGGACCATGTTGCCCAATGGCGGCGTGCAGCAGCGCGACGGGTATCAATCGCTGGCGTTTCTGGCCATGTGGCGGGGGCGGTACACCGCCGCGTTGTCGTACGTCGACTCCGCGTTGGTGGTGGATCGTGCACTGAACGATGCGTCCGGTGCGGCGCGGCACGTACTCTTCGTGGCGCAGCTCGACTACGCGTTAGGCGCGCGGCGCGACGCGCGGAAGTCGTTGGCGTCGTTCGATTCGCTGTTTCGCCAAACGTATCTGGAGCCGACGCTCCTGATGTGGGCGGGCCGGCTGGCCGCGCGGGACGGCGACGCAGCGCGCGCGACCGTAATGATGGATTCCTTGGAGCGGCGCGCGCATCTCGACAGCCCGGAAGACCGCGCGAGTCTCTCGATGATGCGCGGCGAGATGGCGCTGTTGAGCGGGCGGATGCAAGCGGCGCGCGAGCCGTTCGCCGTTGCCGCTTCACTCGAGCCGACCGAGTACTTCCGCGAGGCCGCGGCCCACGGCGCCTTCAGCGACTCAGACTTCGCGGCAGCGTCCCGCCTCTATGGCGATCTCGCGCGCGACCGCGCCTGCTGCTACGAGGGCTCCGAATTCGTGCGTGTCGCGCCCTACTGGGTCGGGCGAGCCGAGGAGGCGCAGCAACATCGCGACGCGGCGGCGCTGGCGTATCGCACCTTCGTGGACAGCTGGTCCGACGCCGACACCGCGTTGATTTTGCTTCGCGATGCCAGGCGCCGCCTTCTCGCGCTGGCGAAACAACTCGGGAAATAGGCTGCGCGGTAGCGGTGGTGAGCGTCTTCGCGTGCAAAATCGTGGAACCGTGAGCGCGGTGGCAGCGGAACAGGGGAATGATCGGTGCGAAAGCGGGCATCCGTGTACGACCTCGCCGATGCAGCCGAGCGATCCGTAGGGATCCGCGCCGTTATCCGTCTAATCCGCGTCCAACATTCAACCGACCCACCATCGGCTCCTCGCCGGCGTGGATGGTCTCTTCGGCGACCATCACGGAATTCGCTCCTACTTTGTAGGCAACAATTCCGTGATGTGCGCCGCCGGGGTGGCCAGGCGTCGGTTCCGCGCCTCGACAGGCTGAGGCCCGAGGGCGATACTTTCCGCACACCGAGTAACGCCCGCGCGATGACCGTCTCCTACGACAATAGCAAGCTCATCTTCGACGGTATCAAAGC
>JANWIK010000096.1 GCA_025449955.1 Gemmatimonadaceae bacterium
CCCGGCAACCTGGCCGCCATCGGCGCGCTGACGCTCTACCGCACCTTCCAGTTAGGCGCGCACCTCGAATTGATCCTCACCGACAACCGCTCGTACCGTTCGGAGCCGCTCACCGATCGGGCCGAGTGGGCGCCGTTCCGGCAGGCCGGCGTGCCGTTCTTCGAGTCGCAGGATACGCTCACGGTGCTGGACGCCGGACGCACGGCGAACGCCGGCTCGCCGCCGGCGGCGGTCCCGGTCAACGGAGCCGAAATGCCTAACCCAATGCGGACGTCGCCGCCCGGCACGGTGCTCGGCGCGAAGCAGAAGGCGTGGTTCGTCGAGCGGCTGCTCGCCTCGCAAGCGCCGTGGAAGGTGTGGGGGAATACGATCGGTTCCGTGGACTGGCGCGCCGATCTCCAACACCTGCCGCCGGCCAAGGGCACGCGATGGTCCGCGCCCGGCTACGGCGTGATCACGGAAGACGATTGGTCGGCGTACCGCACCGAGCGCAACGCGATCCTGGACGCAGTGCGCACGCACGGCATCGCGGGATTCGTGTCGATCGCCGGCGACCGGCACGCGTTCACCGCCGGTCGCATGTCCGCCGGATTGCCACCCGAGAAATTCGAGCCCGTGGGCATCGAATTCATCACCGGCTCCATCTCGGCGCCCGGACTGGAGGAGGCGGCGAAATACGCCATCCCGAAAGATTTTCCGTATCGCGCGCTGTATTTCCACGATGCGCCGACCGGATCCGTGGGCACCATCAACGCGCTGCTGCGCCACGGCGTGAAAACGTGTCTCGTGCTCGAGGAAGGCGGCGACGCCGCACGCGCGTTGGCGGCGCGCAATCCCGACGTCGCACCGCATCTGTCGTTCGTGGATTTGGGCGGCCACGGCTACGCATCGGTTCGCGCGACCGCCGTTGCGCTCGACGTGGAATTCGTGTGCGTACCGCGTCCCATCGAGCGCGCGACCACCGAGGATGGCGGACCGATTGTCTATCGCATCGCGCACCACGTACCGCTGTGGCACGCCGGCGACGCGCCCGAGCTCGAGCGCCACGACATCGAAGGGACGCCGCCGCTGCTTGCCTAACGGACGATACCCGTTGGGCGGTCAGTCGGATGTGTTCCCGATGACCGTCGCCACCGCGCGGATGTCGGCGAAAAACGCACGCTCGGCGCGTGCGCGCTCGGCCGGCGGCGCCCGCAGCACGGCTGACGGATGCACGGTGGCCACGACCGCCGCCGCCCACTCGGACGCGACCGGTTTGCCGCGGTGTTTGGTCACGCGGAACTGCGGTCCGAGCAGGGACCGGGCCGCCGTGGCGCCCAACGCCACGATCACACGCGGCTTCGTTAGGCGAATCTCGGCGAGGAGCCAGGGGCGGCACGCCCGCATCTCGCTGTCGCGCGGCTTCTTGTGGATACGGCGCGCGCTCTTCTCGCCGCGCTCGTACTTGAAGTGCTTCACCGCGTTCGTCACGTACACCGTGTCGCGGTCGATGCCCGCCGCGGCGAGCGCCGCATCCAGGACTCTGCCGGACGGCCCGACGAACGGATGACCCGCCCGCTCCTCCTGGTCGCCCGGCTGCTCGCCGACCAACATCACCTGCGCCGTGCGCGGCCCTTCGCCGAACACCGTGCGACCGCACGTCCAGAGATCGCAGCCGCGACAGCGCGTGGCCGCCGCGCGCAAGCGGGAGAGCGATGCGCGCGGCGGGATGTACTCGGCGGCGGACGCCGCGTGCCTAACTGCGATGCGTGAGCCGGTCCCAGGCATCGCGCACCGCGTCCTTCACGTGCTCCCACCGCGCGTTGCCCCGGTGCGCGTACTGCGCCCAACCCGCTTGGACATCGCGTTCGATGTCGCCCCAGCGCCGCCCTTCGTAGCGGACGCTGCACTCGGCCCCGTAGCGATAGCCCGGCCAGTAATACTCGAACGTGCGGTCGGCCGTCACGTACGGCCGCTCGACCCAGTGGTCGCGCCAATAGCGCTGTTCGGTGTTCAAGTCCAACTGGTCGTTCGTGGCGCCAAACCCCTGCGAGGGGTTCACATCTCGGTTAGGCATGTCGGTCCTCCGGTCGATGCACGCGACCTGGAATGTGCGCAGAGAGGATGCCACCCGTCGTTCGAGGCCTGATGTGTCCCACAGCATGGATGAGCCCGGTTGGCGAGCCGCGTTCTGATGGCGTGAAGCCGGTCGCCGCGACTGGCGTTCGGACGCCAGAACGCTAAGTTCGGCACACTCCTACTCAACAGCGGAAGCGCCGTCGCTTCTGCCTCTTCGTCCGAGGACCCCTCTATGAGATTCGTGCGTCAAGCGCGCCGAATGATGTCGCCATCGACGAGCCTCGCCGCGATGATCGCGGTGCTGTCTGCGGTGGCGTGCGCGCCATCCACGTCCCAACTGGCGTCGTCAGCGCCGGTCTCCGTGAGCCGCTCGTCTGGCGGACCGCCGAGTCCCGACCCGCGCGTCGGACTCAAAGCCGGACTCTACGACGCCGGCACGGCCTTCTGGAACATGAAGCTCATGTCCACGACGCCGCCCGAGGGCAAGTTCCTGCACAGCACGAATAGCGACCTGGCCTTCACCGGCCACTACGCCATTCAAGGCAACTACAACGGCTTCCAGGTGTGGGATATCAGCGATCCGGCGCACCCCACGCTCACCAAGGGCTACTACTGCCCGGCGTCGCAGAGCGACGTGTCGGTGTATCGCAACCTGCTGTTCGTGTCCGCCGAAGGATTGAGCGGCCGCCTCGATTGCGGCGGCGAAGGCGTGCACGACACGGTGAGCAACGAGCGCGTCCGCGGACTGCGCATCTTCGACATCAGCGACATCCAGAATCCGAAATACGTCACCAACGTGCAGACCTGCCGCGGCTCGCACACGCACACCGTGCTCGTCGACCCGAAGGACTCCGCCGACGTGTACGTCTACATCTCGGGATCGGCGGGCGTGCGTTCGCCTAACGAGATGACGGGCTGCTCGCGCGCCAAACCGGCCGACGATCCCAACTCGGCCTTGTTCCGGATCGAGGTGATCAAGGTGCCGTTGGCGAATCCGGAGCAGGCGGCCATCGTGAGCTCGCCGCGTATCTTCAATGATCTCGTCGCCCCCGCGCATCATGGCGAGGCGCAGGCGGACAAGGAAGCCATGGCGGCTGCGCGCGCCAAGGGCGCGTTCGTCGTGAACATCGCGGTGTTGGGCGAGGAGATGGCCCTGCCGCCGCGGTTCACGACTCCGATGTTGGACAGCATCGTGAAGGCGCGCGGCGGCACGGGCGCCCCGACGGCGGCGGACAGCGCGACGCTGCGTGAAGCGCTCCCCGGCATGATTGCCAAGATGTTCGGCTCGACACCGGGCAGCGGTCCGCGACCCGGCCCAACGCAGTGCCACGACATCACCGTGTACCCCGCGGTCGGACTCGCCGGCGGCGCGTGCGAAGGCTACGGCATGCTGCTCGACATCCACGACCCCGAGCATCCGACGCGACTCTACGCCGCGAGCGATTCGAACTTCTCGTACTGGCACTCGGCGACGTTCAACAACGACGGCACCAAGCTGCTGTTCTCCGACGAGTGGGGCGGCGGCGGTCTTCCCAAGTGCCGCGCGACGGATCCCAAGCAGTGGGGCGGTGACGCGATCTTCACGATCGAGGGCAGCTCGCTGCACTTCCAGAGCTACTACAAGATGTCGGCGCCGCAGACGTCGTTCGAGAATTGCGTCGCGCACAACGGCTCGCTCATTCCGATTCCCGGCCGCGACGTGATGGTGCAGTCGTGGTATCAGGGCGGCATCTCGGTGTTCGACTTCACCGATGCGGCGCACCCGAAAGAGATCGCGTTCTTCGATCGCGGTCCGATCGACTCGACGCGCATGGAAGATGGCGGCACGTGGTCGGCGTACTGGTACAACGGCGTGATCGTGAGCTCGGAGATCGCACGCGGTCTCGACATTCTCGAGCTGACGCCGAACGCCATGCTCACGCAGAACGAGATCGACGCGGCGAAGTCCGTGCACCTCACGTACCTCAACGTGCAGGGACAGCCCAAGTACGTGTGGCCCGCGACGTTTGCGCTGGCTCGCGCGTACGTCGATCAGATCGAGCGGTCGAACGGATTGTCGGCGGACAACATCGCGTCCGTCAGGAAAGCGCTCGTCGGCGCCGAGCAGGCGTCGGGCGATGCGCGGAAGACGGCGTTGACGCAGCTCGCGTCGCAGATCGACGGCGATGCCAGCGGCTCGTCGGACGCGGCCAAGGTGCAGAAGCTGGCCGCCGCCGTTCGCGATCTGGCCGGAGCAGGGATGTGAGCGCTCGTGCCTAACGAGAGCGATTTCGAATCGAGACGGCTGAACGACCCGGTGCGCACCACGCGCACCGGGTCGTTCGGCGTTGGGCCGTGATGCACGCGCCATCGCCGCTCGTCGCGCTCCTCCTGGCGGCAACGGCGTTCGTGGCGGCGACGCTCGCCGCGGTCACCGGGTTCGGCGGCGCCGCGGTCCTGTTGCCGGCGCTCGTGGCGATTTTCGGAATTCGTGAGGCCGTGCCGATCCTCACCGTGGCGCAGCTCATCGGCAACGGCAGTCGGGTCTGGTTCAATCGACGGGAACTCGAGTGGCGCGTGGTCGGCTGGTTCACGCTCGGCGCCGTGCCGTTTGCGTTCGCGGGCGGACTCCTGTTTGCGCGCGCGCCGCTGTCGGCGCTCACGCGGCTGCTCGGGGCGTTCTTGATTCTGGTCGTGGTGTGGCGGAAGTCGCGTCCAGGTCCGCCGCCGCGGCCGCCGGTCGAGAGCTTCGCCGTGATCGGCGCCGGCGCCAGCTTCCTGTCGGCACTGTTAGGCAGCGTTGGGCCGATCATGGCGCCGTTCTTCCTGGCGTTCGGCTTGGTCAAGGGTGCCTACATCGGCACCGAAGCGATGTCGACCGTCGTCATGCACGTCGTGAAGCTGGCCGCGTACCGCCAAGGCTCGCTGCTCGGGATGGCGCCGGTGGCTGCGGGGCTCGCCTTGGGTCCGATCATGATTGTCGGGTCATGGTCCGGCAAACGCATCGTCGACCGGCTGCCCGACTGGCTCTTTGTCGCGGTGATCGAGGTCACGCTCGCGGCGGCCGGACTGCTGTTCCTGATCCGTGGGGGATAGTGCGCGACGCGTCGGTGGGCGCGGCGCATCAGTGCGTTAGGCAATCGCCGGGACGCCGGCGCCCTCGACGTGGCGCAGCTTGTCCGGGTTGAGCACCCGGTAGAAGTCGGTAATGCGCTCGCCGTCGGTCGCCGCCGACGTCACGTAGAACACGCCGGCCGCCGATCGGGTCACGATCGCGGGCTCGCCGTTGATCCACTCGATCGTATGGTGGAGCATGCCGCGCCCCTTGCGCTCGAACCCCAGGACGAGTCGCGCGACCGACGTTGCGCCGGTCACGACGCGCCGCGTCGCCGAGACCTTCCCGCCGCCATCGCCCCAATACGTCGCGTCGTCCGCGACTAACGCCAGCACCGCCGGTTGGTCGTCGTTGGCCAGGGCCGTGAGAAACCGCTCGAGCGCCATCGACGCCGCGCCTAACGGAACCGCGAACCGCGCTCGGCCCCCCTTGATGCGGTCCCGCGCGCGGTGGACGATCTGCCGCACCGCCGCCTCGGTGCGATCGAGCACGCGTGCAATCTCGTCGTAGTCCGTGTCGAACACGTCGCGCAGGAGAAAGGCCGCGCGCTCATCCGGCGACAGGCGCTCGAGCAAGAGGAGAAACGCCACCGAGAGATCCGACGCCGTGTCCGTCGCCGCGTCCGGCGACGACGCACGATCGGTGGCAACCGGCTCCGGCAACCACTGGCCCGCGTACGCGGCGCGCTCTGCCCGGAGATGGCGGAGACGGTCGATGCACAACCGCGTCACGACGGACACGAGCCAACCCGCCGGCGCTCGAATGTCGGTCGCGTCCGCCTGATGCCAGCGGAGAAACGCGTCCTGCACCACATCCTCGGCGTCGTCCACCGTGCCTAACATACGGTAGGCGATGCCGAACAACCGGCGGCGATGTTGCTCGAACGTCAGTGTATCGCTCGTATGCCCTCGACGAGGCATTCCCCCTGCAATCTAGACGGACGAGCTCGCGCCGTGTGACCGCTCCCACGTGAAACCCCGCTCACGATCCGGACGTCGTTTCGACTGTCACAGGACACGCGCCGATCCGTCTCCGATGATGTAAGCGCGTTCGACGCCGATCGGTCGGCGTCGCGCTCATGCGAGAATTCCTGAGGAGTGATGCAGATGCGCATTTTCATCGCCGGTGCAACGGGAGTCGTCGGGCGACGCGTCGTCCCCGCGCTGCTCGATGCAGGACATGGTGTGACCGCGGTCGCCCGCACCGCGGACCAACGCGCGCGCCTCGAGGCACGCGGCGCGCAAGGCGTGACCGTGAGCCTCTTCGATCCGGACGCGCTCGCGCGCGTCGTGCGCGGCCACGACGTCGTGATCAATCTCGCCACGCACATCCCGCCGATGTCGCGTCTCTTTTTGCCTGGCGCGTGGCGCGAGAACGATCGCCTTCGGCGCGACGGCGCGGCGAACCTGGTCGGCGCCGCGATCGCTGCGCGCGCCGGGCGATTCATCCAGGAATCGTTCGCGCCGATCTATCCCGATCGCGGTGCGCAGTGGGTCGACGAGTCGACGCCGCTCAGTCCGGTGCGCTACAATCGCTCGGTGGCGGACGCCGAGGCGTCGGCCATGCGCTTCACGAGCGGCGATCGCGCCGGCGTCGTACTGCGCTTCGCCGGCTTCTATGGTCCGGACGCCGAGCAACTCGTGGATATGATGAGGTACGTACGCAAAGGGCGGTCGCCGCTTCCCGGCGCAGAGGACGCGTACATCTCGTCGGTCTCGCACGACGATGCGGCGACCGCGGTCGTGGCGGCGCTCGACGCGCCGGCCGGCGTGTACAACGTGACGGACGACGAGCCCGTCACACACCGCGCGTACGTCGGCGCCATCGCCTGCGCACTCGGCGTGCCCGTCCCGGCACTGCTGCCCCGATGGGTCACACTGTTGATGGGATCGTTAGGCGAGATGGCCTCGCGGTCGGAGCGGATCTCCAACCGGCGCCTGCGCGAGGCGACGGGCTGGGCGCCGGCGGTGGCGAGCGTGCGCGACGGCATTCCGCCGTGCGTCGACGCGATCGAGGAGGGCCGCGCCCGCGACGCGGCCGCGTGACGGGCCCGGTGCAGTGCATGAGGTTTGCGTGACTGGACGGAGCGCGCCGCGCCATCCACTTTGGTAGCGGCAGGCGATCCCGATCCTCGAGGCGCAAACAGACGACAAGGAGATCGTGCAATGCGACGGCTCTGGCGGACTGGCGTGGTGGCAATCGGCGCGCTGACGGGCGCGGCGGTGATGGCGGCGGCGATGCGGCCCGCGCACTGGAACACGGGGATCGCTCCGTTAGGCATGGACTGGCCCCGGTTCGGCTGGGACGTCGCCGGCTCGAGCAGCTCGCCCGTGCCGACCGGCATCGACGCCGGCAATGTGGCCTCGCTCACCAAGCTGCGCGTGCCCATCGATGGCACCGTCGACGCGGCGGCCATCTATCTGCACGGCGTCCAGATCGGCGGCGCCGCGCACGATGCGTTCTTCGTCACCACCACCTACGGCAAGACTATCGCGGTCGATGCCGCGGCAGGTACCGTGCTCTGGACGTACACGCCGCCTAACTATGCGTCGTGGGCCGGCACGCGCCAGATCACCAACGCGACGCCGGTCGCCGATCCGGACCGCCAATCGATCTACGCGGCGTCGCCCGACGGCAACATCCAGAAGTTGTCGCTCGCCGACGGGCACGCGGTGTGGACCACGGCGATCACCAAGCTGGCGCACCGCGAAAAGATCACGTCGTCGCTCAACTACTATCACGGCCGCATCATCGCGACGACCGGTGGATACATCGGCGACGCGCCGCCGTATCAGGGCCACGTCTCGATTCTCGACGCCGCAAACGGCCACCTGCTGCACACGTGGAATTCGCTGTGCAGCGATTCCACCTCGATGATCGATCCGAGTACGTGCTCCCAAAGCGGCTCGGCGATCTGGGGCCGCACCGGCGCCGTGATCGACACCGCCACGGGCGACATCTTTGTCGCGACCGGCAACGGCCACTGGGACGGCCACACGAACTGGGGCGACGCCGCGCTCCAGCTCGACTCGATGGCCACCACTTTGTTAGGCAATTACACGCCCGAGAACACGCAGTCGCTCGACGAAACCGACACCGACGTCGGCTCGACGTCGCCGGCTCTGTTAGGCGGCGGCTACATCGCGCAGGGCGGGAAGGACGGCTCGATCAAACTGCTCGACACCACGCTCATGCACGGCACATCGCCGCACAAGGGCGGCGAGCTGCAAAGCGTGTCGACGCCCTCCGGTGCACGCCTCTTCTCCGCGCTCGCCGTGATGCACTCGGCCGACGGCACCTGGCTCTTCGGCGCCGACAATGGTGCCACCGCGGCGTGGACGTTCAAGGACAACAAGCTCACGCCCGCGTGGCAGAACAAGAACCCCGGCACGAGCCCGGTTGTCGCCGGCGGCTTGCTCTACGTATACGATCCCCACGGCGGCCTTCGCGTCTACGATCCACCCACCGGCCGATTGATCGCGACACTCGAGTGCGGCCCCGGCCACTGGAACAGCCCGATCGTCGTCGATGGCCGCGTCGCGCTGCCGGAAGGAAACGCGAATGACCATTCGGCAACTGGCGTGTTGGACATCTGGCATCGGTAAATGGAAGCGGCGGCGTGCGCCGCCTTAGGGAAGCGCTTCGCTTGGGGGAAAGGGACTGGGGAGGCGCCCCTTTCCCTTTTCCCCAAGCGAAGCGCTTCCCCAAGCCGGCGCGCTAATACTCCCACGCCGTCGTTGATTCCCCCGCCGGCGCTTCCCGCTTCACGGCGTCCGCCATCTTCCTCACCATCTCCGCCCACGTGAACGAGTGCCAGCCGTGCCCCTTCATCGGGCGGCCATACGTGAAGTCGGCGTCCGAGTGCGGATTCGAACTGCTGTCGACCAAGTCCTGGAAATCGTAGACGGCGAGATCCAGGTAGTAATTGTCCATGTCGCCGGCGAAGAAGTGCAGCTTGCCTTGGAGCTTCGGGCCTAACGTCGACCAGTTGCGTTGGGCGTATGCGCGGAGATCGTAGCCGTGGTCGCGCATGTACGCGGCAACCTGGTGGTCGATCGCGCCGGTCGTCTTGTCCCACACGGCCATCGGATAGCCGTCGGCGCCCACAGGGCCGTATACGGCTTCCCACGCCTCGAGCTGGTAGCCCGACCGGCCGTGGCTGCCTAACACATCCTCGAAGCGGCTCAGCTCCCGCGTCGTCAACACCACCTGGCCTTCGGTCGTGCGTTGGAACTGGCGCTCGGTCGTCTCGAACTGGCCGCTCGGAATCGCGAACGCGTTGCTGTCGGAATAGATGTTGGTGAGCTGGTAGTGACGGAAATCGATCGGGTCGGGCTGTAGCACCCAGCCGCCGCCGAAGTAGTCGGGATGCTGCAGCACGAGCGCCAGTGTCTGCCAGCCGCTCGTCGACGCGCCTTCCACCTGCCGCGCGTACGGTTTCCCGATGATGCGGAAGTGCTGCTCCAGGTACGGAATCACTTCCTGGACGATCGCGTCTCCGTACGGCCCATCGTTCGCCGAGTTGGTCGAATAAGAGTCGGCGAAATACGGAGTCGCCTGTTCGAGCGTGATCGCGATCACGCGCGGGAAACTGTCCGACACCCACGACTTGTAGAAATCGTACCCGCTCTCGAGACCCGAGACGCGGTTGATGCGCGCCCCACGCCTGAGCTCGAGCGGGTTCTGCTCGCCGCCGCGCCGCTCCGACATCGAATCGGGATTGAACGAGAACGGGTCCGGCGCGTGGCCTAACGGATAGATGCTCGGGTAGTACGTGTTCGGATGCTCGGCGTAGCCTTTGGGCAGGAGCACGTCGGCGTAGACGTACACCGGGTGGCCCCAGAACTTGGTGAGCAGCTGGCTCTGGATCTTCACGTGCTTGAGCCACTCCGTGTCGGCGGGCCGCGGCTCCTCGGCGATCACGTGCGAGACGGTGATGTGCACGGTGCTGTGTCCGTCGATGTGCACCTTCTGCACGTCGCTGTACAGATTGCCGGCGGCGAAGTTGAAGAACTCCACGCGGCCATCGCCCATGTGCACCCAGATGTTGTGGCCGTCGGCGCGATGGAATTGCGTGTACACGTTCACCACCGCCTCCACATAGTAGTCGCCCGGCGGCAGCGCCGAGAGCTGCATCGGATAGCTCGAGGCCGCGTTGTCCACGACCGCGGCGTGGCCGGGTGCCAACTGGTCGAGGTCGATGGCGAACAATGCCGGACCACGCGGCGAGATGATGAGCCGCGGTTCCGGCTTCTCCTGCTTGCTCACCGCGACCACCAACCGGCCGGTGAGCGGTTGGGCGTCGGCGGATGACGCCACCGTCACCTCGAAGCGCGCCGACTGCGCGCGGGCGGCCAGGGCCGAGACGGCCAGCGCCGCCGCCGTTAGGCACAAGGACGAGCGATACGTGTGGCGCGGGGTCATCGATTGGCTCCGGGCGAGTCGAGTGCGGTGATCGTCTTGGTCACGTGACCGGTGGTATCGAGGAACTGGATGCTCGCGGCGCCGGTCGAATCGACCATGAGACGCAGCCGCGGATGACCCTGCGGATCGGACAGACTAACGACGGAGCTCTGGTCGGCGTCGCGGCCCGCGAACAACCGCCGCGCGGCCAGCGGATGGCCGCCGTTCTCGACGAACGCTTTCATCGCCGAGTCGCGCGCGGCGCCCGCGGGCATCGCGCGCAGCGAGTCCTGCTTGGCGAGCATCTTGAGAATGGGCATGTCCGCCCGATCGGTGATCATGAGGCCCGACTGCTTGCGGCCCGCGTTCTCGGAGTAGCGCAGCGTGACCGTTTCGTCCGACTCGTAGCGGTCGAACGCGATGCCGCCGTCGGCGTGCACTTTGCCGTCCACAGTGCGGCCGCCGAATCCGATGCCGCCGTCCTCTTCGCCTTCATCATTGAAGAAGATCATGCCGGCGCCTTTGGGACGCCCCGGAACGACCTTGCCGTGAAAGACCCAGCCAGGCGAGCGCTCGGCGTCCGAGATGGTCATGCGCAGCTTTCCGTCGGGCTCCACGACGTTGATGCGCTCGACGTCGATCTCTTGAAAGTGCTGACGCGCTGTGGCCTTGGTGAAGGCCGCTAGCGCGAGCACGCCGACGATGCTCGTCGACGCCACGACGTACGTCCGGAAACTGAACCACCGCTTGACGGCGGTGAACGATTCGCGTGTCATGTGCGCTCTGTAGTGGGAGTGGGGGCGCGCGCTAGCGCGCGTCGTGGTCGTCCAGGCGGACTAACGGACGGACGATGAGCACGCCGGCTCGGCTCGTGGAGTCGGATGCGCCGGACTTGACGGCGGCGATGGTTTCTTCGTCCGATGGGCTCTTCCCGTCCACGCGCCACAGCCAGATGTAGCGGCCTTCGGGAATCGGCAGCTCGACTGTCCAGTCATCGCCGGTGTGCGTGGCTGCGATGGGCTTGGCGATGAAGTTGCCGCTCAACTCGACCGACTTTGCGTTGGGCGCGTGCAGCGTGAACGTCTTCGTCTCGCCCCAGTGCCGGCGGAGCAAGAAATGATGGTCGGGGTCGACGAGCACGCGCGTCACCGCGCCGGCGTCGTTCAGGTGTATCGTGTCGGCGCGTGACGTGAGGCGGACGCGTTGGCGCACCGTGTCTGCGCCCGACACGATCGCGACGTCCAACGGAAGGTCGAACACGACGTCCGGCTGCGACTGCGTCACGATCACCGACGAGCCGTCCACGTGCGCCTCGACGTCGGGGATGTACTTGCCGCTGAGCCACGGCATGATGAAGCCCGTGAGGTCCCGGCCGGCGGCGCGCGACATGTCGGCGATGAACTCCGGATATCCGTTAGGCCCGCGCCCGTTGTTGGCGATGAAGTACCGGATGCCGCGGTCGTACGTGGAATCGCCGAGCACGTAGTCGAGCTGGTGGAGGATCCAGGAGCCCTTGGAGTAGTGGATGCGGCCGTTGTCCGGGTTGTCGATGATGCTCTGCTTGCCCTCGAAGCCGCCCAGGAATCCGGCGCGGTCGAGACCCGTGACGTACGACGTGCGCATGCGCTCCCAGAAATTCCGCTCCGCCGTTGGGCCGTATTCGGCGCGGAGGACGAGCGACTCGCAGAACGTCGCCCATCCTTCCTGGAGAAAGTTCGCGGCGAGACCCGATGAGTTCATGGTCCAACCGTGCGAGACCTCGTGCGCGAACGGGAACGACGGCCCCAGGTTCGGCTCGTCGAGCATCGTGGCGTTGTCGCCCGAGATCACCGCGTTGTTCATGCGCACGGCCCAACCGCTGTGGCCTAACGAGCGATCTTCGACGACGGCCAGATACTTGGATGGCGCCTGGGGTTCCCCGAAGCGCGGCACGAGCGTCCGGTACACGAGGGCCGCCGTCTTGGCGATCGTGTCCGGGGCGAAGTGGAAGTGGGGCGTGAAGAACGTCTCGAGCGTGAACTCGCCGCCGTTGACCTGCGTGGTGACCGGCGTCCAGTCGCGATCGTAGAGCAGCGCCAGTAGGAACTGCGGATGGATGCTCGTGCCGTGCACCGTGCGCACGCCGCCGCTCACCGTTTCGGTCTGCGGCACCGACGTCGTGAGGCGGTACTGCGACGGGATCGTCGCCGTCACCGTGAGTTGGGCGAAGTCGTTGCCGCTGTCGTAATTGAAGAACGGGTGCCACGCGTCGGTGTTGTTCATCGCGCCGTACGCGGGCATCGTGTCCGGCGACGTCGCGGGCGCCACGTTCGCCGAGTCGCCCGTGGCCGGTTTGGCGTCGTGTTGGGCCGGGATCGAGTAGGCGAGCGCGAGCGTGGCCCGGCGGGACCGCGCGGCGGCCGGAACGTCGATCCACAACACGCCGCCGCCTAACGCGTAGCGCGCCGGACGGCCGTCGAGCGTCACCGTCTGCAACGTGGTCGCGTTGTTGAGGCGCGCGCCGAATCCCCACGGGCTGCCGGACTCGATGGTCACCGTGTCGACGATCCGGCTCATCCGGCCCGGCTCGATGTCGACGTGCAGCACTTGCGCGCGGATGTAGTTGAGCGTGTCGAACGGGATCTGTCGCGCGAGCGTCCAGGTGTCGCCGGCGCGCGCCGCTTCGTAGAGGCCGGACAAGCGGCGCACGCGGTTGGTTTCGTCGGATCCGGTCTCGATGCCGGTCGCGTCGCCCTCGTGCACGGTGCCGGTGATGAGCAGCACCGCGTGCGACGCATCGGACCACAGGACGCGCCCCAATCCCGGCGTCCGCAGCAGCTTGCGTTGGGCCGCGCCATCGATTACCGTGCGGCCTAACGGATCGGGATAGACGCTGTCGAAGGCCGCCGCGGTGCCGGTCGCGAACCGTGCCAGCACGAGGTGCACGAGCGAATCCGGCGTCGGCGCGCCGGCCTCGACGGCCAGCGGCATTTCGACGGTGGTCGGGATGCGCGCCGGCTGCGACGGGCCTTGGGCGGCGAGCGTGCCGCCGGCCAGAGTAGCCAGGGTGGCGATCCGCCACGCGGTCAGTACGTTAGGCATCGACGATGCGCAGGGTGTGGGATGGATGATGGACATGCAGCGCGAGCGTGGTGCTCAGTGCGAGCCCGGAGCGCCGGCCGACGGAATGCGGTACGTCACGTGTCCCGCCGAATCGAGCAGCTGGATGGACGGGTCGCCCAGCGAGTCCACGCTCAACAGAATGCGCGTGCGGCCGGCCGGATCGTTGAGCCGCACCGTGGCCGCCTTCTCGGCGCCTTTGCCGATGAGGATGCGCGACGCCGGCGTGAGGCCGCTGTCCGCCGCGAACTGCCTAACGGCTCGCATCGCGCTGTCGCGCGCCGCGCCGGCCGGGAGCGTGAGCGCCTGCATCGCCTGGTCGAGCATCGGCGTCATCGGCTTGTCCGGCCGGTCGATCACGCGGAGCCCCGCCCACTGCGTGTGATTGGGTCCGCCCTCGTACGAGATCTGGACCGTCTGGTCTTGCCGCCACTGGTCCATCGTCAGCGACGCGCCCGCGTCGTATCCGTCGCCGGTCTTCTGACCGCTCCAGATCAGACCGCCGTCTTCGTCACCCGTGTCGTTGAAGAAGATCATGCCGGCCGGCTTGGCGCCGCCCCGCAACGGATACGTCTTCCCGTCGATGACGGGATCGGGGAAGTGCGCTTTGTTGGAAATCGCGAGCCGGATGGTCCCGTCCGGTTCGCGGATATTGATCCGGCCGACGTCGATGACGTCGAACTTGGCCGGGTTAGGAGCTGGCCGGACGAGCCCGGTGAACGCAGCGCCCGCTAATACAATGAGTGCGGCGAGGGTGATCGCGTTGATGCGGCGGAGTCGGCGGATTTCGCGTTGGAGCTGGTGGTCCATGGTAAGTGACTCCGCCGGCGGCAGTTGAAAGTGGGTTGGGGCGGGGCTTGGCAGGTTGGAACGTCAGTCTGGCGCGTGGGAGGGGTGGACGTTATCATTTGTCCGGACCAATAGTAATTTGTACGTATCAATAGCGAAAGACTGCTCGTGCCTGCTGCACCAACGCCGTCGCCTTACCACGCCTACCGCAGTCCCGTCACACCCGTCCGCGCTTCCAGTCCGGTTTACCCGTCCACGAGGGTTCCACCCTTGCCCAACTCCAAGTGAGGAACGGTACCATGGGTCTCCGCATAGCGCTCGCACTCTCGCTGCTCGCGGGCGGGACGATGGTCGCCGAGTCGTTGCCGGCGCAGCAGCCGGCCGCGGCGGCCGCGGTGCCATCGCCCGCACTCGTCGCCACTCCTGTTCCGCCAGCGGCGCGCCTAACGGATAACCGGCGCGCGCCCGGCACCGTCTCCGGGAAAGTCACGGACGCCAAGACCGGCGAGCCATTGGCCGCCGCGGGCGTCCGGATCGAAGGCACCGAGTTAGGCGGCGTGAGCGGCGAGGACGGCACATACCGCGTCGCCCGCGTGCCTGCGGGCACGTACAAGCTTACCGTGCGCCGCATTGGCTACGCGCCCGCCACAACGACGGTGACCGTCCCCGATGGCGGCGACGTCTCCGCCGACTTTGCGCTCCGCATCAGTGCAACCGAGCTCCAGGCGATCGTGGTCACCGGCACGGCCGGCAACCAGACGCGCGAGGCGCAGGGCGCTCCCCCCGCTTCGATCGATGCCTCGGATGTCACGAACAAGGCGCCGATCGTCAACGTCACCGATGTGCTGCAGGGCCGAGTCGCCGGCGTCAACGTGACGTCGGCGTCTGGTACGATCGGCGCAGCGCCGCGAATCCAGATCCGCGGCCCCGCATCGATCTCGCTATCGAACGCGCCCCTCGTGTTCATCGACGGCGTCCGCATGGAGAGCGGCGCGCGCGAGGACGTGGGCAGCGGGTTCCACGGCCTCGAAGGATTGGGCGGCCAGACGGTGACGGCGCTCAACGACATCAATCCCGATGACATCGCGAGCATAGAGATCGTGAAGGGTCCGGCCGCGGCGACGCTCTACGGCGCCGACGCGTCCGCGGGCGTCATCCAGATCATCACGAAGAAAGGCCAGTTAGGCTCGCACAAGTTCACGCAGAGCATCGGCGTCGAGTACGACCAGGTGAAGCCGAACTTCACGCCGCTGTCGGTGTTCGGTACGTGCAGCGCGGCGGACACCGCGCCCGGCGGCGCAGACTTGTGCCTCAACAAACCTGCCGGCACCGTCATCTCCGCCAATCCGCTCGTCGATGCCGGCGTGTTCCGCAACGGCAACCTCAAGTCGGTCGACTATAGTGCACATGGCGGCGGCGACTCGTTCGGCTACTTCGTGTCCGGCAGCGCGAGCAACGAAGTGGGCTCGGAAGCCAGCAACTACTACTATCGCCGCACCGGCCGGACGAGCTTCAACTGGGTGGTGAATCCGCAGCTCAGCTTCGACGCCTCGATCGGGTTGGGCTACAACGCGTATCAGATTCCCCAAGGCGACGATGGCACCTACGGCTATCTGACGCAGGGCTACTTCCTCACCAGTCCCTTCGCGGTCACCGTCAATCCCGACGGCACGCGCACCGGCGGGACGAGCACGCCGATCCAGGGACTGGAGGCGATCCAGGACAAGCTCACCACGCTGCGGTTCACGCCCACGGCCACGGCCCACTACAACCCGTTCCCCTGGCTCACCAACCGCCTAACGATCGGCGGCGACCTCTCGTCCACGGAAGGATTCACCTTCTTCCCGAAAAACAACGGGAACTGGTACACGGGCGATCAGGCCAACGGCTATGTCGAAGATGTGCAGAACCCGATCCATATTTATACGATCGATTATCTGGGCGACATCAAGCTGACATTCGGCAGCAACGATCACATCGCATCCGACCTGTCCTTCGGCAGCCAGTACATCAACACCACCAACGACAATCTGCTTGGCATCGGCATCGGGCTGGCCGACAACTCGTCCAACCTGGTGTCGTCGGCTGCGTCGAGCGAGTCGCACCAGACCTTCGCGCAGTCCAAGTCGTTAGGCTTCCTCGCGCAGGAAGGCCTGGCCTTCGGCCAGACGCTGTTCCTTCAGTTAGGCGCGCGCGTCGACAAGAACTCGTCGTTCGGCCAGGACTACGGCGCGTTTTTCCTGCCCAAGGTCGGTGCGTCCTACGTGATGTCGCAGGAGCCCTTCTGGCAGGCGCTGTCGCCGATCGTTTCGACGTTCCGGCTGCGCGCGGCGTACGGCACGACCGGTCGCGCGCCCGATCCCGGCGCGTCGCTCCGCACCTATGAGCCGTTCCCGTTCGTCACGGCGTCGGGCGGCGTTGGGCCTGGCCTCATCCAACTGAGCCCGGGCAATCCCCACCTCAAGCCGGAGCGCGGGACCGAATTCGAGGCCGGATTCGACGCGGGCTTCTTCCAAGACCGCGGCGGCATCGAGCTCACCTACTTCGACAAGAAGACCAAAGATCTGCTGCTTCAGGAACCGCTCGCGCCGTCGCTCGCGTTCCTCTCGGATCCGTTCGTCAACGCGGGCAGTGTCGACAACCGCGGCCTCGAGCTGCTCCTCCGCGCGACGCCGGTCAGCAGCAAGACGGCCACCTGGGACGTGACGTTCACCGCCAACACGCTGCGCAACCGCTTGCTCAGCCTCGGCAACATCACGATCCCGAACCAGAGCGAGATCAGCCCCGACCTCACGCTGCGCTACATGGTCGGGAAGCCGCTCTCCGCGTGGTACTCGAGCAAGATCATCAAGGTCGATACCGCCGCTGGGTTCGCAACGGTGACCAGCACACCGGTATACGCCGGTCCCCAATTCCCGACCTTCCAGGCCAACTTCGCCAACACGGTCACGCTGTTCCATAACCTGCGCCTCTACGCGTCGTTCAGCGGACAGAGCGGCGGCAAGATTCTGAATCTCACGCCGCTGCTGCAGGACCTGACCTTCACGTCGGCGGGCACCAATCTGCCGGCCGGAAAGGGCGGCTACACCAAGGCGCAATTCATCGAGCGCTTCGGTCCGTTCCAGACGGCCGATGGCACTCCCGTGCCGCTCGTGCTCGACCACTACCTCCAACCGACGGATTTCATTCGCCTCCAGGAGCTGTCGGCCACGCTCTCCTTGCCTAACGACCTGGCCGCGCGCCTGCACTCGACGTCGGCGTCGATCACCTTCGCCGGCCGCAACCTCGCGCTGTGGAAGAGCAGCAAGTTCACGGGCTTCGATCCGGAGATGCTGTCCAACACCGAACGAAGCGAAGGCAGCTTGCAATTCGCGACGACGGAGGAATTCACGGTACCCCAATCGCGCCGTTTCGTCGTGCGGCTCAACCTCGAGTTCTGAGAGACACCACCATGACCACACTTTCCAGATGGATGCGTGCAACGGTCCTGATCGGCGTGGCGGTGACCGCACTCGCCTCGTGTAGCGTGAACGTCGACAACCCGTCGGTCATCGACGCAGGCAAGTTCAATCCGAACGCCGACGGCGCCACGTTAGCCCTGTCGGCGCAGACGAATTTCTACCTCGCTTTTCAGAGCGTGGCGATGTTCGGCGGCTTGATCTCGGAAGAGGTGTGGACGGGTGCCGCGCGCCTGCAGACCAACCGCCTGGCCGCACGCAACTTTGCCAGCAGTGACGACATCAACGCCGATTTCTTCGCGCTCCTGAGCCTCGCGATCGCGTCGAACCAGAACGCCGTCTCGGTGCTCGCGAAAGGACCGAACGCATCGACGGACCTGAACCTCGCCACGGCGGCGATGAACCTCGGCTTCTCGCTGGACTTGACGGCGGAGACAATGTGCTCCTCGGTCATCCAGGGCGGTCCCGAGCTCACCGACGCGCAGCTGCTCGACACCGCCGTCACGGCCTTCACGCAAGCCATCACGATTGCGTCGGCCGCAGGACCAGGTGGCGCCACGATCGTGACTGCGTCTAACGTCGGCCTCGCACGCGCGTACTTGCAGGCGGGCGATTGGGCGAACGCCGAAGCCACCGCGGCACTCGTGCCGCCTGACTTCGTCATCAACGTCGTCACCTCGGCGAACGTGAGTACGCAGGGCACACTCGGCAATATCTTTTTCTCCAACGCGGTGCAGGGACAGATCGTCGCACCCCAACTCTATCGCGTCGGCGATCCGCGGATGCCGATCGACAGCACGGCGCCCGGTGTGACGCTGAACCACCTGCCGTATGTCATCCAGGCCAAGTACACGAGCTA
>JANWIK010000097.1 GCA_025449955.1 Gemmatimonadaceae bacterium
CCGGACACGGCGCGCTGGGCCTGGTTCCGTTCCAGATCAACGCGCACTACACGGACTTCCATCCGCCCGGGCACCAGGGCGAGACGCGCGCCGAACGCATCGCCGAGTTTCTGGTGCTCCATCCGCGCGTGCCCGTGGTGGGACTCCGCGAAGGCAGCGCACTGCGTGTGTCCGGCGGCACGGTGGAATTGACGGGTCGCACCGAGGGCGGTGCGGGCGCGCGCGTCTTCGTGAGCGGCCGCGAGCCGTTGGACTACCCGCCCGGCTCCGATCTCTCGTTCCTGCTCGCCGCGCCCGACGTGGCGGTGGAGGCAGTGCCCGCGTGGCAATGATGGCGAACCGTCGGCTTACCTCGGGAGAGAACGGATGATCGCTCGCGTGATTCGGGTGTACGTCGCCGCCGCGGCGTGCGTCGTTGCAGGTGCGCACGGCGCCTTCGCGCAGAGCGACAGCTCGAGGGCTCAGTTAGGCCTGGACCGGGTGGGTTCGTATCTGAGCTACACCACCGTCGAGCACGCGCGAAATGGCTGGGAATTGGGCGGCGACGTCGACGTGGGTTCGGTCTTCACGCCCAAGCTCCACCTGCTGGCCGAGGCCAACTATTTGCACGCCGACCTCCATCGCTTCGAGCCCGGCGAAATAGCCATTCCGGGCTCCTTCCACGACTTCAGCCTCGGCGTGGCTGCGCGGTATTCGGTGGCGCACGTCGACCGATTCGAGCCGTATGTCGGCGCCGGCATCGGTGTCCACTTTCTCGGCACCGACATTGCACGGTCGCAACCGATACATGACGACTACACCGGCGCGAAACTCGGCGGCGAGTATTTTCTCGGCGTGTCGTTCGACCTCACGCGTCGTTGGGCACTCTACGGCGAAGTGCGTCGCATGGAAGTGCCTCCGGCCTCGCGCGTCACGTACCGCCTGGGGTTTTTCGTGCGGCTCTAGCGTCGCGTCCTGAGGGAGAGGGGACACGCCATGGATCGCAGCGCCGTGATGCGCACCGACGTGGTGGTGGATCTCGAGAACGCCCGGCTCGACGCGTTGCTGAGCGTGCCGGCCGACGCGCGCGCCGTGGTGCTGTTCGCGCACGGCAGCGGCAGCGGACGCGCCAGCCCGCGCAACGCGATGGTCGCGCACGTGCTCGAGAATGCGGGGCTGGCCACCCTGCTCGTCGACCTGCTCACCACCGACGAGCAGGCGCAGGACGCGCGCACGGGCCTCCTCCGGTTCGATATCGACCTTCTCGCGGATCGCGTGTTAGGCGCGTCGCAGTGGTTGCGCGCGCGCCCGGTGTCGTCGGCGCTCGCGCTCGGATACTTCGGCGCCAGCACCGGTGCCGCGGCCGCGCTGCACGCCGCATCGGAGAATCACGATGTGTTCGCCGTCGTGTCGCGCGGCGGACGTCCGGATCTGGCGCGCGATTGCCTCAAGGCCGTGCGCGCACCGTCACTCCTGATTGTCGGCGGCGACGACGTGCCGATCCTTCCGCTCAACGACGAGGCGTGCCGGTTGCTCGGCGCGTCGGCGCAGCTGGTGGTGGTTCCCGGCGCGACGCATCTGTTCGAGGAACCGGGCGCGCTCGAGCAGGTCGCTCGCCTTTCCTGCGACTGGTTCGTGAACCACCTGCCGCCCGCGGCCGGAGCGTGACGTGCTGTTCGTCGACCGGGCCGACGCCGGACGCCAACTCGGCGAGACGCTGGTGGCGCGGTTGCCGCAGCTCAGGGACCAGCGGCCGATCGTATTGGGGATTCCGCGCGGCGGGGTGATCATTGGGCGCGAGGTCGCGCGTGCGCTCGCCGCGCCGCTGGATGTGATCGTGGCGCGAAAGTTAGGCGCGCCGGGCCATGAGGAGTTGGGCATCGGAGCGATAGCGCCGGATGGAACGCGCGTGCTCGATGATGACATCGTGGCGGCGCTCGCGGTGACCGATGCCTACATCGACAAGATCACGCGGCGCGAGCGCGCGGAGATGGAGCGCCGGATGCAGCGCTTCCGCGGCGACCGTCCGTCGCCCAGTCTCGCGGGCCGCGCCGTGATCCTCGCCGATGATGGTCTCGCCACGGGCGTCACCGCGCGCGCGGCGCTGGCCGCCGTGCGGCGTGCGCGGCCCCAGGCGCTGGTGTTCGCCGCGCCCGTCTGCTCGCGCGACGGCTGCGACACGTTGACGGCCGACGGTTGCGTGGTGGTCTGCGTGGAGATGCCGGCCGATTTTCGCGGCGTGGGCGAGTGGTACGTCGACTTCGAGCAGGTGAGCGACGAGACGGTCGTCGAGGTGCTGCGCCAGGCCGCCGCGCCCGTCGACTGACGCACCAGCATCAGGGGCTCGCGGGCTCCTGTTGCGTTAGGCAGTGCAGGGTGCCGAGTCCCCAAACCAGGTCCACGGCGTGGATGCCGACGACCGACCGGGTGGGGAACAGCGCGGCGAGCGTCTCGAGCGCGTCGCGATCGCGACGGTCGTTGAAGGTCGGCACCAGGACCGCGTCGTTCGCCACGTAGAAATTGGCGTAGCTCGCCGGCAAGCGCTCGCCGTCCATCATGACGGGCCGCGGAAACGGCAGCGTGACGATGCGCAGGCCGCCGGGCACGTGCCGCGCCGCGAGCTCGAGTCGCCGGCGGTTGTCGGCCGACGGCTCGTGATTCGCGTCCGCGGGATCGGCCTCGTACGCCAATACGACCGTGTGTTCGTCGGTGAAGCGCGCCACGTCATCGATGTGTCCGTGCGTGTCGTCGCCGATGCAGCTCCTGCCTAACCAAATGGTGCGGTCGACACCCAAGTATTGGGCGAACGCGCGCTCGTAGCCCGCGCGGTCGAGGCCCGGGTTCCGCACCTGCACCGGCGACAACAACCATTCTTCGGTGACGAGCAGCACGCCGGCGCCGTTCGTCTCGATGCCGCCGCCCTCGAGCACGAGCGGCGCCCCGGTGTCGGGCCGCACCGCGTGCCGGATCGGCAACCCGCCTAACTGCGCGATGCGCTCGGCTACCCGCGCGTCGCGCGCATAGTTGTCGTACTTGGCCCACGCGTTGAAGGACCACGCCACCCATTCGATTCGCCCATCTTCGAGGCGCACGGCCGTCGGCCCCGAGTCGCGCGTCCACACCCGGTCCGTGGGCACGAGATGGAGTCGCACCCGGTGCATGTCGACCCCGTGCGCGTCCAGTACGCGCCGCGCATCGTCGCGTACGTCGTCATTTGAACACAGTATTTCGACCATCTCGCTCGAGTGCAGCACCCGCACGATCTCGGCGTAGACCCATGGAATGGTTTCGAATTTTCCCGGCCAGTCAGGCGCGTGGTGTGGCCAGGCGAGCCAGGTGGCGCGGTGGGGAGACCACTCGGCAGGGAAGCGGCCGCCGGAGGCGGCCTGAGGGAAGCGGGCTTCGCCCTTGGGGAACCGGGAAAGGGGCGGGAGCGGGGTCATGGGGCGGTGCAATAGTTCGATGGCTGAAGCTGGGTTTCGATCACGAGTTTGCGAGGGAGGTGGGTCAGGTTAGGCGACAACGGCACACAGCGCCCCATGCGGATCCATGACTATCGCGACCTCATCGTTTGGCAGAAGTCCGTTGATCTCACTGAGCTGGTGTACCGGCTCGTCAAGCACTTTCCGCCGCACGAGCGCTATGGTCTTTCCTCACAGATCACACGAGCCGCAGTCTCGGTCGCATCGAACATAGCAGAAGGCAACGCGTTCGTTCGTCGCGCGCATTATATCCACCATGTCGACCTCGCGCGCGGATCGTTGTACGAACTTGCTACGCAACTCGAAATCGCCACGCGCCTAACGTATGTACCAACGGGCGACTCGTCGGCAGCGTTCTCGATGATCCACTCGAACAGCCGCATGCTCCTCCGCCTCCGCACCCGTCTCCGCGCCAGCGCGCCTAGTCCCAGCGTCCGGCCCGTTCCCCGTTCCCCACGGGCGAAGCCCGCTTCCCCAAGGCGGCCTCCGGCCGCCGCTTCCCTCACCCCAAGTATCGCTCCGTGATCGCTCCATACGCATCAATCCGTCTGTCGCGCAAGAACGGCCAATTCCTTCTCGTGTACTCGATCCGCTTCGGATCACACTCGGCGATCAGAATGTCGGGGGACGTGCCGGATTCGACCATTACTTGGCCGAACGGATCGCACACGAACGAATGACCAAAGAATTCGAGACCCTCGGTTCCCGGCTCGGCTTCGAATCCGACGCGGTTCACGGCTGCAACGTACACGCCGTTCGCGATCGCATGCGCGCGCTGCGCGGTGCGCCATGCGTCGGCCTGCGCCGCGCCCCATTCCTGTTTTTCCTTGGGATGCCAGCCGATCGCGGTCGGATAGAGCAGAATCTGCGCGCCCATGAGACTCGTGATGCGCGCCGCTTCCGGATACCACTGGTCCCAACAGATCAACACACCAATCGTCGCAAAGCGCGTGCGAAAAACGCGAAAGCCGGAGGGGGGACGCGCTTCGTCGTGCTGATAGATCTCGCCGGGCGTGAAGTAGTACTTCTCGTGATACAGCGGGTCGTCCGGGATGTGCATCTTGCGGTACGCACCAAGCAGCATGCCGTCGGCATCGATCACCGCCGCCGAATTGTGGTACAGCCCCGGCCCGCGCTTCTCGAAGATCGGGACGACGATCACGATGCCTAACTCTCGCGCCACCCGCTGCATCCGTTCCACCGTCGGCCCCGGAATCGGCTCGGCGAGGTCGAAACGCTCGGCGTCGGTCACTTTGCAGAAATACGGCGCATTGAAGAGCTCCTGCAGGCAAATGATCTGCGCGCCGCGACCGGCCGCCTCGCGAATGCCTCGCTCGGCGGCATCGACGGTTTCGGCGGCGCTCGCGGATACCGCCTGCTGGATCAGCCCAACCGTGAACACAGGATTTGCCATGGCAGAAATGTAAGAGCGAGGGAAGCGCTACTCCTTGAGCCGTCGCAATGAGCCGGCGATCGCTTCGAATGCCACTGCCGGAGTCAGACGCGCGCGCCGCTCGAGAACCGGCGGCCCACACACGGCGATCACCACGTCCATCACGTTCGTCGACGTCAGCTCCGTGCGCAAAAGCGCATCGGCCGCGTCGAGCGATGCGTACGAGTCGTGTCGCTCGAGATCGCGTACCGGCTCGCGGCCTGCGCGTTCAATGGTGCGCCACGTATCACGCGTCACGATCGCGCCCGCTGCGTCCGTGTCGCCGTCACGACCATCGGTGCCGGCCGCGAGCAGCGCGGCCTCCGACATTCCCGCTGTCGCCGCAAGTTCGCGCGCCGCCGAGAGTGCCATCTCCTGACAACGTCCGCCGCGACCGTGCTCGCGACCGAGCGTGACTGTGGTCTCTCCCCCCCATATGAGACAGGTGCGTCCCGTTCTTCCGGACAGGGACGTCGCGTCAGCGCCGCAATAGCTTCCCAACGTCGCGATGAGCCGGCGGCCGACGACGGCTGCTTCCCCGGCGAGCGCAGTCCCCAGCACACGCGGCTCATAACCGAATGCGAGGGCGCGCGCCTCGATCGCTTCGAGCGCGACACGATTGCTGGCGATGATGCGCCTCTCGACGTGAGCAAAGGCTGCGTCGCCGGCTTTCGGTGTTTCCAAAGACGGATCACGCTCGGCGCCGTTCACAGAACGCTTCAGGGAGAGTGGGAGCTCCGCCCACAATCCAGCGGCGTCGAGCATCTGGTGGATTTGAGCGGCGGTGCTCGGATCAGGCACGCACGGACCCGAACCGATCGCCGCCAGATCGTCTCCGATCACATCGGACACGATGTAGTTGCGAACACGCGCGGGCGCGAGAGCCACGGCCAAGCGTCCCGCGCCCCATCGGGAGAACCGCTTGCGTATGAGATTCATCTGCGCGATGTCGAGCCCGGCGCCCAACAGCCGGTCGTACAGCTCGAACAACTCGTCGGGACGAATGTGTCCCTCGGGGGCGGCGGTCAGACTCGTCGCGCCTCCCGACAGCAGCACCCACACGTCATCACCCTCGCGGACGCGGCTCGCCATCGCGGCGATGCGCGCGGCCGCCTCGAGCGAGCGCGCGCCGGGCACCGGATGGTCGCCCACGCGAACGTCGACCGTCGGATGCGGCGATGCGGCGTCGTTAGGCGCGACGATCACGCCTCCGGCGGGCGCGCGATTCCAGTCCGCGAGCACGGTCGCGGCGGCCGCGGCCATGGGATGCGCCGCCTTTCCGATCGCCAGAATCCACACCCGCCGCCCGCGGTCCGACACCGGAATACGCTCCAGCACTGCGCGCAGCGCAGGGCCAGGCGCGACCGCTTGCACCGCCGCCCAGTACAGCGCCGTGAGCGCGGTCCGCGCGTCCCGCGGCATGTCCGTCGGAGCCGATTTATCCATCGGTGATTTCACGCTAACAATGATCGCGCATCGCCCTCCGCCGCGCGAGTGCGCGCGCACGCGACGCGACGATCACACGACTCTCTTCACTCGGCGCGAGGACTGACCATGCCCGGACGCAATGCCTTGTTCGTTCCCGGTCCGACGAACACGCCCGACCGGATCCTGCGCGCGATGCACCGGGCGATGGAAGATCATCGCTCGTCGTCATTCCCTGCGCTCACGCGCCCCATCCTCGCCGACCTCCGTCGCGTGTTCAAGACGCAAGACGGCCAATGCTTCGTATTCCCGGCCACCGGCACCGGCATGTGGGAGACGGCGCTCGTGAACACGCTCTCGCCCGGCGATCGTGTGCTCGCGTCGCGTTGCGGACAGTTCGGCCACCTCTTCATCGACTGCGCCCAACGACTCGGCTTGCGTGTGGATGTGCAAGACGAAGACTGGGGATCCGGCGCGAACGCGGACCGTATCGAGGAGGCGCTGCGCGCCGACACCGCGCACGAGATCAAGGGGGTGCTCGTGGTGCACAACGAGACCGCCACGGGTGTGACGAGCGACATCGCAGCCGTGCGCCGCGCCATCGATGCCGCAGGACATCCGGCGTTGTTGTACGTCGACACCGTGAGCGGATTGGTGAGCCTGCCGTTCGAGATGGATGCGTGGGGTGTGGACGCCGCGATCACCGGCTCGCAGAAAGGGTTCATGCTGCCGGCCGGGCTCGGTCTGTTAGGCATGAGCCGCAAGGCGCTCGATCGCCGCGCGACCGCGCGCTGCGCCCGCGTGTTCTTCGACCTGGGCGACATGATCGCGGCCAACGCGAGCGGCTATTTCCCGTATACGCCATCAGTGCCGCTACTGTACGGGTTGCGCGAGTCGCTCGACATCATTTTCGAGGAGGGACTGGACGCGATCCATGCCCGCCATCACCGGTTAGCCGAGGGCTGCCGAGCGGCCGTGCGCGGCTGGGGGCTGTCGCTGTGCGCGAAGGAGCCGCGGTGGGCATCGGACACCGTGAGCGCGGTGATGGTCCCGCCCGGCATCGACGGCGCCGCCGTGATCGACGTCGCGTACCGCCGGTACGGCCTTGCGTTAGGCGCCGGTCTGGGCAAGATGGCGGGCCAGCTCTTCCGCATCGGCCACCTGGGCGACCTCAACGAGCTGATGCTCCTCGGCGCGCTGGCGGGCGTCGAGCTGGCGATGCGCGATGTGGGGATCGCCGTTGCGTTAGGCAGCGGGGTGGCCGCGGCGCAGGAGGCGTTCCGCGCTACCGCGGCGCCGCTCCCGCCCCGCGGCGCGCCCGCCTCGCCCGATGCGCCGCCGCCGCCGACGAGGGCCGCGCACGAGCGCGTGGCGGTGGCGCGATGAGCCACACCCGGCACGACGCCGGTCCCGTGCGTCTCCAACGCAGCGAGCTCGCCGTTCCCGGGTCGCGGCCGGAGCTGTTCGACAAGGCCGCCGCCGGTCCGGCCGACTACGTCTTCCTCGATCTCGAGGACGCCGTGGCGCCGCCGGACAAAGAACGCGCGCGCGACAACGTGATCGCCGGGCTGCTGGGCATCGATTGGCGCGCGCTCGGCAAGACGGTGTCGGTGCGCATCAACGGCATCGACACGCACTACATGTACCGCGATGTCGTCGACGTCATCGAGCGCGCGGGCCATCGACTCGACACGATTCTCGTCCCGAAAGCGGGCGTGCCGTCCGATGTGTACCTGGTCGACGCGCTCCTGACGCAGATCGAGCACGCGGTGCGCATCCCGCGCCGCATCGGGATCGAGGTGCTCATCGAAACTGCGTTAGGCATGTCCAACGTCGAGGCCATAGCGGCCGCGAGCCCGCGCCTCGAGGCGATGCATTTCGGCGTGGCCGACTATGCCGCCAGCGTCCGCGCCCGCACCACGAGCATCGGCGGACTCAACGCCGACTATCCGGGCGATCAATGGCACTTTGGTCTCTCGCGCATGGTGGTTGCCTGTCGCGCCTACGGGCTGCGCGCAATCGACGGCCCATTCGGCGATTTCAAGGATCGGGAGGGCTACACGGCCGC
>JANWIK010000098.1 GCA_025449955.1 Gemmatimonadaceae bacterium
CCGGAACACGCCTCGCTCCGGTTGGGCACCGTATCCCTGCCCCTCGGCGGCCGCGAACACGATGTTGGCGTTCTGCGGATCGATCACGATGCGCGCGATGCGCCCCGTGCGCTCGAGGCCCATGTGCGTCCACGTGGCGCCACCGTCGGTCGACCTGTACACGCCGTCGCCGATCGAGACGTTGCTTCGAATGAAGCTCTCGCCGGTGCCGGCCCAGATGATCTGATGGTCGGATGGCGCGATCGCGATGGCCCCGATCGATTGCGCGGGCATCGAGTCGAATACCGGCCGCCAATGGATGCCGGCGTCGACGGATTTCCAGATCCCGCCCGACGCCGCGCCGGCGTAGTAGACATTGAGATTTCCCGGCTCGCCGACGACCGCCGCCACACGGTTCCCCTGCGGCCCGATGTAGCGGAACTTGAGCGCATTGATGTCGACGCCGTCGACGGCCGCGCCGTGCGTGCGCGCCTCCGGCGCGTTGTCGTCATCCTGCGCCGCGGCGCGCGATGAAAGGAACGCGAGCGCGGCCGAGGCGCCCGCGACGAACACGCAGAACGAAACTCGAGGCATGTCTGGTTGTTCGGGTGTGATGTGGTTCCGACGTCCGTGGATCGCTGGATACGATATCCGCGGGACGACGAGACGCAACACCGCCCGGGTGGAAGGCGGCTGCTAGGGCGGCGTGATCACCGGCACCACGTGCCGCCGATTGCGGCGATAGCGCTTGAAGTCGCTATCGATCGTGAGCACGACGCTGCGCAGCTCGAGCTCCGTCATCCGCACGAGGCAGGCATCGGCGAACGACATGGGCACACTCGTAAAACGCTGCGCGAGATGCCGCACGGCGGCGATCTCGACACCGATCTGAAACTCCACGCGCAGGATGTCCGCCGCGACGAGCGCGAGCACCGCGTCCGCGCCGCCGGCCACGCGCGCGAGCAGAAAGCAGGCTTCCGAGAGCACTGCTTCGCACGTGAACACCGGAGGGGTGACGGTGTCGAGCACCGATCTCGCCCACGCGTGATACTGGTCGCGCCGATTGAGCAACGCCACGAGCGGACCGGTGTCGAGGAGAACCCTCGTCACTTCCCGTATCGTGCCAGGTGCCGCGGATTGGACGACAAGTCGCGCGGGCCGTTCACGCCCCTCGTGATCGCATCGACGGCCGCGGTCACGGAGGCGCGCCCTGCGGCCGTGTACACCGCGAGGGCCTCACGCACCAGCGCCGACCGGCTCGTCTTGCGTGCGCGCGCCAGCTCGGACAGCGCCCCGTCCAACTCCGGCGGCACCTTGAACGACACATTTTTCATGGCAGGTCCCCCAGTATTACGCCTTGAGCAGAAAGGTAATACGCCCCCGAACCGCGTCAACACTCGATGGGCTCGGTCATCACAGACTGGCCACGCGTCTCTGGTCTCCGGGTTCCTCTGTAACAGGCCCTTCAAAGGACAGCAAAAGTGATGCGAGAGACGAGGAAGATCGTTCCGCGCACGTCCAGCGTCGCCGGCGTACGCACCTGGATGATTTCACACGCGTGCGCGATGCGCTCACCGCCGCACCGCGGCGATCTTCCCCATCGCATGTATCGCTCTTGTTATCTTCTTTGGACCAACTACAGACGAACTCTCCACGAGCAGCCGTGACGAGAGCCCGCGCAGTCGCCGGTGGGCTTGCCTAACCGAGGAAGGACTCCAACGCCCGCGCGCGCGACACGTGGCGCAGCCGCGACAGCGCCTTCTCCTTGATCTGCCGCACCCGCTCGCGCGTGATGCCTAACAGCGAGCCGATCTGCTCCAGCGTCATCGGCTCCTCGCCGTCCAGACCGAAGTACAACCGCAGGATCTTCGCCTCGCGCTCCTTGAGCGACGACAGCGATTCCTCGATCGCCTCCGTGAGCGCCTTCTCGAAGGTCTGCTCGTCGGGCGTCGGATTCAGATTGTCGGGGAGATAGTCGAGGAGCTTGTTGTCTTCGCCGGGCGTGAGCGGCGCGTCGAGCGAGAGGTGGGTCTGCGAGATCGAAATCGTCTTCGCGACCTCCTCCTCCGTGATGTCCATCTCCTCCGCGATCTCCTCGTGCGTGGGCTCGCGGCCCAACTCCTGGAGCAGCGCGTTGGCGCGCTTGCCGATGCGGTGCAGCGTGCCGGCGCGATTGAGCGGCACGCGCACGATGCGCGACTGCTCGGCCAACGCCTGGAGGATTGCCTGGCGGATCCACCACACCGCGTACGAGATGAACTTGATGCCCTTCGTTTCGTCGAACTTGTGCGCGGCGCGAATGAGGCCGAGGTTGCCCTCGTTGATCAGGTCCGCCAGGGCGACGCCCTGGTTCTGATATTTCTTCGCCACCGACACGACGAAGCGCAGGTTGGATCGCACCAACTTGTCCAGGGCGTCGGCGTCGCCCGTGCGAATCCGCTGCGCCAGTCGCACCTCTTCATCGCGATCGATGAGCGGATACGCGCTGATGTCGCGAAGGTACTGATCGAGCGACCCTTCGTCGAACGACGCCTTCTTGTTGCCGGTTACGGCCATACGGACGACAGCTCCTGCGGGCGAACGGCGCAGCCACACGTGGCGGCTCGGTCGGGGACGTGCATCCCGATGGGCCAGTGGTGCCTCAGTGGATTATCGTTCCGAGCCGGTGCCACCGAATGTCGGTGAGCCACGGATATGAATGCTTGTCGTCGTGTGCGTAACTGTAGTACACGAACATCGGCTTGCCGATCAAGAGCTTCTTGGGCACGAAGCCCCAATAGCGGCTGTCCGACGAAATATCGCGATTGTCGCCGAGGACGAAGTAGTTGTTGGGGGGGACGACCAGCGGACCCCACGTGTTACGCGACGGATGATACCCCGCGCTCGCTTCCGCGCGCTTGACCAAAAAATTGCGCTGCCAATCGAAATCCGCGAGCGACTGATCCGAATCGGCCGAGACGTGTTCGACGTACGGCTCGCTCGACGCGACTCCATTCACCACTACTGTGTCATTGCGCATCTCGACCGTGTCGCCCGGCAGTCCAATGAGTCGCTTCACGTACGGCGTGCCGTCTCTCGGAAAGTGAAAGACGATCACCTCGCCGCGACGCGGATCGCGAACTGCCGGCATCCGCAGATGCGTGAACGGAATCTCCGCTCCGAACACCGCCTTGTTGACCAACAGGAAATCGCCCACCAGCAGCGTTCGCTCCATGCTCCCTGTCGGGATCTTGAACGCTTCCATCACGAACGTGCGGGCGAGCATGAACAGCATCACCGCGATGATCACGGTGCGCGCATAGTCCGCGAATGCGCTCCAACGCCACGTCGTCCGGTTCATCGCGCGCAACACTTCCGCGCGGTGGTCGTCCGTAACGGACCTCAAGGTGGGAATGGCGAGGGGAGCACGGTCGGTCATCTGCAACGACACAAAGGAAGGCTCCGTCAATGATAGACGGCGACGTGGAAGAGCGGCAAGGGGCGGTTACGCATTGCCCGTATCGATCTGCGCGCGCTGCAATTTGCCGGAGAAATCGACGTATCCAACCTTGGTCTCCGAGTAGAACTCGTATACCTCCCAGCCTCCTTCGCGGTGTCCGTTGCCGGTCTGCTTCACACCACCAAACGGCAAGTGCGCCTCGGCGCCAATCGTTGGAGCGTTGATGTACGTGATACCGTTGTCCAGCTCGTTCAGTCCGCGGAAGGCGAGCGACACATCGCTCGTATAGAGCGACGACGAGAGGCCGTACTTCACGTCGTTGTTCACCGTGAACGCTTCGTCGGGCGTGCGCACGCGAATCACCGAGAGGAGCGGTCCGAAGATTTCCTCCTGCTCGAGACGCGACCCCGCCTTGACGCCCGTGAAAATCGTGGGCTCGAAGTAGTGGCCGCGATCGAGTCCCGCTGACGTGGCCCGCTTGCCGCCGCAGCGCAGCTCCGCGCCCTCGGCACGACCCACCTCGACGTAGCGCTCCACCTTCTCGACCGCACCGCGATTGATGAGCGGCCCAACGTCGGTGTCGGCTTGACGGCCGTCGCCCAACCGAAGCGCACGGACGCGCTTCTCCAACATGGAGACGAACGAGTCGTGAACGCCGTCTTGCACAATGAGGCGGCTGGTCGCCGTGCACCGCTGGCCCGTGGTGCCGAACGCACCCCACAGCACGCCCTCGAGAGCGAGATCGAGATCCGCGTCGTTCAGCACGATCATCGCGTTCTTGCCGCCCATCTCGAGCGAGAGCCGCTTGTGCATGCGTCCGCAAATCTCGCCCACGATGCGGCCCGTCTCCGTCGAGCCGGTGAACGAAATGATCGGCACGTCGGGATGCTGGACTAACGCCGCGCCCGCATCCTCGCCGTGTCCGTGGACGAGCTGGATCACCTCGGGCGGCAGACCCGCGTCGAGCAACAACTCGACTAACACCGTGACGGTGTGCGGGACATCTTCCGCCGGCTTGATGATCACCGCGTTCCCGCACAGCAGCGCGGGAAACATCTTCCAGGTCGGAATCGCCATCGGGAAGTTGAACGGCGTCACCAGACCGGCGATGCCGATCGGCCGCCTAAAACTCATCGCCCACTTGTTGCGCAGCTCACTCGGCACCGTGTGGCCGAAAAGGCGGCGGCCTTCCGACGCGGCATAGTACGCCGTGTCGATGCCTTCCTGCACATCGCCCTTCGTCTCGCTCAAGGGCTTGCCCATCTCGCGCGTCATGAGCGACGCGATGTCGTCCTTGCGCGCGCTCATCAGGTCGCCCACGCGGCGCAGCACATCGCCGCGTCCCGGCGCCGGCGTGCGCTTCCAGATGTCGAATCCCTTCTTGGCCGACGCGACCGCGCGATTCACATCGTCGGGTGTCGAGCGCGGGAACGTGCCGATCACGTCGCTCGTGTCGGCCGGATTGATGTTCTCGAACGTGGCGCCGGCACAGGCATCCACCCAGCGTCCACCAATGAAGTTCTGAAAGGTCATCGTTGTACGACGTGGAGGTTGCGGTTCGCGACTCACCCGCACATCCAGATGGCCGGATGCACGAGGTCGGGCTTGGCGTAACCGATGCGCGGCAAGACTTGCTGCGCCGCGAGGAGGCTTCCCCAAAGAATGAGTAGCAGCGACAACACGTGCCCGCTCGCCGAGCGATGCCGCCACGTCCAGATCGCGCTCCATCCGCCGGCGACGATGATCATGAGCGACGCGGCGAGATAGCCGAAGAGGCCGAGTCCGCACTTGGTGGAGTACGGCCAGAACATGATGGCCACGCCTAACCCAACGGCCAGCAGCAGTCGCGCGAGCACGCCGAGCGTGGATGTCTTGCGCGCCGGGGGCGGCGCGTCGGTCGCGGCCGGCGCCGCCTTGGACGGACGGGCCGGCTTCCCTTTCTGCGTGGGAAGCAGCGCGTCGTCGGACAGCGACTCGAGCTGCTGGTCGATCTTGCGCAGCTCCTTGTCCCAATCCGTGCTCATCGCATCCTCCGCGACCGGTGGCGGCTACGCATGCTCTCGCGTGAGACCATAGCGCTCGATCTTCTTGTACAGGTTGGAGCGCGGCATGTCCAGCAACCGCGCCGTCTCCGAGACGTTCCAATCGTGCTCGCGCAGCTTCGCCAGCAAGAACGCCCGCTCAGCGGCGTCCTTGAATTCTTCGAACGTGCGGCTCTCGAGCAGCGAGCCGAACGTGCTGCCCTCGGCCGCCCGCTGCCCAACGAGACGCTCGACGTCGGACGCCGGAACGCGCGGGCCCGATGCCAGAATCAGAATCCGCTCGACCGTGTTGCGCAACTCGCGCACGTTGCCGGGCCAATCGTAGGTGGCCAGTCGCTCGATCGCGTCGGACGTGAACGTGCGCGCCGCCATGCCCTGCTGCTTGGTCAAGAGCGCCGTGAAGTGCGCGACGAGGAGCGGAATGTCTTCGCGTCGTTCACGGAGCGCCGGAACGGAGACGGGCACCACGTTGAGGCGGTAGTACAGGTCTTCGCGAAAATGATTCTCGTGGATCTCGGATTCGAGGTTCTTATTGGTGGCCGCGATCACGCGCACGTCGACGGCCGCCGGCTTGGATCCGCCGATGCGCATCACGACGCCGTCCTCGAGCACGCGCAATACCTTGGCCTGCGCCGAGAGACTCATGTCGCCGACTTCATCGAGGAACAACGTGCCCCCGTTTGCCTGCTCGAATTTTCCGGCGCGATCGGCGATGGCGCCGGTGAACGAGCCCTTCATGTGGCCGAACAATTCGCTCTCGATCAACTCGCTCGGTATCGCCGCGCAGTTCACCTCGACGAACGGACTCGCTGCGCGCGCCGACAATCGGTGCACCGCGCGCGCCACCAGCTCTTTGCCCGTGCCGTTTTCACCGCTGATGAGCACGCGCGCCGGCGTGGGGGCGACGCGCTCGATTTTCTCGATGAGCGATCGAATGGCGAACGATTTGCCGACGATCTCGTAGCGCGACTCGATCGTCTCGCGGAGACTCTTGTTCTCCTCCTGCAGATTGCCGTGCTGCAGCGCGTTGCGGAGCGTGACGAGAATGCGATCCGTGTCGAGCGGCTTCTCGAGAAAATCGTACGCGCCGAGCTGCGTCGCTTCGACCGCCGTCTGGATCGTGCCGTGGCCGCTGATCATGACGACGATCGCCGCCGGGTCCAGCTGGCGAATTTTCTTCAATGCCTCGAGGCCGTCGATGCCGCCCATCTTCACGTCGAGGAACGAGAGGTGCGGGTGCCACTTCTCGAATTCGGCGATGGCATCGACGGCCGTGCCCACGGCGCGGACTTCGTAGCCTTCGTACTCGAGGAGTTGGCCTAACGCGGCGCGGATGCCCTTCTCGTCGTCGGCCACCAGGATGCGTCGGCTCATGGCACCGTCTTGTACAGGGTGATCTTACCGTCGTGCACGCGCACGTCGGCGATGTAAGGCGGGACCGCGAACGCCAGCGCGTTAGGCGAAATGCCGGCCGGGCGCGGCCCGCGGCCCATGCGCTCGACCAGTTTCGGAATCATGGCCTGGGGCACCGCGAGATCCTTGATCATGAGACTCGACACCTGGAACTCCGCGAGGCCGGGCTGCGTCATGGCGAGCGTACCGGCGAACCGGACCGGCTCGTGCTCTCCCAACATGCCGGCCAACGGGCCGAATGACGACGGTCCGCCGAAGTCGGCCAGCCGCACGTCGGCGCGCACCGCCAGTTGCTCGCCGATCGCGGCCGCCTCGACGTTCGTCGCCGATGGCGGCAGCGCGCGCGTGAGCGCATCGAACACGTAACTCGCGAGATCGCCCGGCGCCACGTTCGCGAACACCGGACCGTTGCGAGCGCCGAGGCCTTCGATCGCGTCCCGCGCCCGCGAGCTGCCCTGCGCACTGATCGGTTCCCAATGGATCGCAGCGGACTGTTCGGGAGACGACAGCATCCCGCTCGCCGTGCGCTTGACGACCGGCTCCCAGTCGGCGCGGAAGAGCCACGCGGCGCCGCCCACGACGCCGAGCAGGACCAGGCATCCCACTGACCGCAGGCAACCCATCAGGCCGCTCCAGCGAGTGGGATCGAGGCGAGCACCGTCTGGCGGGCGCCATGGGGACCGAGCTCGCTTTGCATCACGTCGACACTGTGTGCCTGCGCGGTGGCGGCGAAGCGAACGCCACGCGCCGCGGTGGCGATGGCGCGAGCGTCGTCGGGCACGACGCGCTCACGCGTGCGGCCGAGGGTGATGTGCGGCCGGAACGCGCGCCCGTCCAACGGATAGCCCAACGACGCGCATGCGCGTTCGACGTCGTGCTGCAGCAGCTCGAGCTTGGGATCGTGTGACACACCCATCCATACGACGCGCGGCGCGTGAAGGTTTGGGAACGCACCGAGGCCGCCGACGTCGAGCGTGAACGCGGCGTGGGGGGTGACGGCCGCGCTCAGCGCGTCGCGCAACGCGCCGACCGACTCGTCGGGCTGATCACCGAGGAACTTGAGCGTGATGTGAAGGTGGTCGTCGTCGAGCCACTTCACGGTGCGGCGCTCCTGCGTGGCGTTGCGCATGGGCGCCGTGGCCGCGCGAATGTCGCGGCGGATGGGCGCGGGCAGGTTAATGGCCAGAAAGAGGCGCACGGTCGTCCGCGGCGTTCCCGAGCTCGAGCGCCACCGTCTTGAAGCCGTGCGCCTCGGCGAGCGCGATCACCGTGCGGCGCACCGACGCGTCGCGGAACGGGGCCGCCGCCTCTCCGTTAGGCAGGGTGATGACGGCGAGCGCGTCCCGCGCGTCGACGCGGGCCTCGATGCCTAACGACGCGAGCGCGGTGGCGAGCGGGTGGACGGTCACGCGCCCGCGGCCGCTCCTAAGACCGTGAGCGAGCCGGACCGGAAGCCTCTCAAGTCGAGCGACGCGCGCGCGAACCCCGCCGTACGGACGGCGTCGGTGAGGGCGCGGAAGTTCCGCGGCGCGAGCCACGTATCGAGGTGCCCGGCCGATATCTCGACGCGCGCCAGGTCGCCGTGGTGTCGCACGCGCAAGTCGCCCTCGACGCCGAGTGAGCGGAGTGCGGCTTCGGCGCGCTCGATTTGCTGGAGGCGCTCGATGGTCACCGCGCTTCCGTAAGGCAGGCGCGATGACAAACACGGCGACGACGGCTGCGACCACGTGGAGAGTCCACGTTCGCGCGACAATGCGCGGATGTCGTCCTTGGTGAAGCCGAGGTCTGCGAGCGGGGACGCGACGTCGTGTTCGCGGGCCGCCTGGAGTCCGGGACGCCAGTCGCCGAGGTCGTCGGCGTTGGTGCCGTCGATGATGGTCTCGAGACCGCGCTCGCGTGCCACCGTTCGGAGAACGGACCAGAGCTCGGTCTTACAGAAGTAGCACCGATTGGAGGGATTGGCGACGTAGTTGGGGTCGAGCATCTCGTGCGTGTTCACCTCGAGCACCGGGATGTCGAATTGCGCGGCGAGGGTGCGAGCCGCGTCCCATTGCGCGTCGGGGTACGAGGGTGACCGTCCGATCACTGCCAGGAATCGGGATCGACCCAGCGTGTCGCTTGCGACGGTTGCGAGGTACGCCGAATCGACGCCGCCCGAGAATCCCAGAATGACCGAGTGGCGTGCAGCGAGCCAGGCGACGAGGCGCTGTTCCTTCTCGCGTGTCGCGTGGCTGAGGCGGTGCGATTCAGGGGAGGGCGGCGTCGCGGTCGCGACATCCGCCCTCGCTGCCTCGGTCAGGACTGGCTGCATGCGCGAAACGTAGTCCTGGCCACCGCGCGTGCGGAAGTGCGCGAGGCTCTAGTGCATCACGACGGTGATTGGGTGAAGCACGTTGCCGTCGGGACCACGGGCCGCTGCGTCGAGCGAGTCGACATCCCACACCACGAGTATGGCCGGATCTTCGCCGGTCGAGAAGGTAGTCAGGTCTTGTTGCGACAAGCCTGCTTCCTTGAGCGCGCGACCGTCCGGGGCGGCGCGATAGGGATGCGTGTGCCATGCGCCGACGAAGTCGCGGATGCTATCGCAGTCGCCGGTCACGGCGAACTGGAGTTGTCGCATGTTATGCGACGCGACGCTGCCGGTGACGAACAGCGTGTCGTGGGAGATGGAGCCCTGCATGCACCCCATGTATTCCCGTTGCGTCGGCTTGCCGGCGCCGAGCATCTGGGTGAGGGTGTTTTCGCCGGCGAGCTCGTTCCAGTGCTGGTTGCTGCGAGTCCAGATGGCATCCATGCTATCGCGCACCGACCCACTGATGACGATGGTGCCGAGTTGCGGGGGTGACGCGACGTGGCGCGCAGCGATGAGGAGAGGGGCGGCGAGAGCCAGCCATGCTGCGCGCCGCCAGACATTCGGCGGCGGTACGGGCGAACCTCGATGAGGCATGTGTACAGCGCTCCTTGAGTGACGCGCGCGTGTCGGTGTGCGGGGCCGAATCCCGATGTACCCGTCCGCGCGGTGCGCGATCCGCGGCGGCGGGACACGAGCATTACAGGACGCGTGCCGATGGCACCTGCTCGGTACGACCGACACGCGGCGATCGGATTCCCATCATTGCGACGCGGCTTCGGGACTGGCGTCACGGCGGCCGGGACCGTGACGCTCGGCCCGGCGCCGAGCTCGACCGTTCTCCGCCGAACGCTACGGCATGAGGAACGGCGGCGCGCCGCTCCGTTAGGCAGGCGCGGTGGCGTCATCGGTCGCGGGGTCGGCGGGTCGATAGCGCAGCGCTTCGGCGAGGTGCGGAAGGCCGATCACCGTCTCGCCGTCGAGGTCCGCGATGGTGCGCGCGACCTTGATGACCCGGTGGTATCCGCGCGCGGTGAGCGTGACGCGATCGGCGGCGCGATCGAGCATCGTTCGCGCATCGGGGGCGAGATCGGCATGGACGTCGAGGCGCGAGGGCGGCGCCTGCGCGTTGCACGAGCAGTTAGGCGTGGATCGGTACCGGGCGCGCTGGCGGGCGCGCGCCGCCTCGACCCGACCCCGGATGGCGACCGACGCTTCGCCTCGTCGCGGCGACATGAGCGTTCGGAGGCCGACGGGCCCCAGGTGCACGTGGAGATCGATGCGGTCGGTCATGGGACCGCTCAAGCGCGCGCGATACCGCACGATGTCGCCGGCGGCGCAGGAGCAGCGCCGAGTGGTGTCGCCGGCGTTGCCGCACGGGCACGGGTTCATCGCGCCGATGAGGGTGAAGCGTGCGGGGAACGCCACCGTATGTGCGGCGCGGGCGATGATCACGCGACCATCTTCCATGGGTTGTCGGAGCGACTCCATGACGTGTCGTCGGAACTCGAGCAGCTCGTCGAGGAAGAGGACGCCCAGGTGTGCGAGGCTTACTTCGCCGGGACGGGGCGGATTGCCGCCGCCGATGAGCCCCGCGTCCGAGATCGTGTGGTGCGGCGCCCGAAACGGGCGCGCCGAGTTGCGGGGGCGATGTGGATCGATGAGGCCGGCCACCGACTGGATTGCCGCGACTTCGAGCGCTTCGGATTCTTCGAGCGCCGGGAGGATGCCGGGGAGCCGGCGGGCGAGCATGGTTTTCCCAGCGCCGGGCGGACCGACCATGAGGGCGTTGTGCCCGCCGGCGGCGGCGATCTCGAGGGCGCGTTTGGCGGTTTCCTGTCCGGCGACGTCGGCGAAGTCCGGTGCTTGCGGGTCGTGGGCACTGGCCGCCGGCGCGACTTCGGCCGGCACGAGGCGGCGTTGGTGGAGGGCGGCGATGAGCGCGGTCAAGTTAGGCGGCGTGCAGAGCGGCACGGCGCTCACGAGTGCCGCTTCGGCGACGTTGCCCGGCGGCAGCACGAGCGTGGCGTGTGGGCGTTGGGCGGCGCGGCGGGCGATGGGGAGGGCGCCGCGCACCGGGCGCAGGGATCCGTCGAGGCCCAGCTCGCCAACGGCGATGATGGCGGCCAGGGGGTCGGGGGCGAGTTGGCCGGTGGCGACCAGGATGCCTAACGCAATCGGCAGGTCGAAGGCGGTCCCTTCTTTTTTCACGTCGGCCGGCGCCAAATTGATCGTCACGCGCCGAGGGGGCAGCGCGAATCCGGAGTTGACGAGGGCGGCGCCGACGCGCTCGCGGCTTTCTTTCACGGCGCCCGCCGGCAGACCGACGATGGTCCACGCCGGCAAGCCGCGCGCGGCGTCGACTTCGACAGTCACATCATAGGCTTCGATGCCGAGGATGGCGGCGGAGAGGATGGCGGCGAGCATGGCGCACACGATGGCGCCGCGGGTCGCCGGTGGTCGGACCAAAAACGCGACGCTGTTACCGAATCCTTGCGGCGTTTCCGTTAGGCACGCCCGACATCCAGCGACCAGTCGTCCGCGCCTTCTTCATCCTGCGCGTGCGGCCGGTACATGATCACGTTGGCGCGCTCGAGCGTGATGAGTCCGCCCCCGATCATCCCATCGAGCGCCGGCAGCACCTCCTGAATTCGCTCGGCGGTCTCGACGCATTCGATGACGATCGGCAGATCGGTGGACAGCACTTCGATGCGATCGGTCCGCAGGTGGCTGCTGGCGCCAAAGCCCATGATCGCGCGCAGGACGGTCACGCCGGCGTAGTGCCGGCTGCGGAGCATCATCACGATCGCTTCGTAGAGCGGCTTCCCGTGGAACTTGTCGCGTTCGCCCACGTAGATCCGCATGAGCGTCCGTTCGCCTTTGAACCCGTGCATGGTGACCTCGCAACGACTGGATGGCCGGCGCTGGTTAGGCGCGCGCGCGGAACGCCAGGAGCGCGTGGGCGGTCGCGATCCCGGCCACCGTGGCGAGCAGGGATGCCCCGACGCTCAGCGCGACATACAGGCCAGCACGCCCATACTGGCCGGACTCCATCAGCATGATCGAATCGTAGCTGAACGTGGAGAAGGTCGTGTAGCCTCCGCAGAATCCGGTCGTGAGCAGGGCCCGGACTTCGGGCGTGACGCTCGACGTGCCGAGCGCGTAGCGCATGAGGAAGCCGAGCAGGAATGAGCCGGTGATGTTGATGACCAGCGTGCCGGCCGGGAACGTGCTGGCGCTCCAGCGCTGAATCAGCACCGCAAACAGGAATCGCGCGACGCTGCCGACGGCGCCGCCGATCGCGACGTACCAAATCATGGGTGTTCCGTCCATGCCCAACGGAGTGCAATGGGCATGCAGGAATGATGGGGGGGAAGCGCGGCGTGAGCGGACGCGAGGTCCATGGGCACAAAAAGACTCCTGCGTAGGCCTACCGTAGGAGTCATCAGCCGGGGGGATCCGGCGGTTGGCGGCGAACTCCATCGCCGGGCGTCGATTGTCCCTTCGTCATCATACGACCGACGCGCGCAGACGTCAATATCGCGCTCAGCGGAGCTCGTCGCGCGCACCCATGGCGTAAGCGCCTAACGCTGCGCGGGCCGCGCCCGTGCGCGCGGCGGCAGGCTCTCCGGCCGGCGCCGGTGCGCGCCTCGCGTCGCGCCCCGGCCTTTCGTACGCGAAATACCGCTTGAGCGTCAGGAATTGCTTTTCGTACACGTGCCAGCTCGCGAACGCGGCGGCAAACGCCAGCAACCCGCACAGCGCGGCCAAACCGAGCGAGGCGACGATGTGCGACCCCCACACGGTCGGCACCCGGTTGCCCGGAAAGACAAGCGGCTGCACGTGCGCCCAGATCGGGACGTGGAACACGTACATCGCGTAGCTGTACTTGCCTAACGCACGGAGCCAGCGCGCGCCCAACGCGCGGGCGGCGATCGTGCCCCGGACGGCCGTTGCCCCGGCGGCCACGAGTCCGCCCCACCCGATCGCCATCACCGTATATCCGGGGCCTTCCTCCCAGCCGCCGTACGTCCACAAGCCGCCGTGCCGATGGAACACCGTCACGGTGATCGCGGCGGCGGCCAGCCCGGCGAGCATGGCGATCCGGGCGGCCCACTTCTCGGTCCGTTGGTCGCTCAGGAACACGGCGAGCAGCGCGCCCACGGCCAGCGAGTCGAGCCGCGCCGGCGTCAGCGCATATGGCGCGATGAGCGCCGCGTGATGCGCGCGCAATCCCAACCGGAAGAGCGGCGCGGCCGCGATGATCGCCGCGCACACCAGCGCAAGGCGGCGCCTCGTGAGCAGCAGCACCAGCGTCGGCCACACGAGATAGAACTGCTCCTCGACGGCCAGCGACCAGAACGGCCCGGTCCAGAAATAGTTAGGCGGCTCGGTGCGGCGCACGAACGCCAGCCACCAGTTGTCGAGATAGCTCCACCACCACCCCTGCTCGTGCCACAGGTAGTGGTCGTCGCCCGTCGTGCCTCGATGCACGACGACCAGGAAGTACACCGCCAGGAATCCGTAATACAACGGGAAAATGCGCAGCGCTCTCCGCCCGTAAAACGTACGGAAGTAGTGGGGTGCGTCCTTCGCGTCGAGCAGGAGGGTCGTGATCAGCAGACCCGACAACACGAAGAACAGATCGACGCCGGCCCACCCCGCGCCTAACACCCGATGTACCAGGCGATCGCCCGCCGTCGCGTCGGGCATGCGCAGTGTGAAATGAAAGGCCATCACGGCGAGGATCGCCAGGCCGCGCACGCCATCCAGCGCGGGGACGTGGCGCCGCGCGGGATGCAACTCCGTCGGTTCTACCATGGCATTGCCGATCGTCTGCCAAGAGCGTGCCGCCCGTCCTGGAGGACACGGAGCGGGGCGCGCACGATGACGCATGCACGGTCCCGTGCGTCATCTCCCGGGAAGCATGGACCGTTGCCGGCCGGCGCGGGCGGAAACGCGAGCGCCTGTTGGCTGGCGCGACATGCGCCCAGCACCTAGATACACGAGCACTGCCTTACCTTCGTCCCGGTCCAATTGTCGCTGATGACCACCGTCCAACGACCATCCGCACTCGATCGCGCGCGCATGCGTGCGGTCGTCCGCCGGTTGTTCGGACTGGGATTGCTGGCACTGGGCGGCGTCATCGCGACGCTGACGCTCATCGTGATCGTGCAGCTGATGAGCCGGAGCGAGATCGTGCAGGGGCGGCAGGTGGTGCTCCTGGCGCGCGACGTTCACACGCTGCTGGTGGACCGGCAGTCGGACGTGCGCGGCTACCTGCTCGGCGCGGACGCGACCGCACCCGCACCCGTCGGACTCGGCGATGTGCATCTCGACCGCACGCTCGAGGCCTTGCGCACGGGAATGGCGGACGAGCCCGACGCGCAGGCGCGCGTGGACGCCCTGCGCGTGTTGGCCGCGCGCTGGGACACGACGTTCGTCGCGCCCGCGCTCGCCGCCGGACGCCGCGGCGATTTCGACACCGCGCGACGCGACGCGGTGCCGGGCATGCCGCTCGCCGACAGCGCGCGGGCGGTGGCCGGCGACCTCATCCAGCGCGCCATGCGACGGCTCGCGCTCCGCGATCGCAGCATGGTCGTGTTGCGCTGGTCGTCGGCTGCCGTGCTGGTGGTCGAGATCACGTTGTTGTTCCTGATCATGCGCCGGATGCGGGCGCGGCTGCTCGGCCAGGCCGACGAGATGTTCCAGCAGCAGGAGTATCTCGAGCTGCAGGCGACGCAGCTCGAGGAGCAGCAGGGCGAGCTCGAGCAGCAGATGCAGGTGCTGCAGACGCTCACCAGCGAGCTCGAGATGTCCAACGCAGAGTTAGGCGCGGCCCTCTCGGCGGCCGATCGCGCCAGCGAGGCCCTGCGCGACCGCGACGCCGAGTTGCGCCGGACCAACGCGCGGTTGGGCCGGTTGTTCGAAGCCGCACCGCTCGCGGTGTGCGCGGTGGACGCCGCCGGCGTGGTCCAACGATGGAATCCGGCCGCCGAGCTGATGTTCGGCTGGGCCGCCGCCGATGCCATTGGCCAGCGCCTGCCCATGCTGCCGGGCACCGCCAAGTTGCCTAACGCAGAGGGCGACGCGCGATCGGTCAAGACCGACGTGCCCGGCATGGCGACGCGGAAAGACGGGTCGACGCTCGAGGTCAGCATGTCGTGGGGCCCGCTCGACGAAGATGCGTCGCAAGGCTTCATCGTGACGTTCACCGACATGACGGACCGCAAACGCCTCGAAGCGCAGCTGCTGCAAGCGCAGAAGATGGAAGCGGTGGGCCGGCTCGCGGGCGGCGTGGCGCACGACTTCAACAACATGCTCACCGCGATCAAGAGCTACAGCCAGCTGCTGCTCCAGGATGTCGCCACCGACGACGCCCGCCACAAAGACATTCAGGAGATCGATCTCGCCGCCGACCGCGCCGCCCGCCTGACGCGACAACTGCTCGCGTTCAGCCGCCAGCAGATGCTCCAGCCGCGCGTGCTCGACGTGAATCAGACCGTGAGCGAGATGGAGAAGATGCTCCAACGGCTGCTGCTCAAGGACATCACGCTCTCGACGCGGCTCGCGTCCGACCTCCACGCCGTGCGCGCCGACGCCGGGCAGCTGGAGCAGGTCATCGTCAACCTCGTCGTCAACGCGCGCGACGCGATGCCCGACGGCGGCCGCCTCACCGTGCGCACGCAGAACGTCGCCATCGACGCGGCATCGGCGCGCGAGGGGTGGTCGTTCGCCGTTAGGCCCGGCGAGTACGTGCTGATCGCCGTGACCGACACCGGGCACGGTATGGACGAAGCCACGAAGTCGCGGATCTTCGAGCCGTTCTTCACCACCAAAGACCGCCACAAGGGGACCGGACTCGGCTTGTCGACGGTGTATGGGATCGTGAAGCAATCCGGCGGCTACATCCGGGTGATCAGCGAGCCCGCGGAGGGATCGACGTTCGAGGTGTACTTGCCCGTCGCCGACAGCGCCGCGACGCCGGCCGGCCAGCCCGCGCGTCCCGCGGCGCGCGGCGGCAGCGAGACCGTGCTCGTCGTCGAAGACGACGACGGCATTCGGGCCGTGATCAAACGGATTCTCGAGCGCGCCGGCCATCGGGTGATCGAGGCGACGAACGGGGCCGAGGCGCTCCGGATTTGCGAGAAGTCCGCCGATTCGATCGATCTCGTGCTCTCGGACATCGCGATGCCGGAGATGCAGGGCCCGGACCTCGCTCGGCGCATTCGCGAGCGGCACCCGGACATGGCGATGCTGCTCATGTCGGGCTACGCCGAGAGCGCCAGCCAGCAGGGCGACTTCCTCGGCGACGGCGTCGAGTTCCTGGGCAAGCCGTTCTCGCCGGATGCGTTGACGCGCAAGATCCGGCACATCCTGGACGGCGCGGCCTAACGCATTGTCGTTAGGCGGCGGTCAATCGTGGCGCAGGGCGATCATGGGATCGACGCGGGTGGCCCGGCGCGCCGGCACCAGCGCCGCGAGTAGGCCGACGAGCGCCAGTCCCGCCACCGTGCAGACGAACGTCGGCACATCGGTCGGGCTCACCTCGTAGAGCATCGAGCGCATCACGCGCGTCAATCCCAGCGCGATCACGATGCCGCACGCCGCGCCGACGACGATGAGCCGCAGGTGCTCGCGCAGCACCATGTCCAGCACGTCGCGCGAGCGCGCGCCTAACGCAACGCGGATGCCGAACTCGCGCGTCCGGCGGGTCACCGTGTAGGCCGCCAAGCCGTACATGCCGACCGCCGCCAGCGTCATCGCGACCGCGGCAAAGAGCGACACCAGCGCCATCGTGAGGCGGCGCGCAGCCGTTTGGCGTTCGATCAACTGTTCGAGGCTCACGATCTCGCCGATGGGTTGCTCGGGGTCGGCGCGCAACACGGCATCGCGCATGGCGGCGGCGAGCTGCAGCGGATGTGCGTCCGCACGCACGGCCACCCACATCTGCACGTTCTCGCCGGACTGCGCCGCCGGCAAATAGATCTCCGGCTGCGGCGGGTGATCGATCGCGCCAGAGCGAAGGGCGGCAATCTCGCCGACTACCGTCGCCTCGCCACTCGCGCCGCCCGGCTGGTGCACCGGGATCTGCTTGCCGATTGGCGATTGTCCGGGCCACAATCGCTTCGCCAAGAGGTCGTTCACAATCGCAACGTTCGGCGCGCCCGCGCGGTCGGACGACGCGAACACGCGGCCGCCGAGAAGGGGAATGCGCAACGCCTTGAAGTAGCCGTCGTCCACGACGTCCAAGGCCATGATCAAGACCTGCTCGGGATCGTCGGGCCGCACCTCCCGCGGATCCATGCCTAACATCATCGACGCGCCGCTCAGCGGCAGTGTGCGCGACAGGGACGCCGCGTTCACGCCGGGGTGGCGCAGCAGATCCTGCTTCACTTGGTCGAAGAAGTCACGCTGCTGCTGCGCGCCGGGATACCGCGCGGGCGTGAGACGGATGCGCGCCGCGAGCACGTTCTCCGGATCGAAGCCGGGCTGGATTTCGCTCAGGCGAATGAAGCTGCGCACGAGCAGGCCCGCGCCCACGAGCAGCACCAGCGCCAGCGCCATCTCGGTGACCACGAGCGCGCCGTGGGTCCGACGGCGTGCGCCGATGCTCGAGGCCGAATCATCGCGTAGCGTACGCTCGACGTCGGGGGAGGCGGCGCGCAGCGCGGGCAAGAGCGAGAACGCAACGCCGGTGACGATGGCCAACACGAGCGTGAAGAGCAACACGCGCGCGTCGATGCCGATCGCGCCGACTCGCGGCAGCACACCCGGCCACGCGCCGAGCAGGGCCTCGAGGCCCCATGCGCCTAACGCCAGACCCACCCCCCCGGCGACGATCGACAGCAGCACGCTCTCGACGAGCAGCTGCCGCACGATGCGCCCGCGCCCCGCGCCTAACGCCCGGCGCACGGCGATCTCGCGGCGCCGGCTGCTGGCCCGCGCCACCAGCAGTCCGGCGGCGTTCACGCAGGCGATGAGCATCACCACGCCCACCGCGCCGAAGAGCACGAGGATCGAGGTCCGGCCGCTGCCCACCACCGTGCGGCTCAACGGCATCAGCCGGAAGTCAGGCTCGTCCAGTGCCGCTTTGGGCGACGCCGCCGGCGCGCCACCGGGCCCTCCGCCCGATCGTGCGACGATTTCCCGGCGCACCGGCCCCGCGGCGGGCGCGCTGTTGGTTGATGCCGGCGACGCGGCGAACCGCTTCGCGAGCGCCGTCAAATCGTGAGCGGCGCGTGCCATCGTCGCGCCCGGGGCCAACCGTCCGACCACGTTGAACGCGTAGTAGTGCTCGTTCACCTCGATCTGCGGATCATCGGCGAACGCGACGCCGATGGGCAGCCAGAGCTCGGTCCGCTCGTCGGGAAATTGTACGGCAGGCGGGAGCACGCCGATCACCGTATACGTGCGCCCGTCGAGCGTGATCGTCTTGCCTAACACGGAGCGGTCGCGCCCGTAGCGGCCCGCCCACGTCGCGTAACTCAAGACCGTCACCGGCTGGTGGACGTCGGCCGGGCCGAACATGCGCCCTACGATCGGGTGTACGTCGAGCACGGAGAACAACTCGGGCGACACGAGCGCCGCCTGCACTTCCACCGGATCGCCCAACCCCGTCATGTTCGCGCGCTGCGTGGTGTACGCCGCGATGCCCGCGAAATCCTGCTTCATGCTTCGCACGGCCAACGCGTACGGATACGACAGCCCGAGCCGGAACCCCCCGCCTAACCCGCTGGCCGAGATGTCGACGAGCTTGTCCGATTGCGTGTAGGGCAGCGGCCGCAGGAGCACCGCATTTACGACGCTGAAGATCGCCGTGCTGGCGCCGATCCCCAGCGCCAACGTGAGGACGGTGACGGCGGCGAAGCCCGGAGTCCGGACGAGCGTGCGAATCGCGTAGCGAATGTCGTGGAGCATGGAGACCCGTGATCGAGCGGGGGGATGCGACGCGTGGACGGTGCCGTGCGAAGGGAATACTCGTGCCACGTGCGCACGAGCGCCATGTCGCCCGCTCGTCTCATGTTAGCTCGTGCATCTTGACTCAGTTCGAGCGCCCAGTGTCCGCCTGTGGGATCGCCCGTGCCGAAACCGAACGCCGCTCGGCTCGTGCGTCGCCGCTCATGCCGGCGGAGGCTCTGTGAGTCCCGACCCTTCGGGCGCCGCGCTCCGCACGTCGATCGGCAGCGCGACATCGCGGTCGAGCGCCAACGGCACCAGCCACCGCAGATTGTCGATCACGGTAGCCGGCAACGCATCCACGTCCGCCAGGAACACGCGCTGGTCCTCGGCCGTGACCGCGCACAACGCCGCGTCATCGAACGCGCGCATCACGTGCATGATGTACTGGGCGTCGCGCCACACGAGCACGTGCTCCCACCCTGCGACGTCGACGCCCGCCTCCTCGAACACTTCGCGCCGCGCCGCCGCGTCGACGGGCTCGCCCTCGCGCACCTTGCCGCCTAACGCATTCACCCGCCCCGCCTGCCACGCCGGCCGCGTCTTCTCCACGAGCACGACCCGCCGGCGATCGGCCGAGAAGAGGAGCGCGAGCACATAGCGGAACACGGGGAGTGGGGACCCGCTCGCCTAACGGCGCGCTTCGGGAAACGCTGCGCTCGGGGAGCGGAGCCTGGACGCCACCTGCCTCCTCCTCCCGCCCCGTTCCCCGTTCCCTCTTCCCCCCGCGCGCCGCCTGCGGCGCGCGCTTCCCCGCGTCACTGGTACATGACGAAGACGGGAATCGGCTTCAGCTTCACCACCTGCGCCGGCGTCAGCATCGGCTTGTCGTTCTTGTAGAACACCTTGAAACCCGCGAACTGGACCGGGTGCTCGAAGATGTAGTGCAGGTACGAGCTGCGCTTGAGCGTCGGCGCGCCGAAGCCGTCCATGTCGATCACCATCTGCACGCGCGGGTCCAGATGGATGCGCTCGTGGTTCGTCAGCATCGGCCGCGTGAACCGGTGCACGATCAGCATCTTGGGCGGCAGCTGATATTCCGTGACTAACGCAGCCAGCGTGTCGGCCGCCACGTTCACCTGCGACGCGTCCAGCGTCCCGATCACGTGGCCCGGCACCTTCGTCCCCTGCATCGCGAACTCGGGATCGAGCGCCAGGTGCACCGTTGGGCGCACCAGATACTTGACGAGCGGCGCGATCTCGCTGCGCACCGAGCTCCGCCCGACTTGCACGTCGAGGATCAACAAGTAGCCGCGTCGCTCCGCCCACGAGGCGACCTTGTCGATCACCGAATCCGGCATCCGCGCGCGATACATCCCGTCGCGCCCCGCGTTGCCCTGGGCCACCGTCACGATCAACTCGAGCGCGGGAATCACCGGCGTCGTGCTGTCGGCGCTGGCGTACGCGTCGGCTTGCCGCTGCAGACGCGCGAGCATCGAATCGGGATTGATCTCGCCTAAAATGCCCATCCGCTTGGAGAACGGATTGCCGTAGTAGGACACGACGCGGCACCCCGGGAACAGCGAGCCGGGGAGCGGCGTCTGCCCCAGCGCGCGGCGGGCGACCGCGTCGTGCCACGACGCGGGCTGCGCCGCCACGGTCGCGGCCGCGTGGTGCACGCGACGCGTGCGCCGGCGGCTGGTCGTGCGGACGCCGTGCGACGAGCCGCCCTGCGCGCTGTCGCGCGCGCCTAACGAATCGGCGGACGCGAGCGCCGCGCTGTCCTGCGCCGCACGACGGATGGAATCCGCGCGCGCCGAGTCGCTGTCGGCGCGGATCGCCGCCAGCTCGCTCGTCAGACGCGCATCGGATGCGCATCGCTGTTGTTGACGCGCCGTCACGGCGTGCGCCGAGTCGAGCATCGTGTCCGCGTGCGTCGCGGGCCGCGACGCGACCGGATGATGCGGCGGCGCGTGGGGCGGGTCGCTCCGCGCATCGGCACACGCAATCACGACACCGAGCGCGAACAGCGCTCCGATCACGCGAGGAATCAGGTTGCCTCTCGCATGGTGGATGGGTCCAGCCCCTCGCGTGTGCACCATTCCTCGTACGCCAGCGGTGAAATCTCGGATGGCTTGATCTCGCTCCGTCCGCCCCAGAACACGTTCGTGTAATTCACCTCGATCGACGCATCGGCCAGGTGCGCATCGATCGCCGCCTTGTGCGCCAACACCAACGCTTTGTCGGTGCCGTGCGCCACGGCCATGATGTTCACGTTCGCGAACGCCGGCCCGCCCTCGCGCCAATACGCGTGCGTCAGGATGTGATGCCGGCCCACTTCGCAGCCCGCCTCGATCTCGCGGCCGGGCGGGACGCGCCAATGGAAGAGCGCGTTGTAACGCGTCACCCGCGTGCCGGCGGCGGACGGCTTCACGTGCTCGAGGAACGTCGAGAAGCGCCCGATCACGCCGCGCTCGTCGAGCGTGCGCGCCACGCGCAGAAACTCGTCGCGCGACACGCCGGCTTCGGCGGCCCGCGCGCGCCACGGATCGTCGATGATCTCGGCCACCGCCAGCTCGCGCTTGAGCCGCTCCAGCACCCGCCACTCGAGTTCCGTTAGGCGCACCAGGTGCGTGTCGAGGATGCGGCCCGGCTCATCGGACCGGCTGCCCGGCTCCATCCCCCGCCGCCGCATGTGCCCAACGCCGAGCGTGAACAGCGCCTTGGCCGGCATGAGGAGAAACGCATCGGCCCCGACGCGATGCGCGAGGTGCTCGGCGTGTCGCTGCATCGAGAATCCCTGTGGCACCTTGAGCGTGGTCCACAGGCGGTAGGCCGAGCCGTCGGTCTCCGTGTCGGTGGAGCGGATCACCACGTGGCCGGAAAACGGATCGTCGCGGACCATGAAATCGAACGCCGCGTCCAGCGCCGGCGCCGGCACGCGCCACGCCACGAGCGCGCCCGGCGCGAGGTTGGTCGACAACAACGTTTGCCGGACGCGCCGAATGGTGCCCGCGGCCACCATGCCGCGGATCCGATCCAACACCGTGCCTAACGGAACGCCCGACAGCCGCGCGATCTCGGCGAACGGATCGGCGTGGAAGCCCGCCACGCGATCCTCGGACACGGCGAGGATGCGCGCGTTGACGCTGTCGGTGATCTCGGTGGTGAGTGTGGGTGCGGCCATGATCGCTGCCTACAACAATAATCACGAAGGACGCGTCGCGCCGGTCACCAGAAACGCGACACGGCGTAAATCACGAGGCCCGCCAGTCCGCCCACCAGCGTCCCGTTGATGCGGATGAACTGCAGGTCCCGCCCAATGGCCAGCTCGATGCGCCGCGAGGTCGCGTCCGGATCCCACGCCGCCACCGTGTTCGCAATCAGCTCGCCCACCTCGTCGCGATGCTGCTCCACCACCGCGAGCGCGGCGTCGGTGATGAACCGGTCCAACTCGCCGAGCATCGCGTCGTTCGATTGCATCGCCTGCGCGAAGGAGACGATGCCGCGCTCCAGCGCGCCGGGGTTCGCCGATGCCTCCCCGCTTTGCTCCCGCTCGGCGTACCTCACGAGGCCGGTGCGCGCCGTCCGCCAGATGGACGTCGCGATCTCGTCCAGGACAGGCGCACTGAACAATTCGTCCTTGAGCGCCTCGGCTTTGGCAATCACGTCCGGCGACGTGCGCAGCTTTTCCGTGAAACGCACCAGCGCGTCGTGGAATTTCGCGCGCAGCGGATGGTCGGGAGACTCGCGCACCTCGTGCAGCAGATTCTCGATCGCGCCCACGATCTTGAGATAGATGCGCTCGTCCACCACGCCCGGCATCCACCACGGACTCTCCTCGCCCACCTTGACGCGAATGATCTCGCGGTTGTCGCGGACCGATTGCTCGATCAGCTCCAACGCATCGTCGAGCAGATCCTGGTGACGGCTATCGGCGGTGATGAACGACAGCATCGAGCCCAGCACGGGCGCCGCTTGCGTGGCGCGGACGCGTGCGGCGAGACCGTCGCCGATCAACCGGCGCGCATCATCATCCGGCAGCGCTTCGGCCGACCGGGCCAGGCCGAGCGCCACCTGATGCGCGATGAGCCGGGCGTTGGCTGGTTCGGCCAGCCACGTCGCCGCGCGGTCGGCGATGTGGATCGACGCGAGGCGCCGCGCGACGACATCGCGCGCCAGAAAGTTGTATTGGACGAAATTGCCTAACGTGCGGCCGATGCGGTCCTTGCGCGACGCCACGATCGCGGTGTGCGGGATCGGAATGCCCAACGGGTGCCGAAACAACGCCGTCACGGCAAACCAGTCTGCCAGGCCACCCACCATCGCGGCTTCGGCGGTCGCGCGGATGAAGCCGAGCCATGGGAGCCGGCTTTCGTACCACCGCGTGACGCCGAACACCGCCGTCGCGAGCACCAGCAGGCCCGACGCCCGCCGCTTCATGCGGTCGAGCTGGGCCTGTCTGTCGGCGTCGTCGGGCCGCGCGAGCGGCATCGTAACGGGTGCGAGCTGTTCGGTCACTGATGGAAATCAGTGGCCTTGGACGCTCGGCGGCAAGTTTTGCGGGCGCGCAGACGAGCGCGCCC
>JANWIK010000099.1 GCA_025449955.1 Gemmatimonadaceae bacterium
GCACCGGCGCGCGTCAGCGCGCGCCGGCGCCGTCGCCCAGGTCCACCTGCCGCACGTCGGTCACGCCGGGCAGCGTCCGGAGGTCGGCGATGACCGCGGCGGACAACGGTGCGTCGACGTTCACGACCGCCAGCGCGTCGCCGCCCGCGGCGAGACGCGCCTGGTGGTACTCGCCAATGTTGATGCCGGCTTCGCCTAACAACGTGCCGACGCGCCCGATGACGCCCGGCACATCGCGGTTGCGGAGCACGACGAGCGTGCCGTGCGGGACCACGTCCAGCCGGTAGTCGCCGATCCGCACCAGCCGCGGGTGGTGTTGCGCCAGCATCGCCCCGGCGACGAGCGTGACGGCGTCGCCCGCGCGCACGCGGACCTCGATCTGGTCGCCGGCGTCGACGTGCGGCTCGCGCTGCGCCTGCGTGACCGTGATGCCGCGGCCTTTGGCCAGCCACGCCGCGTTGACGAAGTTGACGCGCTCCGCGCCTAACGTCGACCGCAGCACGCCCACCAGCACGCACGGCACGAGCGGGCGCAAGAGCCGTGGCGCGCCGCCGGCCAGCACCACTTCCACCTCGCGCACCGGCGCGTCGGCGAGCGCCGACGCGATCACGCCTAACGTCGCGCCCAGCGTCAGGAGCGGCGACGCGCGGCGCATCTCGTCGCCGCCCACCGCCGGCGCGTTGACGGCGCGCGACAGGTCGCCGTCGGCGAGCGCGCCGCGCACCGCGTCCGCGATCTCGAGGGCCACGTTGCGTTGGGCCTCGGCCGTCGACGCGCCCAGGTGCGGCGTGAGCAGCAGCGTGTCCAGCGTGCGCAACGGATGGTCGGCGGGCAGCGGCTCCTGCTCGTACACGTCGAGCGCCGCGCCCGCCAAGCGACCGTCGCGCAGCGCATCGACTAACGCCGCCTCCTCGACGATCCCGCCGCGCGCGCAGTTGACCAGCACGGCGCCGGGCTTGGCGCGGGCCAGCATCGCCCGGTCGATGAGGCCGTGCGTCGCCTCGGTGAGCGGCACGTGGACCGTGATCGCATCGGCGCGGGCAATCACCTGATCGAGGGGCGCGAGCTCGATCTCGAGCTCCGCCGCGCGCTCGGCCGCGAGGTACGGGTCGAACGCCACCACGCGCATGCCGAACGCGCGCGCGCGGCGCGCCACTTCGCTGCCGATGCGTCCCGCGCCGACCAGGCCTAACGTCTTGCCGTAGAGCTCGGTGCCCGTGAAGTGCTTGCGGTCCCAGGCGCCGGCTTTCATCGAGCGGTCCGCGGCGGCCACGCGACGGACCAAGGCGAGCAGCAGCGCGAACGTGAGCTCGGCCGCGGAGATCGTGTTGCCCGACGGCGCGGTGAGCACGGCGATGCCGCGCTCGGTGGCCGCCTCGACGTCGATGGTGTCGACGCCGACGCCCGCGCGGCCGATGACGCTCAATCGGTCGGCCCGGGCGAGCGAGTCGCGCGTGATCTTCGTGGCACTCCGCACGAGCACCGCGTCGACGTTTTCCATGGCGCCCGCGAGGCGGTCGCCCGACAGGCCCGGCGCATCGACGACCTCGAAGCGGCTGTCCTCGGTGAGCGGGCCTAACGCAGAGCGGTCGATGGCATCGGCCACGAGCACGCGCCATCGCGCGCTCACGACAGCACCTCGGCGAGTTGGGCGAGGAGCGCATCGAGCTCGGCGACCGTGTGATCGCCCATGTGTCCGATGCGGATCGTCGCGTCCTTGAGCTCGCCGTAGCCGGCGCCGATGGTGAAGCCGCGCGCGGCGAGCGCCGCCGTGACCGCCGGCCCGGTGGTGCCGGGCGGCAGCGTGAAGCACGTGACCGTGGGCGACCGGAATCCCGGCGGCGCCAGCACGCCTAACGGAACGCCGCGCTGTGTCATGTCGTCCGCCCACTCCCAGCAGCGCTCGGCCATCGAGGCGTGGCGCGCCCACCGCCCTTCGATGCCCTCGGCCGCGATCCGCTCGAGCTGGACCTGGAGCGCGTAGAAGAGCGACAACGCCGGCGTGTTGGGCGTCTGGTGCTTCGACAGATACTTGTCGAACTCGACGAGGTCGAAGTAGATGCCGCGGCCCTTGGCCTCGCGTGCGCGGGCCAGGACCGGCTCCTGCGCCACGCCCAACGCCAAGCCCGGCGGCAGCGCGAGCGCCTTTTGCGATCCCGTGAGCACGAAGTCGAGGGCCCAGGCGTCGGTCTCGACCGGCGCGCCGGCGATGCCGGTGACGCTGTCCACGAGTATCACGACGTCGCCGGCGTCGTGCACCACCCGCGCCAGGTCGGCGATCGGGTTGAGGACGCCGGTGGCCGTCTCGGAGTGCACCACCGTCACCGCATCGTAGGCCTTGCCGCGCAGCGCGCCGGCCACGAGCTCCGGCGTGTGCGCGTCGCCTAACGGAACGCGGAGCGCATCGGCCTCGAACCCGCAGGCCTGCGCGATCTGGTAGAAGCGCTCGCTGAAGGCGCCGTTGACCAACGACAGCACCCGCCGCCTCACGCCGTTGCGCACCGCGGCCTCCATGAGGCCGGTGGCCGACGAGCTCGCGATGTACACCGGCCGCGCCGTACGGAACACCGCGCGCAACGCCGGCTGCATGCCCGCGATCAAGGCTTCCATCGGCGCCCCGCGGTGCCCGATCATGGGCCGCAGCTGGGCCGCGAGCACCTCGGCCCGCACTTCCGTCGGGCCGGGGAGAAAGAAGCGCCCGAAGCGCGGGCGCGTCACGACGATCTGCTCGTCGCTGTCGAGCGTGGCGTGCGTCATGTGGGACTCCCATCGAGCGACCGGCCAGCCAGGAGTGCGACGCCGCGGTCGAAGACGGCGCGCGCGAGAGCAGAGCGGGGCGGTGCACCGCCCAACGCCAGCGGAACCACCGCCGCGAGCGACGGACCGTCGATGACGAAGTCGGCACGGTCGACCACGTCCTTACGCCTAACGACACCCGCGTACGCGACGAACGCGTCCACCGCCGGCCGCGCCTCGAGGTCCGTCGCACCGTCGCCCACCAACATCGCGGGACGCGCCACAGCGGGCGTCCACCCCTCGATCACCGCGCGCTTGCCGCCCGACCGCGCGAGCGGCGACTGCTCGTCGAAACCGGCGTACGCGCCGTCGCCATCGAAGTGGACACCCACCGCACTCACCCGCCCTTCGGCTACGCCGAGTGCGCGCGCGACGGCGAGCACCGCCGGACCGAGGCCGCCGGACACGATGCGCACGTCGATCCCCTCGGCGACGAGCGCGCTCACCACATCCCGCGCGTCCGGGACCAGCGCCGAGATGTACCGATCGGCGAGCGCGTCGAGATCGCGGCGTGCCGGCCGGGCCAACGCGAGACGCCGAGCGTACACGTCCTCGAGCGGAATCCGGCCGTGCATTGCGGACTCCGTAAGGCGGGCGATCTCGTCATGGTGCGCGGCTCCCAGCACCTGGATGCCCTCGATGGCGCACAGCGTGGAATCGCAATCGAAGATGACGCAGCGGAAGCGCACGTCTCCCTTGGGAAGGAGGACCAGGTGTTCGCGGGCGACGGTCCATTCGTAATCTCGATCGTCGCGCCCGAGGATACCAGACGCGCGCGACGCGCCGGCCAAGGCACTTACCCGGGGACCCGTCCCTCATTAGCGTTCCGCGGTTCCCCTCTCCCCATCGCGATGTATCGGACCGGCTCGACCGGTGACGAAATCGCGGGTCCCGAAGTTATTCCGGCATGACCGCATCCGACTCTGCCATTGTGCGTCGCGTCTTGGGCGGTGACACCGAGGCGTTTGCCGAGCTCGTCGAGCGGCATCATGCGTCGTGTCTCCGCCTCGCGACGCACGTGCTCGGCACTCGCGAGGATGCGGAAGACGCGGTGCAGGAGAGTTTTCTGCGCGCCTACCGGTATCTGGCGCGGTATCAGGAGCGCGAGCGATTCACGGGGTGGCTGTTCCGCATTCTCGTGAACCAGTGCCGGACGACGTTGGCGCGGCGGCGGCGCGGCGAGACGGCGATGCCCGCTCATGCGATCGAGCCGGGATCGTGGGACGAGGATGCAGCCGAATGGGCGGATCGCGACGCGCTCTTGGCCGGCGCGTTGGCGCGTCTGCATCCGCTGCAGCGCGAAGCCGTGGTCATGCGATTCAGCGCCGATCTGTCGTACGAGGAAATGGCGGTGGCCACCGGCGCCGGAGTGTCGGCGCTCAAGATGCGCGTGAAGCGCGCCTGCGCGCAGCTGCGCACCCTGCTCGGCGAGTCGATCCATGTCTAACGAACGCGAGGAGCTGCCGCGCTGGGTGCGCCACGCGCTGCGCGAGCCGCATGCCGCCCGCGTGGATCAGGTCGACCGGATCATGTCGGTGGTTCGGACGTCGGCTGCCCAGGAGCGGGCGCGCCGCGCGCGGCGCCGCGCGACGTCGCGCGTGCGGACGGTCGCAATGGCGTGCCTGGCGAGCGCGGCGGGCGTGTCGATCATGCTCGCGTCGGCGCGCGCGATGTGGCGGTCGTCGCTGCCCGAGCCGTTCGAGGCGAGCGCGACGCTCATCGGCGATTCGATCGACATCGCGCTGCACGACACCTTCGACCTGGTGCGCTTCGCGCTGCGCACGCGCGGCGCGTCCCGTGTGGTGGTGGCCGGCGACTTCAACCGCTGGAGCCAGACCGCGACGCCGTTGGCGCGCGAGCGGGTGCCTAACGTAGAGCGGTGGTCGGCCGTGGTGCCGATGCGCCGCGATGACGGTCGCTACGCATTTCTGGTGGACGACACGCGATGGGTGCGCGCGCCGCGCGCGGCGCCACCGTCCGACGTGGAGCGCGCCGCGCGCCCCGCGTCGTCCCATCGCGATTCCACCTGAGCGGCGCGTGCCGGTTCCCCTCTCTCCCCGATCGATGCCGATCCGATCCGCCGCGAACAGCGACTACAAGCCATCGTACCTGGCCGCCACCATCGCCGCACTGCTCACCTTCGTGCTGTACCTGGCGACGCTGGCGCCGTCGACCGCGATGTGGGACACGAGCGAATACATCGCGTCGGCCAAGGTGCTGGGCCTTCCGCACCCGCCGGGCAATCCGCTGTTCGTGCTGTTAGGCCATTTCTTCGGGCTGCTCCCGATCCCCGTGAGCTACGCGGCCCGCATCAACATCATGGCCGCGTTGGCGAGCGCGGCGTCGGCGGGTTTCTGGTTCCTGATCACCGAGCGCGTGCTCGCGCGGTGGTTGACAGAGAAGTGGCTGCGGCTGGCGGGCGCCGGCACGGCGGTGTTGATCGGCGCGACGATGTTCACGGTATGGAACCAATCGGTGGTGAACGAGAAGGTGTACACGATCTCGCTCATCGGGTTGGCGGCGATTTCGTGGATCATGGTGTGTTGGTGCGACGCGCCCGATGATCGGCGCGCCGACCGGTGGCTGGTGCTCGTGGCCTTCCTGATGGGACTCGGCTACACGAATCACCCGGCCGGGTTTCTGCCGCTGCCCGCGGTGGGTATCGCCGTGCTCATTCGCCGGCCACAGACGCTGCTGCGGTGGCGTCTGGTCTTGGTGGCGATCGCGGCGCTGGTGCTGGGCCTAACGCCATTCGCGTACGAGCCCATCCGCGCCGCGTACTTCCCGACGATCAACGAAGGCGAGCCGACGGCGTGCACGACGCACTTCGAGTGGTCGTGCACGTTCACCGCGCTCACCGAGCGGCGCTTGGCCGACAACATCAATCGCAAGCAGTACCAGAAGCCGTCGGTGCTCGACCGGCAGGCGCCGTTCACGGCGCAGGTCGGGATGTACTGGCTCTACTTCAAGTGGCAGTGGCTGCGCGACGCCTACGACCAACATCCCGGGTTGCAGAATGGCCTGGCGGCGCTGTTCCTCGTGTTAGGCCTGGCCGGGGCGTGGACCCATTGGAAGCACGACCCCGAATCGTTCTGGTATTTCGCCGTGTTCGCGCTCACGGTGTCGCTCGCGCTCGTGTACTACATGAACTTCAAGTACAGCTATTCGCAGGCGCCCGAGCTCGGCAACAGCGTGCCGCGCGAGCCGCGCGATCGCGACTACTTCTATCTGTGGAGCTTTTCGTCGTACAGCGTGTGGGTGGCGCTCGGGCTCGTGTATCTCTGGGAATCGTTGGCGACGATGGCGGCCGGCGCGAAGGCCGCGGCCTCGTCGATGCTCCCGAGGCGTGCATGGCTCGCGACGTGTCCCGTGTTGGCGATCGCGATCATCCCGGCCATCGGCAACTGGCGCGACGCGCCGCGATCCGGCCAGATGTTCACGCGCGATTGGGCGGTGGACATGCTCAATTCGGTCGAGCCGTATTCGATCATCGTGACGAACGGAGACAACGACACGTTCCCGCTGTGGTACGCGCAGGAAGTCGAGGGCGTGCGGCAGGACGTGATCGTGGCCGTGGCCACGTACCTGGGCACGGATTGGTTCGTCCGCCAAATAATTCGGCGTCCCATACGTCCGTACGATGCCGCCGCCGGCCCGGCGCGGTTCCGCGGCCGTTCGTGGCCGGCGCCATCGGGGCCGCCGCTCAAGCTGTCCTTCGGCCAGGCGGACTCGATTCCGCCGGCGTTGCCGCTCCGCCAACCGCAACTCTTCAAGGCCGACGGCATCACGGCGCGTATTCCGGCCGGATACCTCACGCGCGATCAGCTGGTGGTGCTGCAAATGATTCACGATTCGTATCCCGAGCGCCCGATTTATTTCTCGTCGCCGGAATACGGGACCGCGTTAGGACTCGAGCCCTATTTGTTGACGCAGGGACTGGTGACCAAGCTCATGCCGCACGAGATCACGCCATCGCCCGACACGATTAACATTTCCGGCGGGTACTTCGATGTGCGCACGACGCGCGCTCTCTGGGACAGCTTGTACAGCGCGCCCAAGGCGCTGATCAAACAAAACGGCTGGGTGGACCGGGCCTCCGTCGGTATCGCATACCATTACGCGATCATCGGCACGATCGTGTTCCAGGCGCTCGAGCAGGCGGGTGACACGGCGGCGGCCAAACCCGTGGCCGCCACCGTGGATGCGATGGCGCGGTCGGCGCGGCTGCAGCGGCTCGGCAACTGAGCGGGTGCCGCGCCGCGGCGCCTCAATAGTTAGGCAGGGTCGGGTCGACTTCGGCGCGCCAGCGGGAAATGCCGCCGGCGAGGCTCCAGACGTTGGTGTATCCGCCCTCCTGCAGGAGGCGCGCGGCCTGGGCGCTGCGCGTGCCGCCCTTGCAGTAGAGCACCGTGGTCCGGTGGCCGAACGTGTCCAGCGCCGACGACACCGTGCCTAACGGAACGTGCCGCGCGCCCGGCAGATGGCCCAGTGCCCATTCGCCGGGCTCGCGCACGTCCACGAGATCGATCGCGTCGCCGCGGGCGCGCCAGGCCACCAGCTCCGCCGGCGTCACCTCGGCGACCCCCGCGCCGGTGTGCACGGCGCGCAGTCCGCAAAAGTCCTCGTAGTCGATCAGCTCCCGCACCGTGCGGGTGCCGCAGACCGGGCACTCGGGGTCGCGTTTCAGCTTGAGCGTCCGGAACTGCATCCGCAGCGCGTCCACGAGCAGCAGGCGCCCGGCGAGGGTGTCGCCAATGCCTAACAGAATCTTGAGCGTCTCGGTGGCCTGGATCGTCCCGACGAGTCCGGGGAGCACGCCTAACACACCGCCCTCGGCGCAGCTCGGCACGAGGCCCGGAGGCGGCGGCTCGCGGAACAGGCACCGATAGCACGGTCCGTCGGGCGTCGCAAACACGCTTGCCTGCCCCTCGAAGCGGAAGATACTCCCGTAGACGTTCGGTTTGCCCGCAAGGACGCACGCGTCGTTGACGAGGTAGCGCGTCGGGAAATTGTCCGTGCCGTCGACCACGACATCGTACTCGGCGATGATGTCGAGCGCGTTCTCCGACGTCAGCCGCGTCTCGTAGGTCTCGATGTGCGTGTGCGGATTGATGTCGAGCAGCCGGTCGCGGGCCGAATCGAGCTTGGGACGCCCGACGTCGCGCGTGCCGTGCAGCACCTGGCGCTGCAGATTGGTCACGTCGACGACGTCGAAGTCGACGAGCCCCAGATGCCCCACGCCGGCGGCGGCGAGGTACAAGCCTAACGGAGAGCCGAGGCCGCCGGCGCCCACGAGGAGCACGCGGCCGGCCTTGAGGCGGCGTTGACCCTCGAGACCCACCTCCGGCAGCAGCAAGTGCCGGCTGTACCGCTGCAACTCCTCGGTGGACAGCTCCGGGAGCTCGGTTAGGCGCTGGGTGTGATCCACGGGTACCGTTCCGGTTGCGGTCATGGCGTCACCCGCCGGCCACGGTCGGCACGACGATCACCTCGTCGCCGTCGGCGACCGGCGCGGCGAACCCGCCCTGAAAGCGGATGTCCTCGTCGTTCAGATAGAACGTGACGAATCCATAGGGCTTGCCCGCGTCGTCGCGGAGGCGCGGACCCAGGGCGGGGAATCGTCCGATCACATCCCCCAGCGCTTCGCCGACGGTGTCGCCGCTGGCGTCGAGCGAGCGGGCGTCGCCGGCCAGGCGCGCGAGCATGGTGGGCAGGTGCACGGTGATGCTCATGATGAAATCTCCACGGTTGATGAACGTCCGGGCAGTGGTGGTGCGTTCCGGTCGACGGCGCCGACGGTGGCGCCGAGTGGGCAGGGGGCCGACACGAGCGGAGCGGCGTGGACGCCGCGCGCCGACCAGGCGGCGGCCATGGCGGCCGCCACCTGGTCGGCGCGCTCGGTGGTGGCCACCGCCACCACCGACGATCCCGAACCACTGAGCGTGGCGCCGAACGCGCCGGACGATCGCGCCGCCGCGACGACCTCGTCGTACCACGGGATGAGCGCACGCCGATACGGCACGTGCAGCGCGCCGTCGAGCCCCGCCGCGAGCAGATCCGCGCCGGCCGTGCGCAGGCCTAACACGAGCGCCGCCGCGGCGGCAGCCGCGGCTCGCGCCGCGGCGTGCGGCAGGACATCGGGGAGCGCGGCGCGGGCGCGGTGCGTGTCGACGGTGAAATCGGGAATCGCGAACGCGAAGCGCAGCGAGGGGTGCACGTCCACCGGCGCCGTCGTCACGCGGCCATCCGGCCGCGCCACCGCGAGCACCGCCCCGCCCAACACGGCGGGCGCGACGTTGTCGGGATGCCCTTCCCGCTCGCTGCCTAACGCAATGATGTCCGCGGTGTCCGCCGCATCGCCGTAGAGCGCCGCCGCGGCCAACGCCCCGGCGACGAGCGCCGCGGCCGACGAACCCAACCCGCGCCCAACCGGAATGTCCGAGTCGGCGCTCACCACCAGCCGATCGGGCATCGCGCGCTTGGCGCGCGCGCATGCCACGCGGAATCCGGTCACGATGTGATCGTGCTCCGGCGCGATGTCGAGAGCAGCGAGCGTGCCCGCGCGGTGCACCGTGACGCCGGAGCCTTGGGCGCCCACGCCGACGGTCACATGCAGACGGCGATCGACCGCCACGCCGACGCAGTCGAATCCGCCGCCCAAGTTGGACGCGGTCGCCGGTACCGACACCGACACCGTCATCATGCCGACTCGCTTCCGGCCGCGGTCGCCAGCGCCGCCACCTCGCGGAGACGCGCGTCGATCACCGGCGCCCGCGCGGCGAGGTCGCCTAACGCTTCGAGCGTCTTGAGTCCGTGGCCGGTGATGCAGAGCACGAGCTCGTCGTCGGGGAGGAGGCGTCCGCTCCGTGCGAGCGCGAGTGCGGCGGCGACGGTCGTCCCGCCGGCGGTCTCGGCGAAGACGCCGCAGTCCTCGGCTAACGTGTGGATGCCGGCGACGATCGCGTCGTCGCCCACGTGCGATGCCCAACCGCCCGTCTCGCGAATGACGCGCGCCGCGGAGCGTCCGTCGGCCGGATTGCCGATGGCGATCGAGCGCGCGATGGTGCGCGGCTGCTCCGGGACGATCTCGTCATCGCCGCGCTCGACGAGCCGCGCGATGGGCGCGCATCCGGTGGCCTGCGCGCCGAAGATGCGGGGCAGCGTACCCTCCACCAGGCCGGCGCCGAGGAACTCGCCGAATCCTTTTCGCAGCTTGGTGACGAGCGATCCGCCGGCCATCGGCGCGATCACCGCCGATGGCAGGCGCCAGTCGAGCTGCTCCGCGATCTCGAAGGCCATCGTCTTGGAGCCTTCGCCGTAGTACGAGCGGAGGTTGACGTTCACGATGCCCCATCCGAACCGGTCCGCCGCCTGGGCGCAGAGGCGGTTGACGTCGTCGTACGTGCCGCGCACGCGGACCAGGTGCGGCGCGAAGATGGCGGTCGCGGCCACTTTGCCTAACTCGAGGTCGTGCGGGATGAAGACCCACGCATCGAGTCCGGCGCGCGCGGCCTGCGCGGCGACGGCGTTGGCGAGATTGCCGGTGGACGCGCAGCCGATCGTCCGCATGCCGAACGCGGCGGCGGCGTTGATGGCGACGGACACGACGCGATCCTTGAACGAGAGCGACGGGTGCGACACCGTGTCGTTCTTGATCCACGCGCGCGCGATGCCTAACCGACGGGCCAGGCGCGGCGCTTCGACGAGCGGCGTGCAGCCGGTGTCGCGCGAGTGGATTGGCTCGCCGGCGAGCGGCAGCCATTCGCGGTAGCGCCAGAGCGACGGCGCGCGGCCGGCGATGGTCGCCCGATCGGGCAGCGCACGCGCCGGATCGTACACCGGCTCGAGCGGGCCCAAGCAGTCGTCGCAGATGGCCACCGGGGCCGCGTCGGCATTCCGGCCGCAATGGCGGCACACGAGCGGCAGCGCGCCCAGGGCGGGGGCGGCGGCGACGCGGTCGGGACTCACGGACATCGTCATGGCAGCGCTGGGGCGTAGGGGAGCGAGGCTTGGGCGCCTGACCCGCGCGCCGCGCGGATCTCGGCGTCGCACTCCGGTGCGAGCGGGTAGCAATGTTCGCTTGCCGGAAATCGGCCGGCGCGCACGTCGGCGGCGTACTCGCGCGTCGCACGCTCGATGTCGCGTCCGACTTCCGCGTAGCGTTTGACGAACCGCGGCCGGATCTCCCCGACGAAATTGCCGAGGACGTCGTGCGAGATGACTAACTGTCCGTCGAGGTGCGGGCCGGCGCCGATGCCGTACACCAGAATGCCGAGGCGGTCGGCGACCAACGCGGCGGCCTCGGCCGGCATGGCCTCGAGCAGTACCGCGAACGCGCCCGCGTCCTCGAGCGCCAGTGCATCGTCGGCGATGCGGCGCACGGCGTCGAGCGTCTTGCCTTGCACGCGATAGCCGCCCAGTTGGGCGAGGCTCTGCGGCGTGAGGCCGAGGTGGCCCATCACCGCGATGCCGGCGTCGGTCATGGCGCGGACGCGGGGCGCGACGCGGCGTCCGCCCTCGCATTTCACCGCGTCGCAGCCCGCGGCCATGAACGCGCCCGCGTTCCGCACGGCGGCTTCATCCGACGGCTGGTACGAGAGAAACGGCAGGTCGCCGACGACGAAGGCGCGCCGCGCGCCGCGGCACACCGCGCGCACGAACATCAGCATCTCCTCCATTCCAATGCCTAACGTGTTAGGCAAGCCGAGCATCGTCATCGCCGCCGAGTCGCCCACGAGGATCATGTCCACGCCGGCGCGGTCGACGAACGTCGCCGTCGGGTAGTCGTAGGCGGTGATGAACACCGCCTTCTCGCCGCGCGCTTTGAGGGCGGCGAGCGTCGCCAGGGTCACTTTGCCGTCGGCCATGTGGATGCCTCACGAACGCGAGGAGAGATCGGCGGCCCAGTCAGTGAGCCGCGAGACCGCCAATGTGATGCGCTCCGGCGCCGTCGCGTAGGACAGGCGCAGATGCCCGTCGCCGCCCGCGCCGAAGCCGGTGCCCGCGAGCGTCGCGACGCCGTGGCGCTCGAGGAGCGCGTCGGCCGCTTGGTTCACCGTGAGGCCGCTGCGCTCGAGCAGCGGCGCGATGTCGGGGAACGCGTAGAACGCGGCGACCGGTTCGGCGATGCGGACGCCGTCGATCGACGCGAGTCCGCGAACGAGCGCATCGCGTGTGCCGCGCAGGCGTGCCACCAGGTCGCCCACGCAGTGCTGCGACCCGGTGAGCGCCGCGATGCCGGCATGCTGCACGAACGGCGGCGCGCACGACGTGTTGTTGATGATGAGCGTCGACACGTGCTCGACTAACGGAGCGGGCATCACCGCGAAGCCCAACCGCCAGCCCGTCATCGCGTACGTCTTGGAGAAGCTGTCGACGAGCACCGTGCGCTCGGCGAGTCCCGGCCGCGACGCGATGCTCTCGTGGCGGCCGGCGAAGATGAGACGGCCGTACACTTCGTCCGACAGCACGCGCAGGTCGTGCTCGAGCACCAGATCGGCCAGGGCATCGAGCTCGGCCGGCGCGATGAGCGAGCCGGTCGGATTGTGCGGCGCGTTGAGGACGAGGAGCCTGGTGCGCGGCCCGATCCCGGCCGCGACCTCCGACGCCGAGAGGCCGTCGGCTCCGGTTCGCACGGCGTAGGGGACCGGCCGCGCTCCGCCTAACCGGGCCACCGACTCGTAGATCGGGAACCCCGGATCCGGCACGAGCACCTCGTCGCCCGGCTCGGTGAGCGCCAGCAGCGTGTACAGCATGAGCGGTTTCGCACCCGACGTGACGACCACGTTCTCTGCCGCGCAGGGAATGCCGCGTGCGCGGACCGTGTCGGCGATCGCGCCGCGCAGTTCGGGGATGCCGACCGGCGCCACGTAGCCGGTAAGGCCGTCGCGCAGCGCGCGGACGCCCGCTTCGACGATGTGCGGCGGCGTCGGAATGCCGGGCTCGCCGATGTGCAGCAGCACCACATCCCGACCCGACTCGGCGACGCGCCGCGCGGCGGCGGCCACCGCGAACGCGGTTTCCGTTCCGAGCGCGCGCACGCGCTCGGTGGCGGACGGCTGCGATGCGTGACGCGAGCGGTCGGGGTCGGCGGTTCGAGTTGCACCCATGGCGATCACTGGAATGAGTTAGGCGAAAAAAAAGACCGCTCGTTTTGCGAGCGGCCGGGAACGACGTGTGCGCGGTACCGTTAGACGATGCGCAAACGACTCCCCGGACGCTCGAAAGCGCCGGCCATGGCCGTCCGCATCGTGGCGGGCGTGGGACATCCTACCCAGCGCCCGGGAACGTGAGCCAGCATCACAAGCAACTGCCTTGCACGTGGTGTGCGTGAAGACGACCGTGAAAACAAAAAATCCCGTGCGACATGCCCGGGAGGTCGCTTTTTAGCAGTTGTTTAACGTGGCTGCAATATGCGGGCAAATCACCACGGCCTACTGTTGTCTTGGGCAACGTACGAAATCGATCGGCGCGTGTCAAGCGCGCCCCGAAACTCCGATGCCCGCGGCGCTCGCCGGCGCGCCGTCAGTGTGTTGAGTCCGTCGTGAAACCAAATTGGCGCACGCGGGGTTGCCTGAGAAATGCAACGCGCGCGACGCGTGTGACTGCGAGAGGCATGTCGCGCCCCGAATTCGAGAGGTGGCGGATGACACTATGGCGACCCGATCCCTCCTTCTACCCATCGGCGCGCCTGGCGATGGAGGCGCCGCCGGAACGCGTGGCCTATGTGGCGGCGCTCAACTACGGCCGCAACGATCGCCCCGATGAGATCCGCGTGGTGGACGTCGATCCGGCGTCGCCGCGGTACGGCCAGGTGATCAGCGCGCTCGCGCTCTCGCATGCGGGCGACGAGCTGCACCACTTCGGCTGGAGCGCCTGCAGCTCGGCGCTCTGTCCTAACGCACCGCATCCACACCTCGAGCGCCGCTATCTCGTGGTGCCGGGCATCCGGAGCTCCCGCATCTACATCATCGACACGAAGCCCGATCCGACGCGGCCGAGCATCGTGAAGGTGATCGAACCCGGCGAGGTGTTCGATCGAACGGGCTACAGCCGCCCGCACACCGTGCACTGCGGGCCGGACGCGATCTACGTCAGTGCGTTAGGCGCGGCGCCGGGCCGCGGCAGCGGCGACGGCGGTCCGGGCGGCGTCTTCCTGCTCGATCACTATTCGTTCGAGGTCCTCGGCCCGTGGGAGCTCGATCGCGGCGACCAGCGGCTGGCGTACGACTTCTGGTGGCACTACGGCCACGACATCATGGTCACGAGCGAGTGGGGCGTGCCGCGGCAATTCGAGAACGGCGTCGTGCCCGAGGATCTGTTAGGTAATCGGTATGGCCATCGCCTGCACGTCTGGGA
>JANWIK010000100.1 GCA_025449955.1 Gemmatimonadaceae bacterium
CCTCCTGGATTGCAAGTTCAAGGTTGAAGTGCGAACTGCGAGGATGCTGCCGTACTGATTCTGCCACCGCCGGCCGTCCACCGGCCGGATCGCGCGAGCAACCAGCGCTCCAGTGCAAGGGCGCGAACGATGGCAGCGCGGAGATGCGGAGCGCCGTTCACGCCGTCTTGAATCGCGGATTTGAGGGCGCCGAGATCCACGATCCCGAATCGTGCGAGCTCGGCGCGTTCCACGCTCTTCGTTAGGCGGCCATGCTCGTGCGCGAGCCATTGCGCGAACGCCGCGTCCACCGACCCCTTTCCATGCCGGGTACGCACGAGATCGGGCAAAATCCCGCGCATCGCCTCGCGCAGCACCCATTTTCGCGCACACGGCTGCGCGCACATGCTCGGCGGAAACCCGAGCGACAGCTCCACCAGCGAGCGATCGAGAAAGGGATGCCGCTCCTCCACCACGTCCTGCAACACCGCGTGGAGGGCGAGCACGTCCGGCATGCTCTCGAGCGCCATGAGAATGTCCGTGGCGTACTTCCGTCCTATCGGACCGCGCGCGACGCGCGCGACGAAGGACCGCGCCTCGAGTCCGTATGCACGACGCGCGGCGGGAAGAATCCACGGCGGCACACACGCCGCGCCGAGCGAGCGGCGCATGAGCGCAGCCGGCATCAGGGGAATCACCGCGTTGTGCCACAGCATGGCCCACGCCGACGCGCGGCCCACAACCGCCCACCGCGTCGCCTCGCGCATCGTCGCGCCTAACTTGCCCCGGGCCGCCCAATCGGCGAGAAAGATGGCGCTGCCGCCCAGATAGTGATCGGAGCCGTAGCCGGAGAGCAGGACGCTCCCGCCGGCGCGCCGCACGACGAGCGCGAGACGGCGATCGCGCGGGTACGCGAGGTAGGACGCCGTCGGCTGATCGGTGATCGGCGGCGGATCGTCGTCCGCCGGGTCGCACGCATCATCGAGCAGCTGGACGTTAGGCACGTGCCACGCCGCCGTCACCGCGTTCACGTAGCGGCGCTCATCGCCGCCCGTGCCGTGCCGGTCGACCAATGTGACCGTGCCGGCGAGACCGTGCGGTATCTCGCCGCGTTGGGCGAGGTGTGACGCCATGCTCGCCACCGACGAGGAGTCGAGGCCGCCCGACAGCTCCGACCATGTGTCACCCGCGCCGGCTCCCATGCGCGTCCGGACGGCGGCGGCGAAGCGATGGCGGAATTCATCGACGAGCTCTCTCGCCGGCGGTGTCGCGGCACCTACGAAGTGGTCCGCCGACCACCATCTGTGCAAAGACACTCGTCCATCCACGCAGCGCAGAACGTGCGCCGCGGGCACGGCCGACACGCCGCGAAAGGCCGTCGCGCCGTCGTGTGGCGCGCATCCGGCGAGGAACGCCGCGAGATATCCGCGATCGTATTCGTCCTCGCGGAGCGCGAGCACGTCGGCGCGGGAGGCGAGCGCGATACCGCCCGGGAGGAGGCGATAGTACAGCGCATCGACGCCGAATGCGTCTCGCGCCGCGCAGGCCGTGTGGTGCGCCGCGTCGTACAATACGACGGCGAAGTCGCCCCGCAGTTGCCTAACGCTGGCGTCGTCCTGCGGCCACGCGTGCAGCACGCGCACGAGATCCTGTGGCGGTTTATCGTCGCGCGGATCTCGATCCAGCCGGACGGTCCCGATCGCGACCCGATTGCCTGCGCTCGCCACCGTTGGGCGGCGTCCAGCGGTGGTGCCCGCGGTGAGCCCCCAGAAGCCCGGGTGCTCGACCTCCGCCGGATCGAGGCCGAGGCGCACCGCGGCCACGGCCAGCGGCGCGCGCCAGAGGCGCGGCACCGGGCCGCCGCCGTGCCGGATGAGGCAGCAGAAGAGATTCACCGCCTGCCTAACGCGATGGGCGTGAACTGTTCGATGTGCTCGAGCACGTCGTTGACCGGCGCGCCGTGCCGCTCGATCCAGGCGTGCGCGGCGAAGGGCGCCGCCTGGACGCCTAACCGCAGGTCCGCGCGCACGCCGGCGCGGCGCAGGCGGTCGTACAACACGAGCGAGCGCTCGAGGCACAACGCGCGGCCCGGATACAACGCCGCTGCCGCTGCGAGCAGGTGGTCGAGTCGCGCGACGATGGCATCGTCCGCGGGAGGCGGCGAACCGGCGGCATCCGAGCGCGCTTCGATCCGGGCCAGGGTGGCCGCGAACCCGCGCCAGGCCAGCGACAGCTTGATCGCCGCGATCGCGCCCATGCAGCCGAGTACCTCGGCGACTCGGATGCCGCGGCTCGCGAGCGCGGTGGAATCGATTGACGGCGTTGGCACTGGCGTCGCTCCGTCCTAACAGAGTGTGAACGCATGCTAGGACGTGTAGGACTGCGCCCGCCACGCTCGAACGCGCCGCGTCTTCACGCGCGGAGCACCGACGCAGAACCGCCCGCGCCGATGACGAACGGCGCGGGCGGTCGCGACCAGCGTTAGGACGGCCCGGGGTCGGTCAGGGATGTTTGGTCGTCACCTGGATCACACCGTTCGCCGCCCGCGGATCCGAATACTTGCTCGTCGCGTCGACGCCCTTGAGCACGTCGATGCTCGCGATACGCTGGGGCGGCAACTGCTCGAGCGCGGCGTTGCTGGCCGGCGCGCCGTCGATGACGACGAGACCGTTGAAGCTCAAGTTCACCTTGCTCTGCGCCGCTTGGTGCGCTGTCGCCATGGCCGCGACAAGAGCCTTCTCGCGCACTGCCTGAGCCGGATCGAAGGTCACGCGCATCTTCATCCGATCCGGTCTCGGAGCCGCCATCTGTTCGTCGACAAAGTCCTTCTCGCGCAACGCCTGCGCCGCGTCGACATCGTCCCGCGCCATGCGAGTCCCGGGCGCTGCCGTCACTTTGAACTCCTGAGCGGCCGTGCTTGCGACCAGGAATTCGACGCGCTTGCGCACGTCCGGCACAACCCGGAACGCGATAGAGTCGTCGGGCAACATGCCGTCGATCCGGTATTGGACGGAGTCGTCCGGGAGCACGATGGCGGACGCGAGCGGCGTACGCGCCGCGTCGACGGTCCGCGGAGCACTGGCCGACGTCGGCACCGGCGCGTCGCAAGCGATCGCGAACGCGACCAGCGCGGTTACGGCAAGCGCGCCGCGCCTAACGTACGTGAATGAGCGAGGATGCGGTGTCATGGCGATCAACCTCCGTTCCAGATCGGTGAGCGTGAGGCCGAGCACGGGCACGCCGGCCAGCTGCTCCGGATGGCGCGCGGCCAGATCGATGAGCAAGGCGCCGTAGCGCCGCGGTGCGACGCCGCGCCGCAGCACGCGGGCGTCGCAATCCAGCTCGACGGCGAGGCGCAGCCGCGAGAGCATCCACCACACGGCGGGATGCCATGGGACGAGTGCCGCCGCGCAGTACGCGGCGGCGAGCACGAGCGGGTCGCGCGCGCGGAGATGCTCGCGCTCGTGGTCGAGTACCAGCCGGCGTTCGGCGGCGGCGCGCTCAACGAGCCACGCCGGCACGACGATTTCTGGCGTTAGGACGCCGATCACGGCGGGACCGGTGTGCGGCGCGAGCCGCACGTCGGTTCCGTCGAGCGTGGCGCGCGGCCACGCCCGGCGCGCCCGGCCAAAGTGCGCGTGCACCGCGGCCAGCAGCGCGAGCAACAGGAAGGTTGCCGCGACCCACGACGCATCCAGCCATCGATCGAGCCGCGGCGATCGCGCGATGGGCAGTTGCGCGAGCGTGCGATCGGCCGCGCCGGCCGCCGCCCGTCGGACCATCACGAACGGTTGGGCGATGCGTTCCAACAGCGATGGCGGCGCCGGCGCCACGCGGCTCGGCGCCAGGCCTAACTGGAGGACGTCCTGGACCGGCGGCCCGTTCACGCGCAGTGGCGCCGCCGCCGTGCCGACGACGGTGACGCACAGGGCGGCGGCCCAGATGCCGCGCGTCGCGCGCCCGCCTAACCGCAGGAGCCCGTCGAGCGCCGCCGCGGCCACGGCGACCAGCGACGCGAAGACGAGGCTGTAGAACAGCGTCGCGATCGTCATGGTTTCTCCTTGAGCCGGTCGGCGAGGAGCCGGCGCATGCGCTCCAGCTCGTCGCGGCTCAGATCGCGGTCGGACACGAGCTGCGCGAACATGCGCTCGGCCGATCCCTGGAAGATCGCCTCGCGGATGCGGGCGAGCGCGCTGCCGCCCGCGCGCTCCGCTTTCACGGCCGGCGAGTATCGGTACGCGCGCCCCTTGGCTTGATGCTTGACGTAGCCCTTTTCCTCGAGCGTCTGCAGGGCGGAGAGGACCGACGTGTACGCGAGCTCTTCGCCCAACGCGTCGCGGACTTCGGCGACGGTGGCGGAGCCCAGGCGCCAGAGGACGCCCATGACGCGCAGCTCGCGGGGGGGGAAATAGATCTCGTCCATGGTCTCTCTACGGAAGTTTCCGTAGGATACGATGGCCCCGCGCCGTTGTCAACTGCTTTTTCAGTAGACGGCGACATCCGAGCTCAACGCGCCGTGCCTGTACCCAACACCACGTGGATGAGGTCGCCCGCCCGCTCGGGGTCGAACGGCTTGCTCGTCATGAGACGGCAGAAGAAGATGGCGCCCAGGAGGCTGAAGGCGGTGAGCTCCGGGTCGACGTGTCGCGGAAAGTCGCCCGATGCCACGCCCTCCTCGAGCAGCGCGATGAGCGGACGCCGCGCCTCGGCTTGGAATCGCCGATGAAACGTCCGCATCTCCGGATCGCGTTCGGCGGCGTCGATGAGCGCGGGCAGGCACTTGGAAAAGGGCGAGTGCTTGGCGACTTCCGCGACGTGCCGCACGACGCGCTCCAATTTCTTGCGCCGCGTGCCGGTGGCCAGCTCCGGGTCGCCTTCGTCCTGCAGCATGCGGAACGCATCGCCGATGAGGGACAGCTTGTGCGGCCAGTGGCGGTAGATGGTCGCCTTGCCGACGCCGGCGCGTTGGGCCACCGACTCGATGCTGAACGTCCCGTATCCCGCTTCGCCTAACTCGTCGAGCGCCGCGAGGAGGATCACGCGGCGCGAGCGCTCGACGCGCGGGTCGAGCGGCGTGGGGCGTTTGGCGCGCCTCAGCCCGACTTGCTCCAGCCGCCCGCGCCCGGCGCGCGATACGCCGCGGTGTTGGGCTCGAACAGCTCGACGAGGTTGCCCGACGGATCCTCGAGCAAGATCTGCTTGCCGCCCACGCCCTGGACCACCGCGTTCCGGAATCGGCACCCGGCGGCGCGCAATGTCGCGATCATGGCGTCGAGATCGGCGACGATGAGATGGATGCGGTTCCAGCCGCCCGGCGTCTGCTGTTCGCCCGACGGCATGGGCGCACCGCCGCCGCCCGGCCCGGGCTGCGTGAGATAGAGGTGCAGTTCGTCGCGCGCGATCTCGGCGAACGCGGGGGCGGGATGCATCTGGACGGTGAAGCCCAGATGCCGCGTGTAGAAGTCGATGGCGGCGTCGACGTTGGCGACGATGTAGCGGACGCAGGCGGGCACGATGCGCCTCCGGCGCGAAGGACGATATGAAACGTACGCGTATCGCAGCGATACGTCAACGTCTCACAACGTCTTCCGCGCCGGAGGCGAATATACGATCAGGCCGCGGGCGTGATGTTCTGGTTCGACCGCAGCACGTTCGACGGATCGTATGTCTTCTTGAGCGCCGCCAGCCGCCCGTAGTGCGCGCCGTACGCCGTCTCGACGCGCGCCCCTTCCTCCTGCGTCATGAAGTTGACGTACGCGGTGCCCGTCGCGTGCGGGGTGAGATCCTTGAACAGCCGCCGGGCCCACCCGATGCATGGCTCATCGTCGGCCGGGTCGGTCCA
>JANWIK010000101.1 GCA_025449955.1 Gemmatimonadaceae bacterium
ACGTACGAGGAAACGTGGAATCCGCGCGGGCTCACCGGCGACTTCACCGCCGTCGCACGCTTGGAGAGTAACAATCATCCGCTCCAGCAGCGCAGCGACTTCAAGCTGCCATAGCCGCCTCACTCGCGCGACCTGATCCCAAGGCCGTGCACCCTTAACGCTCCGCGCCCCCGCCGCTACCTTTCGCAAACCCGCGGCTGAATCGGAGGGCGCGTTGGCGACACCGGCTCGATCTTCTGCACACGATGACACGCGCGATGTCCAACTCCTCACCGAGTTGGCCATCGCGAAGCGTTCACTCGTCGATCAGATCGGCCGGCGCATCATCGGCCAACACGATGTCGTCGAGAACCTCGTCGCTGCCCTCCTGAGCGGAGGCCACGCGCTGCTCGTCGGCGTCCCAGGTCTCGCGAAGACATTGCTCGTCCGCACCCTCGCCGACGCCCTCGACCTCTCGTTCTCCCGCGTCCAGTTCACGCCGGACTTGATGCCGAGCGACATCACCGGCACCGAGTTGCTCGAGGAAGATCACGCCACCGGCCGCCGCGTCTTCAAGTACGTCAAAGGCCCGATCTTCGCAAACGCAGTGCTCGCCGACGAGATCAATCGCGCACCACCGAAAACACAGGCTGCCTTACTGCAGGCGATGCAGGAACACGCCGTAACAGCGGCGGGGCGCACGCATCCGCTGCCGGAACCGTTCTTCGTGCTCGCCACGCAGAATCCGATCGAGCAGGAGGGAACGTACCCGCTTCCCGAAGCACAGCTCGACCGGTTCATGTTCGAGCTGCGCGTCGGCTATCCAACGGCCGAGGAAGAGGAGCACGTCGTCGCCACCACCACCAGCGACACCGAAGCGACGATCACGCCCATCCTCGACGCCGAGCGATTGATCGCGCTCCAGCACCTGGTGCGCCGGCTTCCCGCCCCGCCCACCGTGGTCCGATACGCCGTGGCCCTCGCGCGCTCGACGCGCCCCGACGCAAAGGAAGCCTCGCCCGATGTGCGAAAGTTCGTGAGCTGGGGCGCGGGTCCGCGCGCGTCACAGTACCTCGTGTTAGGCGCCAAGGCCCGCGCGGCAATGGACGGCCGCGCCGTTCCCGATCTCGACGACGTCCGGTCCGTCGCCCATGTCGTGCTGCGCCACCGCATCGTGCTCAACTTCCAGGGCGAAGCCGAAGGCATGACGGCCGAGCGGCTCATCCGCCTCGAGGAACGGTAGCCGGTCCTTGTTCTCCCCGTTAGGCGGATAGCCCGCCGTTCAGGCAGTTAGGCAGGAGACGCTCAGTCTTCGTCGCCTTCGGCCGCGCCTTCCTCCCCGCTCCACCACCGCCGCCACCACGGCGGCCGCGACTCCGGCGCCAACGTGAGGTCCACCGCCCTCCGCCACGCATCGCGCATCTCGGCCGCATCCGCGAACCGCTGCTCGGCGACCGGCGCCAGCCCGCGCTGCAACCACTCCGCGATTGCCTCCGGATACCCGGACAAATCCACGTCGCCGGACAACTCACGCCCCAGAATCGCCCGCCCATCCCCGACCCCGAACGGCGGCTCGCCCGACAGCAGATACGTCACGATCGCCGCCAGCCCGAAGCAGTCCACCGGCGACCCTTGGCCTTCGCCTAACAACTGCTCGGGCGCCGCGAACTCCGGCGTCCCCGTCGTGCTGCTCAGCAGCTCCTCACCCGTGATCTTCGCCACGCCGAAGTCCGCAATCCGCCACCGCCGATGGCGGTCGATCAAAATGTTCTCCGGCTTGAGATCGCGGTGCACGATGCCGATCGCGTGCGCGGCCGCCAGTCCGTCCAGCACTTGATCCACGTGCGATGCGATCTGCTCGACCACTCGCGGCCCTGAGCGCTTCACCAAGTCGGTCAACGAACCGTTCTCCGCCAGCTCCATCGTGTACCACGACACGCCGCCGTTGCTGTCCCAGTCGTAGATCGGCACGATCGCCGGATGCGCCAGCTGCGCCGCGAGCTGCGCTTCCCGGCGGAAGCGCCGCACCGCGATCTCGTCGTTCGCCACTTGCGGGTGCAACATCTTGAGCGCCACCTCTCGCTCCAGCGTCAGATCGCGCACCCGCCACACCGAGCCGAAGGTTCCCGAGCCCAATCGCGCGATCACTTCGTAGTCCTCGCCCGTCGCCCACCGCAGCCGCTCCTCCTCGGCGTCGCCTAACGGACGGATCGCCGGCATCGAGCCGCTGATGTACAGCGACGAGCGTCCGCCGCCTCCCACCGCGCGCTCCAGTTCGCGCAGCATCGCGGCCACCGAGTGATACCGCTTCTCCGGGTCGCGCTCCAACGCGCGGTTGAGCACCCGCGCCACGGCCTGCGGACAGTCGGGCCTCACCAACGGCAGCGGCGGCACGTCCGCCGGCGGATACTCGCCGGTGAGCGACGCGAACGCGGTCGCGGCCAACTGCCACTGGTCGCTCTCCGGCGTCGGTAGCCACTCGTCGTCCGGCCATTCGGGTGCGCGCGGCAGACGCCCCGGAAATGGTGTCAGACCGGCCGGAATCAGGTTCCGCGGTAGTGCCCACTCCCACGCGAGCAGCCACAGTTGGCCGGTCGGCGTCAACCAGATCGACTCGCCACACACGCCGCCGTGCGCCGTGCCGGTGGTGTGCAAGTAGGCGAGCGCCAATCCAGTGGACCGCAACAGCTGGAGCGACGTCCCCAAGTCGTCCGGCCCAACTCGCCGAATCCGCCCCGCCACGCTTTCCCCCGAGATCCATCGACGCACGTACGCCGGCCCACGCCGGCTCTGCGGACCACCCGGCCACCAGTCGTACGCCGTTGGAATCGACGAGTGCGCCCGATGGGCAAGAGCGCGCGCCTCGGCACCCAACCACATCGGGTGAGCCGGATCCGGCACGGTCACCAGCGAAAGCGACCGGCCGAGTGCGTCGACGACCTCTTGATAGTGTCGGTTTTCCGCCAGCACACCCTCGGCACCCCACGACCAACCAGCGGGCAGTTGCCAGCCTTCGATGTGCGACGGAAGTTTCGCCGTCACGCTGTGCGGCGAAGAGGAGCCCGGGATCAACGGCGAAATGTCCGTGTCGGGCGCAGCGTCCGGTGGTGTCGGCGTCCCGCCGGGACGCGCGCCGGCACCGTTGGGCGGCGTGACGGTCACGAGCCAAACCTACAGTCGGTGCTGGCCACGGCCAAGCACGCAATCAACGGACACACATGGACACGATTCCAGCGCCGAGCATAGTCTTCGAGCCGCTCCACGAGGGCGTCACCGCCCCCACTCGCGCGACAACCGGCGCCGCCGGCTACGACGTCCGCGCCTACCTGCTCGGTCGCTCGGTACGGCTCTGGCGCGATGGCGCCGAACTCCTGCAGCCGACGGATGCCAGCGGCGCGCTCGCCCTCGAACCGAACGACGTCGCGCTCGTCCCGCTTGGATTCCGCGCGCGCCTGCCCGACGGCTACGAGGCCCAAGTGCGCCTCCGCAGCTCGATCGCATTTCGGCGCGGTCTCATGCTGCCCAACGCGCCAGGCACCATCGATGCCGACTACCCCGATGAATGGCTCGTGATGGTGCGCAACGTGTCCACGACACGCGCGATCATCGAGCACCGTGAGCGCATCGCGCAGATCATCCTGCATCGCTACGCGGCGCTCGCGTGGGCCACCGGGAACGTCGGTCGCTCCACCGATCGCCGCGGAGGTATCGGCAGCACGGGCTGACGGCGCCGGCGCCGGCGCCGAGCCCCTGCCTAACCAAATCGTACGACACTGTAGTACGAAATGACGCTCGCGTGACGAGCTCGGCGTTAGTACTTTGGTCGGGCCGCGAATCACGGTATGGGGCGCCTCGTATGATCCATTTGGTCGGACTTGGACACGCCGTCATCACCGTCGGCGTCACTCGCCTAACGCAAGCCAGCGAGACGTTGTTCGCGTCGGCGTTGTTGTTCGTGCGCGAAGCCGGGCGGCCCATCGAGCGCCATCGCATCATCGAGCTGCTATGGCCGCACACATCCGCCCAACGCGCGAATCACCGCCTCCGACAAACGCTCTATCGGCTCAACACGCTCGGCGCCTCGCTGCGCTCCGATCGCGGCCACGTCATTTTGCCCGCGCGTTCGGCCCAATCCGATTTCGGGGAGGTCCTCGCCGCGGGACGCGGCGCCGATCCACAGCGCGTCGCCGAATTGGTGCAAGGCCCGTTTCTTCCCGGATACGCGCCGCGCTTCTCCGCAACGTTCAGCGAGTGGCTCGAGCGCGAGCGCGAGGTGGTCACGTCGAGCTTGCGCCGCGTGCTCGTCGCCGCGATCGCCGCCCAAAAGGATCGCCGCGACTGGGCCGTCGTCGAACGTCTCGCCACACGCTGTCTCCTTTTCGACCCGCTCAACGAGGAGGCAACATTCGCCCTCGCCGAAGCCGCCGCTGCCCACGGCGGCAAAGTCCGCGCACTCGAAATCGTCGATAGCTACCTGCGCGAGCTCGGACCCGCCGCCGGCGCCATCCGCGTGCCGGCCACGCTGCTCCAGCGCCGCATCGCCGAAGCGCTTCGCGCCGATCCCGACGACGGACACGACAGGTCACAGATCGGACGCGAGCACGAGATGCACGACATGAAGCGCGTGCTGCAAGGACTCTTCGCGGCGCGCGGCGAAACCTGCCTCGTGTGCGGCGAAGAAGGCATCGGCAAATCGCGATTTGCCGCGGAAATCGCGCGCGTCGCGCAGCTCGACGGCATCAAGGTGGCTCGCGTGGAAAGCCAACCGCACGACGCCGAACGTCCGCTAGCAGGCATCGTCGAGGTCGTGCGACGCGTTCGTGCGATGCGAGGCGCCATCGCCGTCGCCGAATCCTCGAAGCATACGCTCGACGCCATCCTGGTCACATCGGCAGACGCAATCGGCGATACCGAGCAGTTCCATACACGCGTGCGCGCGGCCCTCATCGATCTCATCGACGCGGTCTCGCACGAACAGCCCGTCGTTCTCATCATCGAAGATGCGCAATGGCTCGACCGCGCGTCGTGGGCCTGCATCCGCGCCGTGTCCCGTTGGGCACTCAAACACCGCGCGCTCACGATCTTGACGTCCAAACACCCGGATGTCACGAGCCAGTTCGACTGCGCCGACGACGTCCGGCCTCGCGTCATGCGACTGCAACCGCTCGATGAGCCGTCGAGTCGCACTCTCGTCCAACGTGTAATCGCGGGGTCGAGTCGCGATGGAAACGAGCCGTTCACCGAATGGTGCGTGGCGCGCGGCGGCGGCAACCCCTATGTCCTCACGGAGCTCGCGCTCCGGGCCGAAGGCGACACCGAACCGTTTCGCGCGCCGGCCGCGCTCGAGCGCATCGCTACCGAACGACTCGGCACACTCGGCGAGGTCCCGCTGCGCATCCTGCAGGCCGTCACTGTCCTCGAGCGCAGCTCATCCACCTGGCACGTCGAAGAGTTGTTGGGCATCAATCGGTTAGGCCTGCTCGATGGACTCGACGCCCTCGGCGCCGCTGGCATGATCGGCGTGGAGCGCGACCGCATCGTGCTCCGGCATCGCCTCATGGCGGAAGCGGCGCTCGATCGGCTGTCGTGCCCGGCGCGACAGCTCCTGCATCGCCGCGCAGCAGAATTGCTGGAGCGCGATCGGACCACTGACGATTCCTGCGATCTGGCCGGCGCATGTGCCGACCACTGGCAGTACGCCGGTGAGCACACTCGGGCCATCGAGCTCCTCACCGGCGCCGCTACACGCCTAACTGGCCGCGGCATGCCCATCGAGGCGGCGCGGTTGTACGAGCGCGCGGCGCAAATCGCCACGTCGCCGCCCGACAAGGTCCAACACCTCACGGCGCGGGCGCACGCCCTGTTCCTCGGCGCCGATTGGGAGCCGTTCGTTCACGTGGCGACCGAGCTCGAATCCCTGCAGCACCGCGCGTATGCGCCGGCCGACCGTCACGACGACACCGAGCTCGAGCTCTCGCTCGCCAAATGGCGTCTCGGCGCGGATCGCCGAGAGCTGCTCGCCGACGCCACGCGCTGCGCGGCCGCCGCGAGCGCGTCGACGACGCATCGACTCGCCGCCGGCGCATGGGCGCTCATGATCGCGGACAATCTCTGCGATGACCGCGCCGCCACCGCCGTGATGCGCGCGTCCACATCGGCACTCGCCGCGCCGGACGCGGACCAAGCAGCCGCGTCGTGCCTGCGCATGGTATATCACACCGCCTTCGGCAATCCACCGTCCGGCCTCGAGGCCGCGCACCATCTCTTGGATTCACAGCTCGCCGTTCCAGATGGTGGTGACAAGGCGAGATACCTCTCCCACGCATCAGCGGCACTGCGACTCTGCGGCGCACCGATCGTCGAAGCGCGCCAGGCTGCAGCGACCGCGCTCGAGGTCGCCCAACGGTTGGGGCTCGCAGCCTACGCCGCTCCAGCCGCCAACCAGATCACTCTCGCGTACCTCGCCGACGGCGACACCGCCACGGCCGGCGCATGGTTCGAGAAGGCGCTCTGGCTCATGGAGCGCAGCGCGGATACGGTGGGCCGATCCACGATTCTGAGCAATGGCGCCGAAATCGCCCTGCGCGAACGTCGGTTAGGCGATGCGGAACGCCTGATTACAGAAAGCGAACACGCCGTTGGTAATGCGCGGTCACCCAGGTCCGACATTCGCCTGGTCTCGTTCCGCTGGCGGCTGCATCTCCTCCGCGGCGACGCCGATCCGAACGAGCACGATCTCCGGATCTTCGCACACTTGCATCGCCGGACGCGCAAGACGAACGGCCAGGATTTTTCGACGGCTGTTCTCGTGGAGCTGCTGCTCCTGCGCGGCCAACGGCGCGAAGCGGCGCGCCTGCTCGGCGACTACCTGCGGCGGTTCAGACGTCCGATGACGCCTCTCGAGTCCGACCTCGAGCGCCTGCGTGCAGAATTGGGAGTGGACTGACGCCGCCCAACGGTCGGCTATGCCAGCTGCGCGACCGAGATATCCTTGGTTCGCGAGGGCGCGGCGTCGCGTAAGGCGGGCGATGCGAAGAGAAGTCCGAACATCGGACTGGCGAGGAGCTCGTCGCAGATCTTGGGGTCGAACTGGCGTCCGCGGTACTTGGTCAGCTCCGATCGCACTTGCACCTCGCCTAACGCCTTGCGATACGGCCGGTCGGTGGTCATGGCGTCGATCGTGTCGGCGATGAGCACCACGCGTGAGCCTAACGGAATCTGCTCGCCGGCCAGGCCATCGGGATAGCCGCTGCCATCCCAATTCTCGTGGTGGTGGCGCACCGCGGACACCAAATCGCGCAGCTGCGACACCGTCGACACCAGCTCCGCGCTCTTGATCGGATGCGTCTGCATCACCGCCCACTCGTCCGCTGTGAGCTTGTCCGGCTTCCGCAGGATCGGCGCGTAGATCTCGTGGATCTTGCCCACGTCGTGCAGCAGCGCCGCCGTCGCGATCCGCTCGATCTCACGCGAGTTGAGGCCTAACGCACGGGCGATGAGCTTCGCGTAGTGGGACACGCGGCGCGAGTGGCCGGACGTGTATGGATCGCGCGCTTCGATGGCCTTGACCATGAGCTCGAGCAGCTCTTGGTTCACGCGCTCGAGTTGGCGATTCGTCTTGTACAACTGCCGCACACCCAACAGCGGCAACGCGAGCACGAGGGCGCCGAACGCCCCGAACCGCGCGTAGCACCACGCGAGTAAGAACGCGACCGGACTCGCGAGTACGTCGTACGCCAGACTGCCCAGGTGATTCTGTCGCCAGACCTTCAGCAGGTTCTTGCTGTCGTTGGTCGCGATCGCGCCGCTCACAGCCATCGTGTTCACCGCCACGAACACGATCACCATCACCGAGAACGGAACGCCGACGGTCGCCATGGCCTGTGGCGCGCTCATACCGCTGTACTGCAGCAGCGGTTTCCCGCCTAACAACGTGTACGACAAAACCGCCAGCGATGTCGCCAGCGACATCTGCACCACGTTGAACACTTTCTTGACGCCGTCCCGCGTGCTGATGATCTCGGTGATGATGTTCGTCACCGAAACGGCGAGCACCGCGATCCAGTTAGGCGAGAGGAGCGCCGTGGCCGTGAACGGGATGAACCCGATCGACCCTCCGGCGCCGGCCGGCAGTTGGTACACCAACAGCAGCGCGAACACCGACAAACCGGACATCCACATCGCTGCGCGAATGGACCCCGCATCCACCATCGGCGCGGTCCAATAGACGCAGATGGCTGCCGCCACTGCGCCCAACGCAACCCCCGACACATACAGTCGGACCCGGTTCATTCGCACCGCTACGAAAAAGAGGAACCCCCGTCCCCGGACTTACCACCAGTGTGCGGTGTCAGTTGCAACGACCGCGTACATCGACGTTACGAGCTGGGTCAAGAATGACATTTCGCGTCACCTCCCTTTCGTGAAGTCACACCAGGCACTCGCCAGATGTGCTAAAGGTCGGCTCCGCTCGACTACATGGCCCTGCCCGCTCAGCTTCGCTCAGCCGAGGATCGGGGGTTGTTATCTGTGTTGGTCGATCGTGTCGTTAGAACGTGAGAGTCGTACCGCAGGAATGACGCACCACCGACAGCCGTCCCTACTACCGACGATGCTGCACCGCAGGCACCCTGGATCGGCCAGGTCCCACGATTCCACGCCTCACCGCTCCCGGCCGATCCACCGATTCGTCGCGTCCAGCACCGCGAGCACGCTTGCCGTCTCGGGACTCTCTTTGATCTCGCAGCTCCCGGTCAACAACATGCTCTCGCGCCCAACGCGCACCGTGATACCAACAAAAACGAATTCGCGCTCGAAGGCATCGATCAACCGGCATCCGTCCAACGACAACGCATGCGCGTCGCCTTCCGCCTGGCTGATCGCGACGACAGCAGCTCGCGCGGCCAATTCGGCCCGCGAGCGTTCGGATTCTGATCCCTCTGACTCTCCAATGTAAGACTGCTCTTCCTTCCGCAGCGTCACTCGGCACGTCACACCGCGGCTCCGCGAGCGCCGGACTTCCACGTCCTCGAAGTAGAACCGCCGCCGCACCGCCAACGCCGCCGCCTCTGCGGCCGCGCTCTCCGATAGCGCCTTCCCTTCCATTGTTTTCTGCGGATCAACCGTCGTCGCAACCGAAATCTTGCGGTGATCCACACGCATCCCGAGATGCGCCAGCAACGCACTCTCGACGTTACGCACCGTTTGCTTCGGATTCACTTCCGCGCTCGTGAGCAGATGCACTTCGCTCACCGCACCGCTCTCGCTCGCAACGATGCGCGCCGCAAGGACGCCAGGGAGCGTGACCAACAGCTCTTCAGCGCGACGTAGCGGCAATACGCTGCCGGCGATCGGTGACACGGGCTGCGACGACGGCGTCGGCGCGTTGAGCGGCACAGACACTAGGAACCTGACTTGGCGAGCGCGGGAGACAAGTGCGGCGGGTGCGAACGAAGATCAGCATCCTCGCCGTCACTCCGACCGAACGGGGAGGATACGGCGCGTATCACTTGCAAATCGTGGTCAGACAATATTCCAACAACGGTGCCTAAATGCAAGCGACAGTTACGTTACGGGTACTCCGGCAGGTTATACTCCTTTAACTTTCGATACAGCGTGCGCTCGCCGATACCCAACATGTCTGCGGCTTTTCTTCGGTTGCCCTGCGTCTCGCGAAGCGCTGCCTCGATCGCGGTCCGCTCGATCTCCGCCATGCGCATCCCGGGCCTAATGCTGATTACGTTAGGCGCCGCCGGTTGATCCTTCGGCTCGATCGCCGCCACCGCTGGCTTGCTCGGCAGCACCTCGCCGACTAACACATCGCGTCCTACCCCCGTCGCCAACGCCGCCGCCCCGACGCGATCGTCGTCCACCCGACGCTTCAGCTCCTCCATCTGCAGCTTGAGCTCGACCAAACTCCGGACGATGAACTCGAGCTCCCGGCCGCCCACCGGCGTCTCGCCCGGGCGCCCCGTGCCCAACCGCCCAACGGGAACCGGAAGAAACCGTGCGGCGCCATCCCGGATGTCGCGCGGGATGTCGTCCGCCGTGATCTCGTGCCCCGGCGCCAACACCACCATGCTCTCGACCAGGTTCCGCAGCTCGCGAATGTTCCCCGGCCACGAATACTCGACCAGCCGCTGCATCGCGTCGGCCGATATCCCGTGGAACGGACGGTCGTGTTGGGCAGCAAACTCCTGGACGAACTGACGCACCAGGAGCGGGATGTCCTCCCGCCGCTCCCGGAGCGGCGGCAAGTAGATGTTCAACACATTGAGCCGGTAGTAGAGATCGGCGCGAAACTCACCCGCCTCGACGTGCTCCCGTAGCGGCCGGTTAGTCGCGGCCAGCACACGGACGTCGACGCGAAACGGCTGGGTCCCGCCAACCCTCGTCACTTCCCGCTGCTCGAGGACCCGCAACAGTTTCACCTGCGTCGACAGCGGTGCCTCGCCGACCTCGTCGAGAAACAGCGTTCCGCTGTTCGCCAGCTCGAACCGGCCTAACCGACGCTCCGCCGCCCCGGTGAAGGAGCCCTTCTCGTGGCCGAACAATTCGCTGTCGAGCAGCGTCTCCGGCAAGGCACCGATGTTCACGGCAATGAACGGCTTGTTCCGACGGGGACTCAGCCGATGCACCGCGCGCGCCACGAGCTCCTTGCCCGTGCCGCTCTCACCCTCGATGAGCACGGTGCTCGATACCGGCGCCATCTGCTCGATCTTCACCATCACTTCGCGAATCCCTTCGCTCTCGCCGATGAGACCCGTATCGAGCGACAGCCGGCGGCGGTCGAGGATCCGGCGGATCCCCGCGAAGACCTCGTCGAGGTCGACGGGCTTCGCGTACACCTCGACGTACCCGATGGCACGCAAGCGATCGTGCAGGGTCGGTTCATCGACGTCGGCCAGCCCGACCACCGCCGCGCCGTCCCACTGCTGTCGCTTGACTAACTGAACGTTCGCGACGTCGGTCAGCGCCCCGGTGAGAACAATCACGTCGGGCTTCTCCCGGCGTATCGCGCTCGGCACGTCGTCCATGGGAGAGACGAGCGCCGTTTGGTAGCCCGCGCCTTCGAGGAGCGCATTGAGCCGAACTGCGGGCTCCACATCGGCGAGCGTCAGCAGCACCTTCATGCCGCGCCGCCTGCACCGTGCTCGGTGACCGCTCCCCGGATGATGTCGACCGCGTGATCAATGATCGCATCGAGCGCGGCCAATCC
>JANWIK010000102.1 GCA_025449955.1 Gemmatimonadaceae bacterium
CGGCGCAGACGCCGTAGATGCGACCGGACGACTGACCATCCTCGCGTCGGCGGAGCTCATCCATCGCGCCCACGTCCTCGTCACGAACGACTCGCTACCCCAGCATCTCGCGTCGGCCATGGAAACGCCTACCGTCACCGTGTTCGGGCCAACCGTCCCCGAATTCGGATTCGGACCGTTGGCGCCGCACTCGATGACACTTGGCGTCGAAACCCTCGCGTGCCGACCGTGTCATCACCACGGACCGCGCGTCTGCCCGCTCGGGCACTGGCGATGTATGAAAGACTTGGACGCGTCGCGCGTCGAGTCGGCTGTCGACCTGATCACCGCCGCGACCGCACGCTAGCGCCGTCCTGTTCGCCGCGCTGATTCCGCTTAGTTTTCGCGGAACCCGCCGGTCAACCTTCTTACGCGCGAGTCCATGACCAAAGCCCGAACCAGGTACATCCTCGGCGTTGATCTGGGCGGCACCAATATCGTGGCCGGCGCGATGCCCGAGGACGGAAGCCGAGAGATCGCGGTCCGCTCCGAGCCGACCCACCCCGAACGCGGATCGGAAGCCGTCGTCGACCGCATCGTGTCGATGCTCGCGCAAGTGATCTCCGACGTCACCGAAACGCACGACGCAAAGCCGCACGATTTTCTCGGCGTCGGCGTGGGTGCGCCCGGCCCGTTGGACCGCGAGCGCGGCATCGTCGTCGTCGCGCCTAACTTGGGCTGGCGCGACTTCCCGCTCCGCGACGCGATCTCGGATCGCATCCGTCTTCCGGCCACGCTCGACAACGACGCGAATTGCGCGACCGTCGGCGAATGGTGGAGGGGCGCGGCGCAAGGCGGACGCAACGTGGTCGGCATCACGATTGGCACCGGCATCGGCGGCGGCATCGTGATCGATGGTCAGTTGTATCACGGCTCGTCCGACGTCGCCGGCGAGATCGGCCACACCACCATCGATTCTACCGGCCGCTACTGTCGATGCGGCAACTATGGATGTCTCGAGGCGTATGCGTCGGGCCCCGCGATCGCGCTTCGCGCGCGCGAAGCGCTCGAACGCGACGAGGTGTCCGCACTCCATAAGATGGTAAAGGGCGACCTCGACCTCCTCACCGCCGCCACCGTGTACGAAGCCGCACATCGCGGCGACGCACTCGCACTCGAGGTCGTTCGCGATACCGCGCGCTTTTTAGGCACCGGCATCGCGAACCTGCTCAACACCGTGAACCCGGATGTCGTGGTCATCACCGGCGGCGTGACGCGCGCCGGCGATCGCCTGTTCGAACCGCTTCGCGCGGAAGTGAAGCGCCGCGCCTTTCGCCCGGCGGTCGCGGCGTGCCGCATCGTCCCCGGCACACTCGAAGGCACGGCCGGCGTGGTGGGCGCCGTGGCGACGTTCAAGCAGCAGAAGTTAGGCGCAGTATGAGCGAGCGAGGGAAGCGGCGGCTGCGCCGCCTTTGGGAAGGGCTGCGCCCTTGGGAACCGCCGGCTGGCGCCGGCTCAGGGAAAGGAGCGCTTGAAGCAACTCATGAATAAGGATCGTTCCCCTTTTCCCCACCGCGACGACAGTCGCGGCTTCCCTCACGGCGCAGCCGGCTTCCCCAAGGCGGTGCCAGCCGCCGCTTCCCTCGGCGTCATCGGCACGTTCGTCTGGGACACCATCTACGGTCGCGATCCCCGGCAAGCGCCCGTCCAAGAATGGGGCGGCATCACGTACGCCTTGAGCGGACTCGATGCGGCAATGAGTGATGACTGGCAAATCGTGCCGCTGATCAAAGTTGGGCAGGACCTGGTCGACCGGGCGCGCGAGTTCATGGGCTCGCTCCGCCACACTGCGCCTAACGCAGCACTGATTAGCGTGCCGTATCCGAACAACCGCGTCGAGCTCCGCTACGAAACCAACGAGCGCCGCTCCGAACGACTCACGGGCGGCATTCCGGGATGGAACTGGTTGGGGCTCAAGCCGCTGCTCGCCGGCCTCGACGCGCTCTACATCAATTTCTTGAGCGGATGGGAGCTGGACCTCGAGACGTGTCAGCTCATTCGCCAGCACTTTCGCGGGCCCATCTATTGTGATCTGCACATGCTCGTCATGTCCGTGCTGCCGACGGGCTGGCGCGCGCTGCAACCGCTCGACCGCGTCGCCGATTGGTGTCGATGCTTCGACATGCTGCAGGTGAATGAAGACGAAGTCACCATGATGGCCGCCGATCCCATGGCGCTCGCGGCTACCGCGCTGTCCGCCGGCGTGCGATCGCTCGTCGTCACACTCGGCAGCCGCGGCGCCGTGTACTTCGCCGACGCGGCGTTCGATCGCTTGAGCGATCTCGCCCGTCCGTCGATCGGCGCGGACAACGGACCTGTGCGCACGGCGCTCGTTCCCCCGCCCTACGTCGTTCCGCGCTCCGATCCCACCGGATGCGGCGACGTCTGGGGCGCAACCTACTTTTCCCGTTTGTTGGCCGGTGATACTTTGGCGAACGCGATGCGCGCCGCGCACCGCGCCGCGGTGCGCAACGCGGAGTATCGCGGCGCAACCGGACTTAGCACTCATCTGCGCGGAGAACTCATCACTCAATGACCACCGTTCTCAACGTCCCGCCATCGCTGGATGACAAGACGTTCGAGACGGTGCTCGAGCAGTTGGCCGCGGTGCCCCAGGACGCGAAGGTGTTGCTCGACGCACGCCACACGCGTTGGGCATCCCCGTACGGCCTTACGGCGCTCCTCACCCTCGCCCAAACGCGCGCCGAGCGTCCCGCACTGTACGTCCCGGAGTCCGACGACACGAGCTCGTATTGGTCGCGCACCGGATTCTTCAAGTTCGCCGAAGACGCGTTCGAGTTGCACGGAACCGTTCCGCGCCCGCGCGCCAGCACCGAATCGGAGGTGCTGCTCGAGATCACAGCGGTCGCTAAGAGCGACGATGTGCACGACGTCGTTGGGCGAATCCAGCAAAAGTCGCAGGCGATTCTCGTCAAAGAGCTCAACATCGACGCCAAGGCGACGATGGGCTTCGCGATGACGCTGAGCGAAGCGTGTCAAAACATCGTCGAGCACGCCGGACGCGGCGGGTGGGTGGCCGTGCAAACCTACCGTTGGCAAAAACGACTCGGCCGCCGCGTGGTGGTGATCGCGGTGTGCGATGCAGGCGTCGGCTTCCGCCAATCGCTCGAGACGGCGCAGGGTCGGCCGCGCGGCGATCGATGGGACGACGGCATGGCCCTCGAGGAAGCAGTCATTCGCGGCGTGAGTCGATTCCGAGATCCGGGACGCGGGCAAGGTTTGGCAGGCGTCCGTCGTTACATTGGTCGGTGGGACGGTAAGCTCTCCGTCCGCTCGGGCACCGCCCGCATCGCGATCGTGCCGAGTTGGGACGATGACGTTCCCTTGGAGGAGAAGCTCCCATACTTTCCGGGAGCGCAAATGCAAATCACAATCCCGGAGCGGATCGCCGACAGGTGATCAACCACATCGACCTCAGCTCGGTTTTGCGTCGCACGGTGTGCGACCTCTATACCGACCTCGTCACCCGCCCAACGGGGGCCGCGGTACGCGATGGGATCGAAAAGCAACTGGCCGAGCTCGGCGACCGTACTCTCACCGTCATCGATTTTTCATACGTCGGCTTGCTCGACTATTCGTGCGCCGACGAGATCGTCGCCAAACTCCTCATGCGGTATGCGTCGTCGCTACCCGATGACCTTCCGACACGCGACGCGTATTTCCTGTTTCGCGGCATCAGCGAATCGCATCTCGACGCCATCGAAACCGTGCTCGACCGGCACGGACTCGCGATCGTCGCGCAGTCGAGCGAGGGATCCACGATGCTCGTCGGCACGGTTGGCGATCGCGAGCGCCGTGCATGGGAAGCGATGTGCCGTCTCGGACGCGCCGTCCCCGCCGATCTCGCGCGCGAAACGGGCATCGAGGTCGATCAGGTGCGCGAAGTGCTGGACGCGCTGTGCCGGCGCCGTCTCGTCATGCGATTCGAGGAAGGGTACGTCGCCGTGGGTGGAACCGCGTGACGGAGCGGACTAACGCACCGTTACGCGTCATTCGCCTGATAGCGACGAGAAGTGGAGACGCGGACCGCGGGTCGGCCATTTGGATGCACCCCGACGACGCGCGACGCCGCCTGATGATGGATGGAGAGTTGGTATGGGTGCACGGCCCTCGCCGTCACGAGCTGGCCACGCTGACCTACGACGACGAGATGCCGCGCGGCGACGTGGTGCTGCGCGACATCGCGGGTGCGTCACCCTCGGAGATCGTCACAGTTGTGAAGGTGGACACCGATAGCCCGCCGCGCCGCGGAATGCTGGCGTGACGGGGGAGCCGATATGATGCCTCGCCGACGCCGGCAGGGATTCTCGACGGTTGCCGTCCATGGTGGACGCGACGCGCACGAAACCGACACGCCGGTCGTAACCCCACTCTATCAGTCCGTCAACTTCGTCCAGGAAGTTGGCACCGAAGCGGGCCTGCGCTATCCGCGCTACGGCAACAATCCTAACGCCGAGCTCCTGCACAAACGACTCGCGATGCTCGAAGGCTCGGAAGCATCGCTGCTGCTGGCAAGCGGCATGGGCGCCACGACGTGCGCGATGCTGGCGCTGCTGCGACCCGGCGATCACTTGCTCGCCAGCGAATGGATCTATGGCGGCACGCATCGACTGTTCACGCGCGAATTCCAGTCGATGGGCATTCAAGTCACGCTCGTCGATCCAATGGAATCGCGCGTGTGGCGCAAGCGCATCCGCAAACACACGCGAGCCATTTTCGTCGAGACGCCCGTCAACCCGTCGTGCCGCGTCATCGACTTGCGGCCGATCAGTTACCTAACGCAAGAGATGGGACTCGCGCTCGTCGTCGACTCGACCTTCGCGTCGCCCGTCAACTTCCGAGCGCTCGAGCACGGCGCCGACGTCGTCATTCACTCGGCCACCAAGTACCTCAACGGACATCACGATGTATTGGCCGGCGCGGTGATGGGCACGGCCTCGTACATCGAAGAAGTCCGACAGAAGATGATGGTGTGGGGACAAGCACCTGATCCATTCGCATGCTGGCTGCTCGAGCGCGGTCTCAAGACGCTCGACGTTAGGCTGCGTCGCCACAACGAAAACGCGATGCGCTTGGCCCAGTGGTGCTCGGAACGGCCCGAGTTTGCCCGTGTACACTACCCCGGACTACCTTCGCACCCCGATTACGAGGTCGCGCGTGCGACGCTCGACGGGTTCGGCGGCATGATGGCGGTCGAGCTCGATGGCGGCGGCGATGCGGCCGAGCGGTTCATCAGCCGACTTCGCGTGATGACGCACGCGCCAAGCCTGGGCGGCGTGGACACACTCGTTTCGGAGCCGCGGTTCACCTCGCACGCGGCCATGACGCCCGCCGAGCGTGCGGCGATCGGCATCCCCGACGGCTTCGTCCGGATCAGCGTGGGTATCGAAGACGCGGACGACCTCATCGCCGACATGACCCAAGCATTGAAATGATGGCGTAACCGATGCCAACGGTGTGTAGTCATTGGACTGGAAGACGGCGCCGGCATCTTGCTGAGCGGCCTCAGCCGTCGTCGCGTCGTGCGCCGGGCGCCAGCCCGTCGCGAGTCTGGTCCAGGTCTCGAACAGCCAGCCAGTGATCCGCTTTTCACACGTCACGAAGGAATATCCCCGCACCGGCGTCGCCCTCAACAACGCGTCGTTCCACGTCGCCAAGGGCGAATTCGCATTTCTCACCGGGCCGAGCGGCGCGGGCAAGTCGACCATCCTCAAGTTGGTCTACATGGAGGAACGCCCCACGTCGGGCGAAGTCCGTGTGGGCGGCATGCGGTCGAGCGACATCAAGCGGCGTGAAATCCCGAAATTGCGACGCCGGTTGGGCATTGTGTTTCAGGATTTTCGGCTGCTCGAGGATCGCACGGCGGAGCAGAACATCGCGTTTGCGCTCGAGGTGACCGGGACGCCACGCGAGGCGATACCGCCCAAGGTGGGGCGTCTGCTCACGCAGGTTGGTCTCGCGTCGAAGGGCACGAGCCTCCCGCGCGAGTTGTCCGGCGGCGAGCAGCAACGGGTGGCCATCGCTCGCGCGCTCGTCAACGATCCGGTGCTCCTCATCGCCGACGAGCCGAGCGGCAACCTCGATGAGCGTGCGACGCGCGGCATCTTCCAGCTCTTGCGGGACATCAACGCCTCGGGCACCGCGGTGCTCATGGCGACGCACAATCTCGAGCTCGTTAGGCGGTCCGAATATCGCGTGATCGAGGTCAACCGCGGGCAGATCGTGTTCGATTCCGCCGAGCCGCGCCCCGACCAACCGCCGCCGGCCGCCGTCTGATGCGACTCACCCTGCGCGAGGTGTCGTTAGGCTTGAGGCGCGCGCCGCTCCTGAGCGTGCTCAGCGTGCTCACGATCGCGTTCAGCCTGTTCGCCTTCGGCCTCTTCGGGCTCGTCGCGCTCAACGTGAGCGAGGCGCTCAAGCGCGTCGAAGAGCGCGTCGAGATCCGCGCCTTCATCGCCGACGGCGCGCCGATCGAAGCCGTGTCCGCCGCCGTCGGCGACATCGCGTCGTTCCCCGAGGTCGCGCGCGTCGACATCATCACGCCCGAGCAGGCGCTCGCCCGCGCGCGTAAGGAGATGGGCGAGTTCCAGGACGTCTTCGACGCGGCGGTGCTCCCTGCCTCGCTCGAGATCCGCCTCAAGCCCGGCTACCGCGACCCGCGCACCGTGCGCGCAGTGGCCGAGCGCGTCAAGACGTATTCGTTCGTCGACGACGTGCGGTACGGCGAAGAGTGGGTACAGAAGCTCTACAACATCCGCAACATCGCCGGCGCCACCGGTCTCGTGCTCGGCATCGCCTTCGCCGGCGTGGCGGTGATCATCATCGGCTCCACCATTCGCATGACGGTGCTCGCGCGGGCGCGCGAGATCTCGATCATGCGCCTCGTCGGCGCCACCGACGCGTTCGTGCGCCTGCCCTTCCTCGTCGACGGCTTCGTCAAAGGCGTGGTGGGCGGACTGCTCGCGCTCGCGATGGCCTGGATCGCCTACCGGCTCATCGACCAAACGTTAGGCATTGACAGCACGTTTTTCCAGTCCGGCTCGGCGGCGTTAGGCGTGGTGGCCGGAGGCGTCATCGGCCTCCTCGGCAGCGCGCTGTCGGTGGGCCGCCACTTGCGAGATGTCTAACGCGCGGCTGATGCGCGCCCGGCGTGTCGCGCTCGCCGCGTTGGTGTGCGTGGCCGCGGCGTCTCTCCCGCGCGTCGCCCGCGCACAGGCCGCGCCGGCCCAACAGTCCGACAGCCCCGAAGCCCGCCTCAAAGCCGAGCGCGCCAAGCTCCAGGCGCTGCGCGCCGAGCGCGAGCAGCTCGAGCAGCGCCGCCAGACGTTGCAGAACACCGTCCACGACCTCTCCGAGGAAGTCGACAACCTGAATCGCGAAGCGGACATGACGGCCAGCGTCGTCCGCTCGCTCGACGCCCAGCTCGACGCCATCAACTCCGAGGTTGCGAGCACGACCTCCGATCTCGTCGACGCGCAGGACGAGCTCACGCTCAAGCGCGTGATTTTGCAGCGCCGGTTAGTCGACATCTACAAGCGCGGGCCGCTCTTCTCGCTCGAGGTGCTGCTGTCCGCGAACAGCTTCGGCGACCTCATCGCGCGATACAAGTATCTGCACCTCATCGCGCTCCGCGACCGCGTTCTCGTGCACCGCGTCGAAGACTTGCGCAACCAGATCGACCGCCAGCGCGGCAATCTGGTGCGCTTCCAGAGCGACATGCAGGAGAACCGCCAGGAAAAGTCCGACGAAGAGCAGCGCTTGCGCGACCTGCAGGCGCAGCAGGCCGCGAGCCTGCACCAAGCCCAACGCAATGCGCGCCTCACCGATCGGCGCATCCACCAACTGGCGAGCGACGAGGGACGCCTCACCAACGTGATCGCCTCCCTCGAGGCAGCCCGCGTACGCGCCGAGCGCGCTTCGCCTAACGCACCGCGCGCGGCGTCGGCGTTCCGCAGCAGCGCCAATCGGCTCGACTGGCCCGTGGATGGCACCCTCCTCTACAACTTCGGACGCGTCGTCAACCCGAACAACACCACCGTTCGCTGGAACGGCATCGGGATCAAGGCGGCCGAAGGCACGGAGGTGCACGCCGTCGCCGCCGGCAAAGTGCGCGTCGCCGAGCCGTTCGGCACCTACGGCCTCACGGTGATCATCGAGCATACGGGCGGTGATTACTCGGTCTACGGATCGCTCGAGAAGGTCACCGTGAAGAAAGGCGACGTCGTCGGCAAAGGCGACGTCATCGGCTACGTCGGCTCCACAGACCCCGACCTGGGTCCGCACCTGCACTTCGAGATGCGCCCCGAGGGACGCCCCGTGGACCCGCTCGACATCCTCAAGCCACAGCCGTGACCGGACTCGCCGCCCATGCCTCGGCAAGCGAGCTCCGCGTGACACGCCCCAGCGCGTCAGCTACTTTGTGCGTATGACGGGTGTGTTCGCCACCTTCCGATCGCGCCGATCGCGCCTGACGCGCCTCGCGAGTGTGCTCGCGCTGGTCGCGCAGATCGTCGCGGTCGCCATCGCGCCAGCCGCCGAGGCACACGCCTCGGTGAGCGCCGCGGCGCACGTGGAAGACGCGGGCATCCATCTGCACCACAGCCACAATCCGAACGATTGTCCGGCATGCGTGGCGCTGCAGATCGGCGCCAGCAGCTTACCGTCGCGCGTCGACCAGCCCGCGCGCGACGCCCATCGCGGTGCGACGCTGCGCGTCGCGCTCCGCACCGTCGTTCCGGGTGTGCGGCGCATCGCGCCGCACGCGCCCCGAGCTCCCCCAACCCTCCTCGTCGCGTCCCGTTAGTCGGGACGCCGGCGTGCCGCGGCCCAGGAGCCGCCGCCGCCGACGCCGCGTTCGCCTAACGGGAACATCGAGTCGCCGGCGCCCGGTCGCGTCGGCCGACGCGCCCTGCTCGCGACGCATCCGGATTCCATCGGCACCCGCCGCCATCCGGTCACATCAGGACGAGGTAGGCACATGCACGTGGGGAAGATCGTTGGAGCGCTGACCTTGGTGTCGGCCGTTGCGTTGCGTGCACAGCAGCCCGTGCCACGCACCCGCGCCGATTCCGCGGCGCGCACCGACAGTGCCGGCGCCGATTCGGCCCGCATCACGAACGAGATGAATCGCATTCGCAGCGAGCCGCGCCAACAGCTCCCGGCGATCATGACCGACACCGGCCCAACGCTGGTGCTCACGCGCCAACAGGCCGTCGACTCGGTCCTGGCGCACAATCCGACGTTGATCGCCGCACGCGAGCAGACCGAACAAGCTCGCGCGCGCGTTACCGAGGCCGTCGCCATTCCGGATCCGTCCCTGTCCGCGACCATCGTCGGACAGTCGGGCGCCTTGACGCCGAACTCGGCCAACGAGCACGACTACGCGCTCAATTTGACCGTTCCGTTTCCGGACCGCATTCGACTGCGCGGCAAGGTCGCCGGCGCCGACGTGCAAACCGCCCGGCTGTCGTATCTCCAACTGCGCCAACAGCTCGCGTCGCAAACATCGCAGACGTACGACTCGTTGCTCGTCGCCCTGCGTCACCTCGAAGACTTTCAGCAAGCCAAGCAGTTGTCGCAGGATTTCCTGACGCGTACCGAAGCGCGCTTCGAGGGCGGCACGAGCCCCAAGCTCGACGTCATCAAGGCCAAAGTCGACGTCGCGCAGGCGCAGAACAATATCATCTCGGGACAACGCGATGTCGCCAACGCGCGGGCATCGCTCAACCGGCTCATGGGCCGTCTGTTAGGCGCGAACATCGCGCCGGCGGATTCGCTGGAGATTCCGCCGGCGCTGCCGGAGCTCGCGATGCTCGAGAAGCGCGCCGCCGAGCTCCGCCCGGAAATCCGCAGCTTGGCCGCCCAACGATCCGGCGCGAGTGCGGCCACCACGCTCGCCAAGGAGTTCTGGCTCCCGGACATCAGCCTTGGCGTCACGCGGCTCAACATCGCCGGCACGCCGGCGACCTACGACACCGGCATCGGCATCGGCTTCCCGCTGTTCTTTTGGCAACACACCGGCGGTGAAGTCTCGGAATCGGAGCATCACGAGCGCGAGCTCGCGGCCACCAACCGCGACCTGGTTGCACAAGTGAATCAAGAGGTGCGCGTCGCCTACGCCGGCGCCTCCACCGCGCTCCAACAAGCGCAGTATCTGCACGACGAGCTCGTGCCGGAAGCCCAACAGGCCTACACCATCGCCTCGAGCAGCTACACCCTGGGCGGCTCGTCCGCGCTCGAAGTGCTCGACGCCAAACGCGACTTTCTCGATGCCCAGACCCAATTCACCGACGCCCTCGGCGCCGTGAACGATGCCATCGCGCAGCTCGAGCTCGCCGTTGGCGCGCCACTCGCGAGCGTTCCATCCGGAGTCCCGCATGACTGACCTGCGATCGCTCACCCGTCCCCGCGCTTGCCTAACGGCCGGCGCCATCGTGCTCGTCTCGGCGCTGCTTGGCGCGTGCGCAAAGGACGCGCCGCCGTCGTCCGGCGCGCAAGCGCCGGGCTACGGCAACGCGCCCGCGGCCAAACCCGGCGAGCTCGTGCTGCCGCCCGCCCAACGCGAGCGCATCTCGATCACCACGGTCCAGGCGACCCACTACCAGCCGCTCGTCTACGCCACGGGCACGGTGGCGTTCGACGGCGATCAGTCGACGCAGGTGCTGGCGCCGATCTCGGGACCGGTCACCCGCATCTTGGTGCAGCCAGGCGATGTCGTCCGACGCGGCCAAGCGCTGGCCTACGTCTCGTCGCCCGACTACGCGGCCGCCGTCTCCAACTATCGGAAGGCGGCAGCCAACGCGCGCAACCTGCAGCACATCGCCGATCTCGACGTCCAGTTGTTCAAGAACGACGCGATCGCGCGCCGCGACATGGAGCAGGCGCAGACCGACGCCGTGTCCGCCGTCGCCGATCGCGACGCCGCGCTCGAGCAACTGCGCGCGATCGGCGTCGAGGACTCGACCATCCAGGCGCTGGAAAACAATCAGCCTGTCGCGAACGTCCAGGGCGCGATTCGCGCACCGCTCGCCGGCACGGTCGTCGAACGGCTGGTCACGCCGGGACAGCTGCTGCAGGCCGGCACCACGCCGTGCTTCACCGTGGCCGACCTGTCGCGCATGTGGATCATGACCAACGTGTTCGAGTCCGACCTCTCCGACGTTCGGTTAGGCGACCAGGCCGACATCGTGTCCAACGCGTCGCCCACCGTGTTCCACGGCACCGTCGACAACATCGCCGCCGAGGTCGACTCCAGCACCAAAGCCACCGCCGCGCGCGTCGTCGTGGCCAATCCGGCGCGCTTGCTCAAGAAAGACATGTACGTGCGCGTCACCGTCCATTCGCACCACGAGCACACCGGATTGCTCGTCCCGATCGCCGCCGTGCTGCGCGATGAGGACAACAATCCGTTCGTGTACGTGCAGGACGCGAACAGCGCCTTCGAGCGCCGGTCGGTCACGCTCGGCGA
>JANWIK010000103.1 GCA_025449955.1 Gemmatimonadaceae bacterium
AGGCCTGGAATTGGTGGCGCACGTCAACAAGCCGGATGACTTCCATCCCAACGATCCCGGCGGCCTAACGTACGCCAATTCCGACCTCGCGTTCGGCGGCCACTACGTCTACCAGGGCAACTTCAGCGGCTTCCAGATCTGGGACGTCTCCAATCCCATGAAGCCCGTGCTCGCCGATCACCTGGTGTGCTTCACCGAACAGGGCGACGTGTCGGTCTACGGACACCTGCTCTTCGTGTCGGCGGAGAACACCGGCAGCCGGTTGGACTGCGGCACGCAAGGGATTCAGGACAGCGTGAGCAAGGAGCGGATGATCGGCGTCCGCATCTTCGACATCACGAATCCGAAGGCCCCCAAGCAGGTGGCCGACGTGCAGACGTGCCGCGGCTCGCACACGCACACGCTCGTCCAGGACCCGAACGACAAGAGCGTGATCTACGTGTACGTGTCGGGGTTGGCGCGGGTGCGCTCGACGACCGAGATGCCGGGCTGTGAGGGCGGCGACATCACCGATCCCAACACCGCGCTGTTCCGTATCGAGGTGATTCGCGTTCCGTTAGCACACCCCGAGCAGGCGAAGATCGTGAGCTCGCCGCGCATCTTCAACGATCTCACGGCGCCGCCGACGCATGGCGTCGCGGTGGCCGACACGGCGAACGGCGCGGCGGTCAAGGCGGCCAAGCGGTTCCTGGGCCGGTTAGGCCTGCCGGCGACCGCGACCGCGGCCGACTCCGACAACGCCGCACGCCTCGTGGCGGAGGTGCTGAACAACCGCAACGATACGGTGAAGACCAAAGCCGCCTCCGACTCCCTCAAGGCGATGGGACTCAACCTGCGGCTGCCCGGCGGCGGCGCGCGCGGCGGCCCGTCGCAGTGCCACGACATCACCGTGTATCCGTCGGCCGGCTTCGCCGCCGGCGCGTGCTCGGGTTACGGATTGCTGCTCAACATCAAGGATCCGACGCACCCGGTGCGCTTGCAGGCCGTGGCCGATTCCAACTTCTCCTTCTGGCACTCGGCCACGTTCACCAACGATGCGTCGAAATTGTTGTTCACCGACGAATGGGGCGGCGGCACGCAGCCCAAGTGTCGCGCGACCGATCCGATCGATTGGGGCGCCGACGCGATCTTCACGCTGACCGACAACACGCTCACGCATACCGGCTACTTCAAGATGCCGGCGGCGCAGACCGAAGATGAGAACTGCGTGGCGCACAACGGCAACCTCGTGCCCGTCCCCGGCCGCGACATCATGGTGCAGGGCTGGTATCAGGGCGGCGTGTCGGTGTTCGACTTCACCGATCCCGCGCATCCCAAGGAGATCGCGTACTTCGACCGCGGGCCGATCGACTCCACCAAGCTTGTGTTAGGCGGCTTCTGGTGCGGGTACTACTACAACGGCTACATCTACGGCTCCGAGATCGCGCGCGGGTTGGACGTGTTCAAGCTGACGCCGACCGCCGATCTCACGCAGAACGAGATCGACGCCGCGAAGCTGGTGCATTTCGACATCTTGAATCCGCAGGACCAACCGAAGATCGTGTGGCCCGCGGCATTCCCGGTCGCGCTCTCCTACGTCGATCAGTTGAAGCGCGACAACGGACTCCCCGCTGACCGTCTCACGGCGATCGAGAGCGAGCTCGAGTCGGCGAAGTCGGCGAGCGGCGCCAAGCGGACGGCAGCGCTCAAGAAGCTGGCGGGCGAGTTGGCGCATGATGAACAGGGCGCGAGCGATACGAAGCGCGTGCAGTGGCTGGCAGGTGTAGTGAAAGGATTGGAGACCGCCAAGAGCTGATCCGGCGGTCACGTTAGGCAGAACGCTGAAGCGAACGCAACCCGAATGGTTGGGTCCGCTTCAGCGTTCTGCCTCCCAATGTCTAGGAATTGAGCTGGGCGATAAGATGCGCCGGCGAAACGATGGGGATTGGGCTATCCCTGAAGTGCCGCGCGTCACGCGTCACGATCGCGGAGGCGCCGGCGCGCTCGGCCGCGAGCATTTGACAGGCATGCTCGAAGTCATCGAAGGGCAAGGTAATCGCCCGACGGAGATCGTCGGCGTCGAGCGTCGCGACGCTGAATGCTGACAGCGCGTGCGCGACCACTGCGCGTGCCCTCTCAGACCCAAAGGCCTTCCGGCACACGTACCACAACGTGGTCACCGTGTGCGCCGCGATGCATGCCGAGAGGCGTCCGGCATCGATGGCCTCGACGAGCGTGACCGCTTCGGCGTACCATGGAGCGCGGCTCAGAAACAGATCGAAGACCACATTGGCGTCGATGAGCACCGAGACGGGCGCGACGCGCTCCTCGCGAACACGAGGTGGTCGCCGCGAGGCGACCGTCAGTGCTTTCCGTACTTTTGCCACAGATGCTCGCGGTAGAGTTCGCGCGGGTCGGCATCACCGAGATCGCTGTCCGCCAGCAACCCGAGAAAGGCACGGACAGTCGGCGACGTGGTCCGCGCTCGTACCTCTTCGATTTCCCGCCGGTGGCGCTCCTGTGGGTCAAGGGTGTCGACAGGCGCCGCCGCAGGCACAGGAAGCAGGCGCAAGAACTCCTCGACGACCGCTGACAGCGTTGTCCCGCGCGCCGCGCTGTACGACTCGCCGCGCTCGATGGCCTCCGCGGTAAGCGACAGATTGCGCGCGCGGCGCCGCGAGCGTGTCGAGCCTCGCGCCGACTTGCGAGCCTTGCGGCGAGTGTGCTTTCGCGATTGACCCACGAGCGTGCTCCCAGATGGATGCGCATTACCGTCTGCAAAGTATGCGCATCATGCATGCAGGACAAGCGCCCGAGACAGCAGGGCGCGTGCACGCGCCGCCCCTGGTGAACCGCGTCTACTAGCGCGCGCGTCCTTCGCCTAACGCCTGCGGGTCGCGCACACACGCATAATATCCATATCGCGCCCCGTCGTCGCGCGCGAACGCCACCACCCGATACCCCGCCTCGATCGCCCACAGAAACGCGCGACGCGTGCTGGCGCGCCAGCGAGCCGCGTGCTCCACCGACTCCGACTGCACCGCCTCGATCGCCTCCGGCACAGCGATGCGCACCACCGTGGGGCGCATTCCGCCCGGGACCTCGGCAAGTGATGGCAGCCCGTCGTCGCCGACCGGGTTGAGAATCGGTCGATCGGAGAGTGGCAGCGACTCGTGCGCCGAATCCTCCGCCACAATGCCATGCGGGCCGTCGATGTCCCAGGCGACAATGAACCGGTCCGTGCCCACGCCCCGGTGCAGCGCGCTGTTCGTATCGGCGCCGTACATGTCCGGCACGTATTCAACGACACGCGCGCCGAGCCGATTCAGATTGAAGTGCGCATTCCGCGATACGAGCGGGTCGAACGTCCAGTAAATGCGAGACACGCCGACCTGGCGCACGGTGTCGCGCTGGAATTCCTTGAGGCGGCGGCCGATACCGTGGTCGCGCAAGTGCTCGCGCACGGCGAGCATGTCGGACCAGTGCACGATCCGCCCGTCTTCGACGCCGGTTAGGCCGAACACGAAGCCTACCAGGCGCCCGTCCGCCTCGAACGCGCCGGCCGCAATGCCGCCGATGCGTTGGACCACCTTCAGAATGCCCACCGACACACGCTCGGTGAACGACGGGCCCCACACGTCGTGCTGGAGCTCGACGCACCGGACGAAATCGTCATGCGTGCGCAGCGCACGCACGTCGATCGGCGCGGCAGCACGCACCTCGACGGGCACGCTCCGGCGTGCTTCCACGCTAGTGCGCGGCCGGAGGGATGCCCGCCGCGCTGCCGGCGATCGGCAGATCGATGTACGTGGCCGCGCCCGCGGAGCGGTGAATGCTTTCCGTCGCCGCGATGAAATCCGAATCCGCCGCGGCGAAGATGTTCGGAACGTACCGCTGCGGGTTGCGGTCGATCAGCGGGAACCAACTGCTCTGCACCTCGACCATGATCCGGTGGCCCTTCAGGAACCGGTAGTCCTGCGTGTGCAGGTCCACGACGTACTCGTCGACATGGTTAGGCACGATCGCGTGCGGGTGTTCGAAGCCGGTGCGAAAGCGACCGCGAAAGACGTCGTTCGCCACCATGAGCTGATAGCCGTCGAGCGTCGTGTCGCTCTCACCGTGTTCCGGATAGACGTCGATCAGCTTGACGACCCAGTCGGCGTCCGAGCCCGTGGTCGATGCGAACAGATGCGCGGCAATCGCGCCGGCGATCGTCACGTCCTGCGTGAGCGGCGCGGTCTCCCACGAGATGACGTCCGGCCGTCCCTCGAGAAAACGCTGATCGTCCACCAGCCACCGGGTCCACGTCGAGCCCTTTCCGTACGTCGGGAGAATCGGCCGCTTGCGATACGGCACCGGATTCTTCGGATCGGAGACGTACGAGTCGAGCGCCGTCGCCGCATTGTCGGTGGGCGCATCGAGCGACAGCTCGTGATCGGCGCGCGTGTACAGCTTGCGCTGCGCGACACCGGTCTTGGGCGGCCAGCTGTCGTACGTCTTCCACACGTTCGCCCCCGCCTCGAACGTCGTGGCTTCCGGAGCCTTGAACGTGCCCTTTCCTTTGAGCCAGTAGGCGAACCACGGCGCCTCGATGTTCTTCCGGAAGTCCTCGGACGCCGGGGTGCCGAAGTCGATCTCGCCTAACTTCTCCCCGCTCGGCGCATTCCAGCCGCCATGATTCCACGGACCGACCACCAGATAGTTGAGATTCTTGGTGTCGTGCTTCTCGAGCGCCTCGTAGATCGTGATGGGGCCGTAAAAATCTTCCTGGTCCCACCAACCGGCGACATTCAACGTCGGGACGGTCACGCGATCGAGGTACGGCCCGACCGCCTGCTTCTGCCAGAACGCGTCGTAGCTCGGATGCTCGGCGAAGTTATCCCACGTCGGAATCTTGTCGTGCAGATACTGCTGGTTCACGTGCGCGAGCGACCCGAGCTTGAGATACCAGTCGTACGTGTCCGAGTCGTTGAACGCGAACGCCTGGATCTGCTTCGTCGTCTCCATCATCGTCGCGTACTCGAAGCCGTAGCTCAGCCGGAACGCGCCGTTGTGATGGAAATCGTCGCCGATGAACATGTCGGCCGGCGACGCCCGAGGCGACACGGCCTTGAGCGCCGGATGCGGATCGAGCATCGCCATCACCGTGAGCCATCCCGGATACGACGTGCCTAACATGCCCACGCGGCCGTTGTTGTGCGGCACGTGCTTGAGCAGCCAGTCGATCGTGTCGTACGTGTCGGTGCTCTCGTCGACCGCCTTCGGATCCTTCTTGTTGCGCACGGGCCGCAGCATCACGAACTGCCCTTCCGATTCGAATCGCCCGCGAATGTCCTGGAACACGAAGATGTAGCCATCCTGCACCAGGTACTTGAGCGACGGACTGGAGAGCGCCTCGCCCATGCCGTCGATGCCATATGGCGTACGCGACATCAGGATCGGCAAATCGACCATCGCGTTGCGCGGCGTGAAAATGAGCGTGTGCAGCTTCACCCCGTCGCGCGTCGGCACCATCACTTCCGTCTTGTCGAAGGACGGTTCAGGCGCCGCCTGCGCGCCCGCCTGCGAGGCGACAACAAGGCACAGCAGCGCGCCGAGTGCGCGGCTGCCGGTTAGGCTTCCAAGCGTCATCATTGGCCGCTCCCTGCGTTGTCTCGAGGAAACGACGTGCCGAAGATCTGCACGGCGCGAACGTGTCCATCGCCGTCGGGCACGAACGTCAACACGGTTTCACCTTCGAGGGAATCGCGCGCGACGCTGCGGAAGCGATCGAACGTCGCGTGCGTCAACTCGCCAATGTCGAAGTTGCCGTACTTCGCCCGCAGCGCACCGTTAGACATCGTCACGGTGACGGTGCCGTACGTGGAATCCGTGTAGCTGCCGGCGTAACGATCGAGCGGCAGCGTCGCCGGCACCGACTGGGCGGTCGACGTCGCCGTCTGCCTCCGAGAGAGCCGGGACTGGCGCTGCGCCGCGAACAGGGCCTTGAGGTCCGCGCTCCAGTCCCGGGGCGGATGCTTGGCCGAACGGGCGTACATGTCGAATACCTCGTACATGAGCGCGTGACGGAGCTCGGCGTGATCGAGGTTCTCGAGCACGTAGACGCCGAGTTTCTTGCCCGGCTCGAGGCCGATGAGCGCGCACATGCCGTCGATGCTGCCGGTGTGCATCCAGACGGTTTCGCCGTCGTAGTCCTGCACGAACCAGCCCAGTGCGTAGCTGAAGAAATGCGGACGGGCGAGCTCCAGCGCCGGATACTCTTCCATTGGCGCGCGAATTTGTGGCGTGAGCAGCTCGGCGAACGTGGACGGCTTGATGAGTTGCTGCGTGCCGACGCGGCCGCTGTCCAACACGAACCGCATCCACTTCGACATGTCGAAGACACTCGACCACACCGAGCCCGCCGGCGCGATCGCATCCGTGCTTCGAACCGGAACCCGGCGAACGGTGTCGTTCACGAGCGCATGCGGCACGGCTACGTTAGCCTGCCCGGCGAGCTCCGACACCAGCGGAAGCGATTCGTGCATGCCGATCGGTTGCCAGAGCCGGGTCTCGACGAAGCGCTGCCACGGCATCCCCGATACCTTCTCGACAATGAGACCGCCAATCGCGTAGACCACGTTCTGGTAGTCCCAGTTCGACCGGAAGGATGATTCCGGCTTCACGTATCGCAGACGGTGAATCATCTCCTCCATGCTGAGAGCGTTCTGCGGAATGATCCAGAGCAGATCGGTATCGGGCAGTCCGGTGCGATGCGTGAGCAGGTCGCGCACGGTGAGCTCGTGCGTCGCGTACGAGTCGTACAGTTGGAGCTCGGGCAGAATGTCGATGACGCGCTCGTCCCAGCGCAGTTTGCCCTCGTCCACCAGCATGGCCAACGCGGCGGACGTCATCGCCTTCGTGGTGGACCCGATCGCGAATCGCGTGTGCTCGTCCACCGCGCCCGGCTTGCCTAACTCGATCACACCGTAGCCTTTCGCGAACACGAGCGAGTCGTCTTTCACGATCGCGATCGCCATGCCCGGCACCTGCCAATCGTGCGCGGCCTTGGCCACGTACTTGTCGAACGCGGCCCAATCCGGTTTTTGCTGCGCACCGGCGATGCTCGGCGACGCCGCGCACACCAGCGCGCCGAGCAGACGACCAATCCAGCGCATCCGCCTCATTGGTTGCCACCCGTCCGGCTGCTCACGACGCCCGTGACGGTGCGATCGATCGGCGCCGGCCTCGGCACGTTAGGCACCGGATGCTCCTGCAGGAGTTTCAGGGCTTCGGTTACCGCCCGTTCGAGCTGCGGGTCGTGTCCTTTGATCACCTCGGCGGGCGTATTCTGGACTTCGATGTCCGGCGTGATGCCTTCGTTCTCTACGGCCCACTTGCCGTTCACATCGTAGAACGCCAGGTCGGGCGCGGTGATCCCGCCGTTGTCGATCGGCGCCGGCACGCCGAGCGTGCCCACGAGACCACCCCACGTGCGCGTGCCCACGAGCGGGCCGAGCTTCGCGACGCGGAAGTAATAGGGCAGCGCGTCGCCGCCCGATCCGGCGGATTCGTTGATGATCATCACCTTGGGTCCCATGATGCCGACCATCGGCATCGTCACCGGCGCTCCCGCACGTTCGGCGAAATATCCCATGAGCTGCCGCGACATCTGATCGACGATGTAGTCGGCAACCGAACCGCCTTGGTTGTATCGCTCGTCGACCACGACGCCCTGCTTGTCCTGCTGCGCAAAGTAGTAGCGGTTGAACGCGGTGAATCCGGCGACGGACGTATTCGGCAACCACACATAGGCGAGTTTGCCGCCGGACAGTTTGTCGACCAGGCGGCGGTTGTCATCCACCCACGTTTGCGTTCGCAGCTGCTCGTCGTCGGGAATCGGCTCGACGGTCACCAGCCACGATCCGGTGGCCGACGGCGTGTGACTAACGCGAAGCGTGGTCGCCTTGCCTGCCGCCCCGACAAATAGACTATAAAGGTTCGTCGGCA
>JANWIK010000104.1 GCA_025449955.1 Gemmatimonadaceae bacterium
GAAGGCTACGTGCGTCCGGCGATGTCCGACGATTTCGGACTCGAGATCGTCGCCGGCCGCCATCCGGTGGTCGAGCGGATGATGCCACGCGACAAATTCATCCCCAACGATCTGTCGTTGGACGAGGGCGCGCGTGTGATCATTCTGACCGGGCCTAACATGGCCGGCAAATCGACGATTCTGCGGCAGATCGGGCTGATCGTGCTGATGGCGCAGATGGGAAGCTTCGTGCCGGCCACGCGCGCGCGCGTGGGGATCGCGGATCGCGTCTTCACGCGCGTGGGTGCGAGCGACAACCTGGTGCGCGGGCAGTCGACGTTCATGGTCGAGATGGCGGAGACGAGCGCGATCCTGCACACGGCTACGCGGCGGAGTTTGGTGTTGTTGGACGAGATCGGACGCGGCACGTCGACGTACGACGGTGTATCGATCGCCTGGGCGGTGAGCGAACACCTGCACGAGCGCGTCGGGTGCAAGACGGTGTTCGCCACGCACTATCACGAGCTCACGCAGCTGGCCGACGAATTAGTAGCAGTTCGTAACTATAACGTGTTGGTGCGCGAGGTCGGCGATCAGGTGTTGTTTCTCCACACGCTCGCCGAGGGGGGCGCCGACCGGTCGTACGGCATTGAGGTCGGACGATTGGCGGGACTGCCGGCGCCGGTGCTGGCGCGGGCGCGCGAGGTGTTGCGCCGGTTGGAGGGTGGCCACCTCGTGGCGCCGGCGCGCGGGGCGGCACCGGAGCAGCTGCCGTTGTTCGCCGACGTGCCGCATCCGGTGGTGGCGATGCTGCGGGCGATCGACCCCGACGGCGTGACGCCGCGGCAGGCGCTGGAGCAGCTCGCGGCGCTGGTGGACGCGGCGCGCCGGACCAACGCCTAACGCCACCGCGACGCGCTCACGCGCGCTCTTCCACGACCAGCTCCACGGTGCCGGTGGTGGACAGCAGATCCACGTCCACCCGGTGCTTCGTGCCGCGCGTGAACCGCATCGAGATCCGCGCGCGGCCCACCGGCACGTCGCGCACGTCGAGCCGGTTCACGCCGTCGGGCAGCGTGGGTCGCACCACGCGCAGGTGCCGGGCGAAGCCGTCGGGCTCGAGGCCTAACAGAGCGCTCAGGAGGTACGGCACGCTGGCGGCGGCCCAGGCTTGCGGGTGGCAGGCGACCGGATAGCGCACCGGCGACTGGAACTCGCTGGTCGAGAATCCGGCAAAGACTTCGGGCAAGCGGTACGAGCGAAAGTACGCGGCCGTGCGCAGCAGGCCGGCGAAGACGCGACGCGCGGCCGCGTCGAGGCCGTAGTGGCGGAAGCCGGCCGCGATGAGGGCGTTGTCGTGCGGCCACACGGTGCCCAGGTGATAGCCCACGGGATTGAAGCGGCGCGCTTCTGTCGAGAGCGTCCGGATGCCCCACCCGGAGAACATGTCGGGTGCCATCAAGCGCTTGGCGACGCGACGCGCCCGCGACGGCTTCGCGATGTGCGACCACAGCACCTGGCCGGCGTTGGACGTCACGACGGCGAGCGGCCGGTCTTCACGCTCGAGCGCCAGCGCGTAGCAGCCTAACGACGGAATCCAGAAGTCGCGCTCGAACCGCGCCCGTAAGGCATCCGCCTCGGCGCGCAGCGTGGCCGCGCGCGTGGTGTCGCCCGCGCGGCCGTAGAGATCGGCGATCAAGGCGCGCGCGAGGTACGCGTATCCCTGCACTTCCGACAACGCGATCGGCGGCGTCGCGAGTTGGCCGTTGGCGGTGACGATCGCGTCGCCGGAATCTTTCCAGCCCTGGTTGATCAGCCCGTGGGCGGAGGTGCTCACGTAGTCGATGTAGCCGTCGCCGTTCGAGTCCGCGCCGTCGGACATCCAGGTGAGGGCGAGCTCGATCTCGGTGCGAAGCTCGTTGAACAGCCGGAGATCGCCGGTCCAGGCCGCGTGCCGCGCGATGAGAATGAGAAAGAGCGGCGTCGCGTCCACGGATCCGTAGTACGGCGTGTGCGGGATGATGCCTAACCGGGCCATCTCGCCGACGCGGATCGAGTGCAGGATCTTGCCGGGCTGCTCGTCGCGCCAGTCGTTGGTGTCGCGCGCCTGGTAGAACGCGAGGAGGCGAGCCGTCTGCTCGGCGACGCGCGGCTCGTAGGCCAGCATCTGGATCGCGGTGATCGCGGCGTCGCGCCCGAACAGCGTGGCAAACCACGGCACGCCCGCCGCGTAGTACTCCTCGCCGTTGATGCTGCTCCGCAAGAGCCGCAGATCGGCGAACGAGCGCTCGAGAATCGAGTCGAGCAACGGGTTGTCGGAGGCGACGGTCGTGCGCGGTTCCTGCGCCAGCGCGCGGAGCCGCGCCACGCGATGCGTGCTCCGTGCACGTCCCGCATGGCCGGCGCCGCGCGTGGCACGCTCGTCGATCCGCATCGTTACGCCTAACGTAACGGCCCGGCGCGGCGGAAGGTGGATCGCGAAGTGCGCGGTTTGGCCACTGTGCCGGCTCGGCGTCCGCGAAAAGGTGATCGCGAGCGTGCGCCGGCAGTGATCGCGTCCGTCGTACGAGAGGCGGAGCGACCGGCCCCGCCAGACCGGTGCGTGCCTCCTGCCTAACGTCTGGTCGAACAACCCGCGGACGGCGAACAGGTCCTCGAACTGCGCGTCGAACATGAGGGTCACCGGCACCGTCGCGGCCTCGAGGCCCAGGTTGCGCAGCTCGAGCGCGTCCTCGAGTCGGGGCGGGTCGCCGTGGAGCGTGCGTGTCCATCGAATGCCGACCGTTTCGCGCGGCAGCAGCCGGCCGCGCGCGAGGCGGAGGTCCGGATTCGCGAGCTCGAGGAGCGACGCCCGGCCGACGGCGTCGGTGGCGGCGGCGAGCACCGTGGGCTGCTCGCTGCCTAACAGAAGCTCGTACCCGCGCAGGTAGCGGCAGTCGTGGTAGTAGAGGCCGAGGCCGTGACCGGGCGCGATGGGCACGCAGCCGGATGGGTCGGTGAGGAAGAATATGTTTTCGGCTTTGGTCACGATGGCATCGGCGATGCCTTGTGTGACCGATGGTGTGCCGTGCGTGAGTATGCGCTGCTTCCGGTCCGCGAGCTCCACCCTGCGCGCCCTCCCCCCTCCCCGCCCTCGCCGGCCGCGGCGCGTGGTCATCGCGCCATGAGGAACTGCAGGACGTCCGAGCGCGTGACGATGCCCGCGATGCGATCCTGCGAGCGGACGAGCACCGCAGGGTTCGTCTTGGTGAGCAGCTTGACGACGCTGTCGAGCGACTGTCCCGATTCGACTAACGGAAATGGCGCGTCCATCACGTCGCTCACCGTGGCGTCGAGCAGCTTCGTGTTCTCGAGCGCTTTGGCCGACACCACGCCTTCGCTGACCGAGCCGACGCAATTGGGTCCGTCGAGCACCGGCAATTGCGACACGTCGTGCAGATTCATGAGTCGCAGCGCCTGCCTCACGGTGGCACCCGTGGCCACCGACACGACCGGCGGCGCATGATCGGGCTTGGCGCCGAGGAGATCGATGATCCGGACGCGATCGGGCGCGAGCAGCTGGTTTTCGCGCATCCAGTCATCGTTGTAGAGCTTGGACAGGTATCGCTCGCCGGTGTCGCAGAGGAACGTCACGACGAGCGCGTGCGGATCGTTCACCTCGCGCGCGACCTGCAGCGCGACGTGCGCAATGAGTCCCGCCGAGCCGCCCACGAACAGACCTTCCTCGCGCGTTAGGCGGCGGGCCATGGCGAACGCGTCGCGATCGCTCACGGTGCGATAGTCGTCGATGATGCTCATGTCCAACGTGCTCGGCAATTTGTCCTGGCCCACGCCCTCCACCTTGTACGGTGTGCCCTCGATGTGGTTCTTCCCGTTGCTCCGCCAATACTCGGCGAGAATGGAGCCCGTCGGATCGCCGGCGACAATGCGAATGGCCGGATTCTTTTCCTTGAGGTAGCGGCCCACGCCGGTGATGGTGCCGCCCGTGCCGGCCGAGGCGACGAAATGCGTGATGCGGCCCGCCGTCTGCTCCCACAATTCGGGGCCGGTGGTGTCGTAGTGCGCCTGCGGGTTGGCCTCGTTGTAGAACTGGTTGGCCAGGATTGCGTTAGGCAGCTCGGACGCAATGCGCTTGGCCATCATCACGTAGTTGTCGGGATGATCGTGCGCGACCGCCGTGGGCGTCACGATGACCTCGGCGCCGAACGCCTTGAGCAGCCGGACTTTTTCCTGCGACATCTTGTCGGGCATCGTGAAGATGCATTGATAGCCCTTGAGCGCCGCCGCGATCGCCAGCCCGATACCGGTGTTGCCGCTCGTGCCCTCGACGATCGTTCCGCCCGGTTTGAGCTTTCCCTCTCGCTCGGCTTGCTCGATGATCGGCAGGCCGATCCGGTCCTTCACGCTTCCGCCCGGGTTGAAAAAGTCCGCCTTCCCGTAGACCGGCGTCGCTATTCCCTGCGTCACGCGATTCAGCCGAATGAGCGGCGTCCACCCAATGGTTTGGAGGACGTCGTCGTACGGCATCCGGTTGCGCTGGCTCGCGACGGACGGGAAGGAAGGAGGCGACGTTTTGCTCGACACGGAGGAGGTGGTCATGGCGTGCGATGGTGGGCGGAATGTGCGGTATCGTGCAGCACGGTATCGCCGGGGAGCGGCGGCTCGCCGGGACGCCGGAAAAAGACCGGTAGCAGAATCGAGATGCTCATGGGCTGGCCATGCAGCTTGGCCGGTCTGAATCGCAACGATTGTGCGCCGTGCACGGCGGCGGAGTCGAGCGCCGGGTATCCCGACGATTCCTCGACCATCGTCGAGTCCGGCGTGACGACTCCCGTGCTGTCGATCCGGATCCGAAGCGTCACGTTAGCCTGGATGCGCTTCTTGTACAGCGATTCGGGGTACTGGAACGGCGAGGAATCGTTGAGCATGACCGGCATGCTGTCGGGTTTGACACCTGCGGCTTCCTGCACACTCTCGATGGCTTTTTGCGCCGTGTCGCGATCGATGCAGGCCGTGGAGGCTGCTGCGAGTGTCGCAAGCAACGCGCCCGCGAGAACGCGGCGCGACACCGGAAGCGTCGCGCGACGGTCGAGTCGGCGAGCTGTGGCGCTCAAGGCGTACATGGCATCAATGTAGCCGCGCGGTCTACCTTGCCGCACCATCTGAGCGCGTCCATCCTTCCCCCATGAGGATCACGGTGCTGTTGGGGGGAACGTCGGCAGAGCGCGACGTGTCGCTGGCTTCGGGACTGCGCATTGCGAAAGCACTCCGGGAAACAGGACACGACGTCACGTCGCTCGATCCGGCGCGGGGAGTGATCGACGAAAACGAAGAACGCGCCATGGAAAACGCGGGGGTCATGAAGCCCGCGCCGCCGTCATTGGCCTCGCTCGAGCACATGACCCGCACGTCGCTGTCGCCATCGCTCGGCACGCTGCCGGCCGTGCGCAAGGCGGACGTGGTGTTCTTGGCGTTGCACGGCGGGTTCGGCGAAGACGGAACCGTACAGGCCCTGCTCGATATGGTCGGTGTGCGGTACACGGGCAGCGGTCATCTGGCCAGCGCGCTGGCGATGGACAAGGACTTGTCGAAGGTGTTGTTCCGGGCCGCCGGCGTACCCACAGCAGATTGGTTTCTCGTTAGCCAATGCGGCGAGGCCGCTCCGGATGCGGCTCGTGTCGAACGAGAGATAGGGTGGCCGGTGATCGTGAAACCATCCAAGCAGGGATCGACGGTTGGACTTTCGATCGTGAGGGCCGGGGACCAGCTGGCATCCGCGGTGGCCGACGCGATGCGCTACGACGACGAGGTGATGATCGAGCGATTCATTCCGGGGCGGGAGCTCACGGTGAGCGTCCTCGGCGATCAGGCGCTTCCGGTGGGCGAGATTTTCCCGCGCCACGAGATTTACGACTATGAGTGCAAGTACACGCCGGGCATGGCGCGCGAAGAGTTCCCTGCCAAGCTTTCGGCTACCGAGACCGCGGAAATTCAGCGATTGGCGCTAGCCGCGTTTCGCGCGCTGAAGCTTGACGGCTACGCGCGCATTGACTTCCGTATGACGGAGCGCGGCGAGTTTTTCTGCCTCGAGGCGAACACGCTGCCGGGTATGACGCCATTGAGCTTGCTGCCGCAAGCGGCGGCGGCGAAGGGGATGGATTTCGGTGCGCTCTGCGAGCGCATCGTGGAACTCGCGATGGCGAAACCATCGTTGGAGCTTGGGGGGAGGCACGACACGTGACGGCGCGGACGACGGGACCGGCAGCGGCGATCGCAGGCATTTCGCCCGGCATACAGAGCCAGGGCGCATGGATGGGTCGGCGCCAACTTTTCGTGCGGTTCGCCGCCGAAGCAGAGACAGCTGTGCTCTACACGCCGGAGATGTTGGCGCGTCACGTTCAGCGTGTCGTCGGCCAATCGCCGTTGCATTCGATCTCTCTAAGCGGGCGCGATCCGTTGGCGAGTGAGGAATTGATCGTCGATGCATTGTCGAGGTGGCAGTCGCCGATTCCGATCATGGTCGATTGCGATGGTGAGCGACCGGAAGCGGTGACGAAGGTGGCCCCTCATGTCGCCATGGTGCAGGTGACGGTCGAGTTTGTGAACACGACGTCGAGTCTCGATCGTGCGCTGGCATCGCTTGCTGCGGCCTCGGCTGCCGGTCGCGAGCATGCTGCCGTATTGGCGCCACATGAGGGGACGACGGACGGGCAGATGCTCTGGTTCATCGAGCAAACGCACCAGGTTGCCCCCGGCACGAAGATTGTTGTCCATCCTGTGGTTGGGGCGGAGCGCACGGGAGTGGACCGGCGATATGCTTCGCTGGTGGAGCGGGGAATGGCCATCCACAACGACCTCGCGTTTTGGCTGCGGATTCCGGGCCCGGTTGGCGGTCGTTAGCGCATGGCAGCGGTTCGCAGGGGTTGGTGAGAGGAACCGCCCCCATTCGATCGTGTTATAACGACTAGGCCGTCACGTACGCAGGTCCGCATGTCCTTCACGAGCGTCGACGAACAAGAAGCTCCGCGCCTGACCCCGGCCGTCCAGTGGTTGATCGCGCTCAATGTCGCGGTCTTCTTCGTACAGCTGACGCTGGTGGGGCCGGCCGACGTGCAGCGCGCGCTCGCATTCGAGGTGCGCGACCTCACGACGCGTCCCTGGACGATCGTGACGTACATGTTCGTGCACGCAGGTCTCTGGCACCTGCTGCTGAACATGTGGATGCTCTGGATGTTCGGGCCGCGCGTGGAGCGCGCGTGGAACGCGCGCAGCTTCACGTTCTTCTACGTGCTGTGCGGGTTAGGCGGATGGCTGTTCCACCTCATGATCGCGCGCGACGGGCAGTATCTGCTGGGCGCGTCGGCGGCGATCTTCGGCGTGATGCTCGCGTACGCGATGCGGTGGCCGGATGAGGAAGTGACGCTCTTCCCGTTCGTGTTCATCGCGATCAAGGTGCGCTGGTACGTCGTGCTGTTGGTGGGCATCACGGTCGTGCAAGGCATGGTGTCGCTCAACGGCGGCGACACCGGCGTCGCGTACATGGCGCATTTAGGCGGACTGTTCGTCGGGTATCTCTATCTGCGCGTGGCGGCGGCGCACAACGGTGCCGCGGGCGGCGGAAGCGGAATCGACCGGCTCCGTCAGCGCATGTCGCAGGTGCCGGACATCACCGACGAGACGCCGCGCGCCATTCCGCGTGCCCAACCGCGCTCGCGCGAGCGGACTAACGAAGTGGATGAAATCGTCGCGCGCAGCAACGCGCTCATGGCCAAGCGCGAGAGCTTGGGTCCGTCGCTCGCGAGCAAAGTAGGCAAGAAGAAAACCGAGGAGCTGGATCTGGTGCTCGACAAGATTTCGGAGCGCGGCATCAGCAGCTTGACGCACGATGAACGGCGGCTGCTCGAGGAAATGTCGAAGCGTTTGCGGAACGACTGAGCACGCGGGCCACGCGCGTTGCTCCTGGGGGAGCGGCGGTCTATTCTTGAACATGCCGCGCCCCGATCTCCTCGAGACATTTCCCAATCCACATCCCGGCCGCGACTACGAGATTCATCTCGAGTGCCCGGAATTCACGTCGCTCTGTCCCGTAGGCGGGATCGAAAGCGACGCCGCCGAATTGTCGCTGCTACAAGGCGGAGCACCGGATTTCGGGACCATCCGGATCACGTACGTACCCGCGGAACAGTGCATCGAGCTCAAGAGTCTCAAGCTGTATCTCTGGAGCTTTCGCAACGACGGAATTTTTTACGAGCGCGCGGTGAATCGGATCCTCGATGATCTCGCCGCGTGCGCGTCACCCACTTACATGGAAGTAGTGGGCGACTTCAACGTCCGCGGCGGGATCAAAGCGGTGGTCACGGCGCGTCACGGGAGCCGGTAGGTCAGGTTCCCTTGACCACGATGTCCTGCATCATGCCGTGCGCAACGTGCGGCTTTCCGTCCTTGCTGTCGGGGACGAAGCAGATGAATGCGTACGAACCGGGGGTGAGATCGGCCGGGAAATAGACGGTGTCACCCGGTGCGATCCCGGCGACGCCTCCGGCGAGCGAACCGGGCGGCGGCCCTTTCATCGTTCCGGCCCATTGCGCGAAATCCTTGGCCGTCTTGCCGGGCTCGAGGTGGACGAGGACGATCTCGTGCGGCTGGGGTCCCGCGTTGGTCACGCGGATCACGCGGTGTCCGGCCGTGAGCGGCGCCGAGGTGGTGAAGCTGTA
>JANWIK010000105.1 GCA_025449955.1 Gemmatimonadaceae bacterium
AACGCTGCGACCTCGGCCGCGGCTGCGTACGCGCCGCGCGCTTCGCTCCACTGCGCGAGCACGCGCATGCACGCGCCCAACTGCATGTTCGCCGCGATCACCACGTCCGTGTCAGCCGCAGGCTCCGCATTCTGGAGCACCGTGCGATAGACGTCAGCCGCCAAGGTCCACTTGGCGTCGAACTGCAACGCACGCGCGTAGGCCATGAGGCGTGGCGCAACGACAGCCACACGGGCGTGACGAGCCAGCTGCATCGAGTCGACGAGACTCGTCAGCAATGCCCGCACACTGCTCCCCGAGTCGATCGCCGAGATCGACTCGCGCACGCATCGCAGACCCCACGAGTCCAACGACACCGCACTCCCGCCTTCCATCACCCAGTCGTCGAACAAACGCAATGTCAAAAGCCCGGCGCTCGCCGTGCGCCATTCCGCGCACGTCTCGTTATCGCAGCGCGCCAGCGCTTCGAAGAATGCGTAATGAGGGAGCTTCACCTGTGAGCTGCCCATTCAAACTCCTCCACGGTCCTCGGTCGTTCTGCCAAGTCCACGCCCAACTTGCTTCCGAGTATCGGCTGAGGCAAGCACAGTTTTAGGACAAGCAGGGGTCATTTTAGGACAAATTTCTGAAGACCAGATGCGGACAAACGAAAATCGCGCAGCTTTTGTGACACTGTATAAAAAAACGACAGCGCACCATTCCCCGAACGGTGCGCTCTCGGCTCTTCTATAGAGACGATCCAATCATCTATTGGTGCCGGCCAGCGCGGGATCGCGCCGCGCCCGCTGCCGGCGCTGCGTCGCTCGATGGACCGGCCGCGACGTAGCGGTTGCCGCTTCGATCGAGCTGGTCGAGCAACCGCTCCAGTGCATCGCCGAACACCTCGATGCGCGGCAAGCGAAGCGGGTCGAACTTTGGGTCGAACGGGCTGCGAGCCGGACCGCCGGTGACTTCGAGTATCGCATCGAAACGGTATGCGACTACTCGCCCCGTGTGCGGATCGCGCCATGATCCTGCGTGTGCAAGCTCCTGATTTTTCGGCCAAATCCCCAAGGGGAGTGCAAACGTGCGGACCTTGTAGCCTGGCACGGCGGAGTCGATGGCGAGCGCGCCACGCGCGATTTGCTCCTGAACAACCTCGTCCGAATATTTCGACAGGTTGGCGTGCCACAGCGTATGGTCGCACAACTCGAACCCTTGGTCGGCAAGAAAGCGGACTTTGCGATGGCGCCAGGCGGTTTCCTGGCCTTCGATACCGCGCTCACCGAAAAACGCGTGTCCAGCAGCCGCGCCGGGCAGCATGCAGAACGTCGCTTTGTTGGCCCAGTCGGGATGCGTGCGATGAAACTCCAGCCAGATGCCGATCGCGCTGTTTGGATCGACCTCGAGCGTTCCGTTGTGGTCGACATAGCGGAACTGCGAGGGCGAGGCATCGTCGAACGTGAAGACAACGGGCGACATACCCGCCGGTAAGGCAATCTTCCGATCGACCAACTCGGCAACCGTTATCGGGCGATAGCCCCTCTCATAGAGAAGCTCGAGCTGACGCTTGAAATGGGTGCGCTCCACCGTCCACCGGGCGTCCAAATCCCCGATTACGTGGTATTCGAGGATGGGAATGCGACCGAGCTCGTTGGCTGGTCGCGGCGGTTTGGTGTGCGCGTGCTTTGCGGGCGTGGTTCCACCGGCCGCTGCCGACAGTACGACGAGCGCGAAGCGAAGTGCCGAAAGCATGAAGGCGCTAATTCCGTGGGGGCGCGAAGGATATTCGCGGCCGTCAAAGAAGTCTACGGTCAGGCGTGCCTGGAAACCGCAACTTCAGAATGCCGTAGTGAAAGATGAACGCGGGCGCGGCCCGCCTGTCGGTGCTGCTTGGTATGAAGATCGAGTCCCGTCTAAAGCAACGATGGCACGCGCTGGTGTCGAGCGTGCGTGGCGGTGGGGAGTCCGGCGACCCGCGGTGGTTGCGGCGGCACTGGCTCGTGTTCGCTGTGGCGAACCTGGCTGCTGTCGCCATAGTGTGTGGCGACGCGTGGTTGTTCACGTGCGGCTTCGATGGGTGTCCCTCGTCGGCGGCCATCCGCGCGTATCAGCCGCCTGAGGGCAGCCGAGTGCTGGACCGGTCCGGGCATGTGATTGGGCGGCTGGAGGACGTGCGGCGCATCGATGTTCCACTGTCGCGAATCCCTCGCGTCGTGCGTGAGGCATTCGTCGCGACCGAAGACCGCCGCTTCTATCACCACGCTGGTCTCGATTGGCACGCGTTTCTGCGCGCGACGGCGCGCGACGCGGCAGCGTTAGGCGTGCGCGAAGGGTTCAGCACGATCACGATGCAAGTCGCACGCAACAGCTTTGCCTCTGTGGGCGCGGGCCGCACGCTCCGCCGGAAACTGCTCGAGCTGCGCATGGCGCGATTGCTCGAGCGAAACCTGACCAAGGACCAGATCCTCGCGCTGTACCTGAACGTGATCTATCTGGGGAACGGTACGTACGGCGTCGAAGCGGCGAGCCGCGATCTATTCGGGAGGAGCGTCTCTCGCCTCACACTGGCCGAGGGCGCGCTCCTGGCCGCGCTGCCCAAGGGCCCGTCGGTGTACACGCCGCGGCACGATCCGGATCGAGCGTTAGGCCGCCGCAATTTGGTGCTGTCGCTGATGGTGCGCGAAGGGTACGTGAGCGCCGCGCGCGCGGCCGCCGCGGCGCGCGAGCCGATCGACGTGGCGGAGAACGAGTGGCGCCCGCCGGACACCGGATCGTGGGTGGTGGCCGCAGCGCGCGCCGTGCTCGACTCGGTGTTAGGCCGAGGCGCGGAAGCGAACGGCGACGTGACGATCTACACCACGATCGACGCCCGTGCTCAACGAGCAGCCGAGCGCGCCGTGCGGGACCACGCGGCGGTGATCGGCAACGAGGCCGGCGACGACGGGTCCGACAATGACCACGTGGAAGGCGCGTTGGTCGCCATCGACCCCCGTACGGGTGACATCCGGGCACTGGTCGGCGGCCGCCACTATCAGAACGGCGCGTTCGATCGTGCGTTGTCGGCGCACCGCCAGCCCGGGTCGGCGTTCAAGCCGTTCGTGTACGCTGCAGCGTTAGGCGCAGGTTACACCCCCGCCACTCTGGTGGATGACGTCCCGGTGGAGGTGCAACAAGACGGGCGCGAGTGGACCCCGGCGAACTTCGGCGACGAGTACGAAGGCCGCATCACCATGCGCCGCGCGCTCGAGCACTCATCCAATGCGGCCGCCGTGCGCTTCGGTCACGCCGTCGGTGAGACGCGCATCGTGTCGCTCGCGCGAGAGAGCGGCATCACGAGTCGATTGACGCCGGTGCCGTCGATTGCGCTCGGCGCCCTCGAAGTGACGCCGCTCGAGTTGGTGACGGCCTATGCCCCGTTCGCCAACGGTGGGAACCGGGTCACGCCGCGGTTGGTAAGCCGCATCGAAGGGCCCGGCGGCAAGGTATTGTGGGCCCGCGATCCTGTGGCGCCGGTTCCGGCCGTGGACCCTCGCGACGCCTTTCAGCTGACGTCCATGCTCCAGTCCGTGGTGAACGATGGAACAGGTCGCGAGATCCGTCTGTTGGGCGCGCGCGGCCCGATCGCCGGAAAGACGGGGACGACCAACAACGGCACCGACGTCTGGTTCGTGGGCTATACGCCGTCGCTCGTGGCCGGCGTGTGGTTCGGATTCGACACGCCGCGATCGTTAGGCTATGGTGCAACGGGCGGCCGCTTGGCCGCACCGGCCTGGGCCGAGTTTTACGAGCATGGATGGCCGCAGGGCTCGCGCGATGCGGCGTGGCGACCGCCGCCCGGCCTCGTGTCCCGCGTCATCGACGCCGACAATGGCGATCTCGCGACGGCCTGGTGCCCGCACACGCAGCTCGAGTGGTTCCGGCTGGGCACCGAGCCGACGATGTATTGTCCGGACCACGGCGGCCCATCGTTAGGCGCGCGGATCATCGGGGCCATCAAGGAAATCTTGCACTACTGACGGCGTCACAGCAGGCCGAGGCCGCCCGTCGGCGCGAAACCGGGGAAGACCGCCGCGCCGTCAACGGCGCCGAGTTGCGTCATGACGACTTCGGTGAAGACCGCGCGGAAGTCCGTCGTGAGTGCGAGGTCGCGGCCTTCGTACAACTGTTCCGGAGCGAGACCGGGCCAACGGCCGTGCACACGGCCGCCCCGCACTCCTCCGCCGATCACGAACATCGCGCCCGCGTGCCCATGGTCGGTGCCGCCGTTGCCGTTCTGCTTGGCCATGCGCCCGAACTCCGACATCGTGAGAATCACGACGTCGTCCATGCGATCGTCGAGGTCGGTGACTAACGCGGCGATGGCCTGGGCGAAGTCCTGGAGCCGTGACGCGAGCTGGCCGGTCACGCTGCCTTCGTTCACGTGCGTGTCCCATCCGCCGACGTCGGCGAACGCGATTTCAACTCCGACATCGGCCTTGATGAGCTGCGCGATTTGCCGAAGGCTCTGGCCGAACGGCGACGACGGATACACGGCGCCGTGCTGCGGCAGATACTGCGCGGGATTCGCGGCGCGAAGCATCTTCACGGCATCGAAGGTCTCGGCGCCGGCGCCGTGAACCAGGTCGGCGCTGCCGGTCCGGTAGAGCGCCTCGAGACGTTCGACATCGGTGCCGGTCGCGCGGATGCTGAATTCCGCGAGGTTCGTCATGGCGATGCTGGGTGCCGGCCCCTCGAGAATGCGCGGCGTCTGCGGCGAAAACGCGACCGCCTCGAATGGCGAACGGCGCGCATCGCATTCGGCGCACGTTCCTTTGGCGGCGAGGTAGCGGTTCAGCCAGCCGTCGCTGGTCGCTCTGACGTCTGGGGTTCCGGTCTCCATGAAGTCTTGCGCATCGAAGTGCGAGCGCGTGGCGCTCGGGCTCCCGACGGCGACTATCGGCGCGAGCATGCGGCGATCCCAGAGTGGCTTGAGCGGTGCGAGCGCCGGGTGCAGCCCGAAGAATCCGTCGAGATCGATCGAGGCCGGCGCGTCGCGACCGACGAGTGCGGGGCCGGCCGCCAGGTTCGTTGGGCGGGGAATCGCAATCGACGGTCGCAGGCGGTAGTACTCCGCTTCGCCGTGCGGAACGACCACGTTGAGGGCGTCCGCCGCGCCGCGCTGGAAGAGGCAAATGAGGACTTTCCCGCGCGGCGCTTTCGCGAGACGCGACTGCGCGTAGATCGCGCGCTTGAGAAAAGATGGGCTCAAGCCCATGGTCACGAGCGCCAGGGCGCCGGATTTGACGAACACGCGTCGATGCATGGTGGCGTTCCTCCTATCGGCCTAACGTCTCTGGAATTCCGGAGCGCCGAGGGCCAGTCCGACCGTTTGTTGGAGGCCGTGGAGGTCCAGCGGGCTGCCTAACGGGTCACGGCGTTGCCGGGGTGTTGTGCGGGCCGTCGCCGTCATCTCGGCGGCGGTGTCGGGTGCCGAGTCGTCGTCGCTGGCGATGGTGCCGGTGGTATCTGCGGTAGGCATCGGGCTGGCGGCGAGCGGATTCACGCCTGACTCGAGGACGCGCCGCGAGTCGGGCGACGCTTCGCCGCCCAAGATGGCGAGTACGACGCCGTCGACGCGGGCGTCGGCGCGGAGCGTGTCGAGCCCTTCGCGATGCGCCCACGCGTCGAGGTCGACGCCGGGCAACCGGCCGCCTGCGAGCGCCAAGCCGAAGTTGATGCGATTGAGGATCGAGCCGGTATTGATCCACGCGTCGCCGGTCTCGGGATACCCGTTTGGATCGCGATGCATGAAGAGCGGCTCGCCCAAGCGCGCGACGACACGTGCCGTGCGCGGCGTGGTGTCGGGCTCCGCGTTCACGGAACGCAGCGCACTCAACACGAGCTCGAACGGCGACTTGACCTTGGCCTTGTACGCGGCGCGCGAGAAGAACTCGGGCGATGTGAGGATCGTGCGAAGCGTTTCCCGGATGTCGCCGCCGGTGCGGGTGAACGTCGCGGCGGCGCGATCGATCAAGGCGGGTGGCGGTGAGTCGCTAACGAAGCGGCGTGCAAGCTTGGTCGCGATGAAGTGCGCCGTTGCCGTGCTGCGCGCGAGGATGTCGAGGACCTCCTCCCCATCCTCGATGCCGCGACCGGCATCCAACGTGCGGCCGAGGAAGCGCTTTTCGCCGGCGTCGTGCAGCGCGGGCCGGAAGACGAATCCGCCGCCTAACTGCGGACGGTCGATGGTCCACCCGGTAAACGCACGGGCGGCGGCGATGACGTCGGCCTGTGTATATCCGCCGTCGACGCCGAGTGTGTGCAGCTCGAGCAACTCTCGGCCGTAGTTCTCGTTGAGCCCGCTGCGACGCGGCTGCGGCGTCGGGCGGAACGCGACGCCGGCGCGTCTGCGCATGGGCCGCGCCGAGAAGGTCGTGAGCGCCGGGCGATCGGGCTCGACGGTACTCTCCCAGTTGTCGAGGTAGTAGAGCATGGCCGGACTCTTGGCCGCCGCGCCCAAGAGGTCGCGGAACTTGCCTAACGCATTGGGCCGGATTGCATCGCGCTCGAACGACGCGAGCATGTACCGCTCCGGCGCGCCTTTGCCGGCGAAGATGCTGAAGTGATTCTCCCAGAAATCGACCATCACGTCCTGCAATTGTCGCTCGCTGGTCAGCGCGCGCCCGACTTTGGCGATCTGGAGTTCGTCGACGACCAGTTGGGCGCGCTGGCGCGCCTCACGCAGCGCCAGGGAGTCGGCGGCGTCGAGGCTCGACAACGGACGGGCGCTGGAATCGAACCGCGCCGGGCTCGACGCCTCCTGCCGTCTCCGTTGGGCAAGCACGGTTTGTGGCGGTGGATAGTCGCGCACCAAATCGGCAGGGCTCATCGAGAGTGTGCGAAAACGGGCGAGCCATTGATCTGTTGCACCATCCTGGATGCGAGCCGGATCGAGCTGCTCCGAGATCCAGCGGTCGACGCCCATGGCGCGCACGCGATCGAAATCACCTGGTCGCGCGCCGAACGTGAGGCGCGCCAGCGCTTGCCGGATCTGCTGATCGGCGGTTTGCTCGCGCTCGGCGACATCGGCGACATCGGCGGCGGATGGCAGCGCGGCCATCGGTGCTGCAGGCGCAGACGTCGCGCCGCGTGATGCGGACGAGCACGCTGCCGCGAGCGTGGCAATGACGATGGCGAGGAGCAGTCGCTGAATGCGCATGACAATGAATGGACGCATCACACGGGATAGATGTTAACCCACTTGGTCGGGTTAGTTTTGAGCCATGGCCCCTTCAGCTCGCCGGCTTCCTCCGGAGCGTAGTACGAACCCGACGTGGGGGCAGCGGATCACCGCGCTCCGATACGTGCCGCCGTTGCTGCGCATGGTGTGGAGTACCCATCGCTCGTTCACGGCCACGATGACCGTGCTGCGTGTTTGTCGAGCATTCATTCCTGTCGCAACGTTGTGGATCGGCAAGCTCATCATTGATGCCGTCATCGCGCTGCGCCAAGACCAATCCCATCTGAGTTCACTCTGGAAGCTGGTGGCGTTGGAGATCGCGATCGTCGTGACGGGTGAGGTGCTCGCCCGGGCGTCGGCGCTGGTGGAGAGCTTGTTGGGCGATCTGTTCTCCAATTACACCAGCGTGCGGTTAATGGAGCACGCGGCCACGCTCGACCTCCAGCAGTTCGAGGACCCGGCGTTCTACGACCAGTTGGAGCGCGCGCGGCGACAGACCGTGGGCCGCATCGGGCTGTTGGCGGAGCTCCTGTCGATGTCGCAGGACACGCTGACGCTGGCATCGTTAGGCACCGCGTTGCTGGTGTTCAGTCCGTGGCTCCTGCTCCTGCTCGTGGCGGCAGTGCTGCCGTCGTTCATTGGCGAGACGCACTACGCCTCGCTCGAGTATTCGCTGCTGTATCGCTGGACGCCGGAACGCCGCCAGTTGGACTACTTGCGGTACTTGGCCGCGAGCGACGTGAACGCGAAGGAAGTGCAGATGTTCGGACTCGCGCAGTGGTTCACGGATCGCTACCGCGTGCTCTCGGACCGGTTTTACGAGGAGAACAAGCGCCTCTCGATTCGAAAGGGCATCGTGAGCACCGCCCTCTCGGTGCTCGGCATGCTCGGCTACTACGGCGCCTATGTAATCATTCTGCTGCGCGCGGTTGGTGGTTCCATCTCGATCGGGACGCTGACGTTCCTGGCGGGGTCATTCGGACGGAGCCGCGACATCATTCAGCGGCTGCTCATCTCGGCGAGCGACATCTACGAGCAGAGTCTGTATCTCAAGGACATGTTCGATTTCTTCGAGATGCGTCCGACCATGGTCTCGCGGCCCGGCGCGCCAGTCGTGCCGGATCGTCTCCGCGAGGGCTTCGTGTTCGACGATGTGGGCTTCCAGTATCCGGGGAGCGATCGATGGGCCGTTAGGCACGTGACGTTCACGCTGCGGCCCGGCGAGCGGATCGCGTTCGTGGGCGAGAACGGCGCGGGCAAGACGACGGTCACCAAGCTGCTGGCGCGCCTCTACGATCCTACGGAAGGTCGCATTCTGCTCGACGGCATCGATCTCCGGGAGTACGATCTGACGTCGGTGCGCCGGGCCATCGGAGTCATCTTCCAGGACTTCGTCCGGTTCGACATGCGATTCGACGAGAACATTGGCGTTGGGCACATCGATCGCGTGCGCGACTATCTGGATCGCGTCGGGTCCGACGACGTGCTCATCGAGTCGGTTCCTCCGGAGTGGGCGTTCGAGTCCAGCCCTGCCATGTTGCGCGCCCAACGAGGCAACGGCCATGCGACGGAGCCGGTGCCCGAAGTGTTGTCGACGGCCGCCGAGCAATCATTGGCATCGGTGCTATTGCCTCGGTTCGCCGACGGATACCGGCAAATGCTCGGGCGCCGTTTCGACGGCGGCGTCGATCTCTCCGGCGGCGAATGGCAGAAGGTCGCTTTGGCCCGTGCCTACATGCGCGACGCGAAGGTGCTGATTCTCGACGAACCCACGGCGGCGCTCGATGCGCGCGCCGAGTACGAAGTGTTCGTGCGGTTCTCGGAGCTCGTCGCCGGGCGGATGGCGGTGCTGATTTCGCACCGGTTCTCGACCGTGCGCATGGCGGACCGCATCATTGTCCTTCAGGAGGGGCAAATTGTGGAGGATGGCTCGCACGCCGAGCTGGTAGCGCGTGGTGGTCCGTACGCCGAGCTGTTCCGACTGCAGGCGGCGGGCTACCAATAGACGTCCCGCTGTGAAGTGCGAGCTTGGCGCTGAGCGTTCGGGCAGCGTTCTTGCGCTCCTCATCCGGCATGCATCGCCACGAGCACGATGAGAACAGCGCGCCGAATCAGGCGCGCACGGTCAAGCCGACAGATCCGGACGCGCATCTGGCGCAGGGAGTCGAGGGCGCTGAGCCTCCGTTAGAAACCGAGGGCGCCGACGACGGTCGTCGGGATACGACGGCGGCCGGCATCCGCTCGATCTACGAGACCGTCCATTTCGGCGTCAAAGAGATGGGTCCGCGGCGCGCGACTCTGACGCTGCTCAAGCTCAATCAGAAAGATGGATTCGATTGTCCGAGCTGCGCGTGGCCCGATCCAGACGGGCACCGCAAGCACGCGGAGTTCTGCGAGAACGGCGCCAAAGCGGTGGCGGCGGAAGCGACGACCAAGCGCCTAACGCCAGAGATCTTCGCCCAACACCCGATCCCGGACCTGCTCGAGTGGCGCGATGTCGACCTCGATGGGCTGGGACGCATCACGCATCCCATGATCCGGCGGCGCGGGTCGGACCGGTACGAGGCGATCGAGTGGAGCGAGGCCTTCGCGCTGCTCGGCGAGCACTTGCGCGGACTCGCCTCGCCTAACGAGGCGGTGTTCTACACCTCCGGCCGGGCGAGCAACGAAGCGGCGTTTCTCTATGGCCTGTTCGCGCGGCAATACGGGACGAACAATCTGCCGGACTGCTCGAACATGTGTCACGAGTCGAGCGGTACGGGCTTGAGCGAAGTCATCGGATTCGGGAAGGCGACGGTGCGCATCGAAGACTTCGCGGCGGCCGACGCAATCTTCATCATCGGCCAGAATCCGGGGACCTGCCATCCGCGCATGCTGACCGAGCTGCAGAAGGCGGTGCACAACGGCTGTCGGATCGTGAGCATCAACCCGCTCAAGGAAACGGGGCTGATGCGTTTCGAGAATCCGCAGAAAGCGCTCGACCTCCTCGGCGCGGCGACGCATCTCGCGTGTCTCTTCGTGCCGGTCCGGATCAACGGCGACGTGGCAGTGCTCAAGGGCATCATGAAAGAGATGCTCGAGGCGGATGAACGAGGCGGCGGTCGCGTGTTGGCGCACGATTTCATCGCGCATCACACGGAAGGCTTCGACGCGTTCGCCGCCGACATTCGCGCTGAGTCGTGGGACCGGATCATCGAGGAGAGCGGTGTGTCGCGCGACCTCATCCGGCAGGCGGCCGAGGTGGCGATCACATCGGAGCGGATGATTTGTTGTTGGGCAATGGGGATCACGCAGCACAAGAACGGCGTGGCCAACGTGCAGAGCATCGTGGACATGGCGTTGTTGCGTGGGCAAATCGGTCGCCGCGGCGCCGGCGTGGCGCCGATTCGCGGGCACAGCAACGTGCAAGGCGACCGGACGGTCGGGATCTGGGAGAAGATGAGTCCGGAGTTCATGGCCGGACTGGCGAAGGAGTTCAACTTCTCGCCGCCCGAGAAGCACGGGTACGACACGGTGTGCGCCATCGAAGCGATGCACCGCGGCACGGTGCAGGTGTTCGTCGGGTTAGGCGGCAACTTTCTCGCGGCCACGCCCGATACGAACTACACCTCCGAGGCGGTCCACCGGTGCGCGCTCACGGTGCAGATCTCGACGAAGCTCAATCGCGGACATCTCGTGACGGGCCGGCAGGCGCTGATCCTGCCCTGCCTGGGCCGGACGGAAATCGACAGCCGGCCCGGTGGCCCGCAATTCGTGACCGTCGAGGACACGACGGGCGTGGTGCACATGTCGCGGGGTGTGTTGCCGCCGGCGTCGGAACAGCTGTTGAGCGAGCCGGCGATCATCGCGGGCATGGCCAAGGCGACGCTGGGCGATCGCACGACCGTCGACTGGGATGCCCTCACCGACGACTACGATGGGATCCGCGAGCACATCGAGCACGTCGTGCCGGGATTCACGCAGTACAACGTTCGCGTGCGCCAACCGGGCGGGTTCTACCTGCCTAACGCGCCGTATCAAGGCAAGTTCAACACGCCGTCGCGACGGGCTCTCTTCACCGCGCATCCGATTCCGCATCACGAGCTGGCGGCGGACCAGCTGCTCCTGATGACGATCCGCAGCCACGACCAGTTCAATACCACCGTGTACGCGGAGAACGATCGGTATCGCGGCATCGCGAACGGGCGGCGCGTGCTGTTCCTCAACCAGATCGACATGGAGCGGTTAGGCCTGGCGCGTGATCAATGGGTCGACATCGTGAGCCACTTCGAATCGGAAACGCGGCGCGCCGCACGATTCAAGCTGGTGCCGTACGACATTCCACCGCGTTGCGCGGCGGCATATTTTCCGGAGACGAACGTCCTGGTGCCCATTCGGAGCGTGGCCGACAAGAGCAACCAACCGGTGTCGAAGTCGATCGTCGTCAGCCTCGAGGCGTGCGCCTCACGAGGCGACTGACGTCGCCGAGCACTGCTCGATCAACGACACGAGCTCGTCCAACGTGCTGCGCGCGTGGTCGCGCGCATACCAGGCGCGAATGTGTCGATAGCGCTCGACCGACGGCATCGCCAGACCGACGTCGAGCACCCAACGCTGGAGCTCGCGCGGACGAGGCCCCCACCAGCCGCATTCGACGAATTGCTCGTCGAGCACAACCGCGACAGGAATGGACCGGGATACGTTGGTCAGGTGCGCGTTCATGATATCCGGGTTGGCGTCACGCCCCAGCAGCCGGACATCGAGGCGGGTGGTGAGCTCGGCCAATCGGACAACCGGCGGAACTATGTTCGCCGTGTCGCCGCACCAATCTTCGACCAAGATCAACAGGTGCCGGCGGCATCGCAGGGCGTTGACGCGATCGATGATCTGCGGAGGGATGGTGGCGAGGCGATACACGCCGTGCCACAGATCCTGGTTCTTCTGCACCGTTGCCGAGAACTGCTCGAAGGTGAGCGCGGACTCGAACCGCGTTTTCCAGTCAATCATCCGTGAGCGCCGCTACTCCGTTCGCGCCGCGGGTGCGGCATCGTCGCGCAGGACGTAACCCGATCCGCGCACGGTATGGATGAGTGGATGCTCGCGGTCCTCTTCGAGCTTCTTGCGCAAATAGTTGATGTACACGTCGACCACATTGGTGAGCGGATCGACCTGTTGTCGCCAGACGTGTTCGCTGATCATTTGCCGCGACACCGTCCGACCCATGTTGCGCATGAGGTACTCGAGGAGCGCGTACTCCTTCTGGGTGAGCTCGATCTCCTTGCCGCCGCGTTCGACGCGCCTAGAGATGGGATCGACCGACAGGTCGCGCACGCGCATCACGGCGCTCTCCGCGGTGAGCGTCGAGCGACGCAACAACGCTTTCACGCGGGCGAGCAGTTCTGCAAACTCGAACGGTTTAGGCAGGTAGTCATCGGCGCCGGCGTCCAAACCGCTGACTTTGTCGGACACCGAAGTCCGGGCTGTGAGCATCAACATGGGTGCGCGGAATCCGCGGGACCGCAACTCGCGCGCGACTTCGACGCCATTCTTTCGTGGGAGCCCGATGTCGAGGATCACGAGGTCTGGCGCATGATCCAACGCTTCGAGGAGCCCGGCTTCACCATCCTGGGCGCTGCGAACTTGGAAGCCCTCGCCGCTGAGGATGCGCTGTAGAACCGATAGCAGGTCGCGATCGTCTTCGACGACGAGGACTGATGGAACTCCGTCCGAGTGCTCGGTCATAGTGCTTACATATAGCCACGTGGCAAGACAAAGCCAAGCAGTCCGCTTGTCCAGCGATGCGCACCGACTATTCTTCCGCCCGCAGCGACGCGTCGCACGGGGATCGATCAGTCGCGTCCGACTCCTGGTGAGAACGACGTGGCGTTCCGCAGCATGCGTCGCGATCCGCAACACCCATGTCGCTCGATCGAAACAGAGATCATTGGGTGCACGTTACGTGAGTGTGCGTCTTTTCCTCGGAACTTTCGTGCGCGCACTGTGTTGGATCGTAAGACGAGGGTCGATTGAGGAGCGGCCCCGCTCTTGCTTTACCGTGCAGTTCGAGTGGTCGAGATTCGGGTGCATCGGTGCGTTGGCGCATCCACTTTGGGTCTCGTGTTGCTCACCGGAGGGACGATGGACTTCCTCGTGATGCTCGAGGAATGCTCCGACTCGACGTCGGTGTTGGCGCGAGTGGATTCAGTGCCGGCGCAGATGACGCCTGAGCGCCGGCCGCGGGATGTGGTGACGTTGTACGGCACCCCGCGAACCGAATCGCTTGCGCTGGCAATCGCGGCGGCGATGGAGAGTCGTCGAACGACTGACGATGATTCGGGAGCGTTCCGCCACCTCGGGGTCTGGCCCGAGCGTGGGGCTGTGGGAGACACAGCATGGCGCGACGAGACGACCGGCGAACTCGTCACGCGAGACCTGAACATTCCGCTCGACGTGCTGCGGGGCATTGCCCACCAGGTGTTGGGCCAATGCGAATCGGCGCTGCAGCGACTTGTCGCGGGACTGTCGATGCCGGACTGGCCGGAAGGCGCATGGCGCGCGATCAGTATCACGCTGGAGCCGGTGACCGAGCCGGCCCGGGGTGCTCTCAACAAGCTGGACGAGCTGCTGGATGCGTTCCGCGAATCGGATGGACTAACCTACGAGTACGAGGGTGACTAACGCACTTTCTCCGTCAGACTGTAGCATCACGGGGTCGTCCGTCAGGACGGCCCCGTCGTTTTTCCGGG
>JANWIK010000106.1 GCA_025449955.1 Gemmatimonadaceae bacterium
CCCGCCGCCGACTCGGCGTTCATCCTCGCCACCACCAATCCGGCGCGCACACCGTCGCCGTTCTTGGGCAACGGACACTTCGGCGTCGAGATCCCTCCGTTAGGCTTGGGCGCCGCGCCCTCGCTGGTCGCGGGCCTCTACGCGCACGCACGCCTCGACGTCCCGCGCATCGCCGCGGCGCCGGCGTGGAACGCCATTGCCGTATTCGACGGCAGCCAGTGGCTCGACAGCAGCGCGCTCGCCAATGGGTCGATCCAATCGTACCGGCAGAGCATCGACATGCGCACCGGCGTTGCCCGCACCGAGTACGATTGGGTCGATGGGACACGGCGCACATCGGTGCGGGTCGAGACGTTTCTCTCGCGCGCCGATCCACACCTCGCAGTCGTGCAGCTCGCGCTCGCGCCGCACACCGCCGGCCCACTGCGCGTACGCGTCGCGCTCGCCAAATGGCCGCCGCCCAACCGACTGCCGCTCGACACACTCACGCGCACGGAGCAGAGCTGGGGGCCGGCCGAGCTCTGGTATCCCGGGCACTCGATCATCCATGCGCGCACGGCCACGCTCTCGCCGTTGGGCGCGCGCCTAACGATGGTCGCGTCGCCGGAAGGGCGCATCACGACTCTGTCGGAGGCGGCCGAAGTCGAATGGCCGACGGGCGCGGTGGCCCGCGCGGACACCACACTCGACAGTGCGCGCGTCGACATTGCGTTCGATGCCGCCGCCGGCCAAACCTACGCGATCACGGAGATCGTGAGCGTCGTGCCATCCTTCGACGACCGCTCGTCGCTCGCCGCCGCGCTGCGCGATGCCGCGTCGGCCCGCCTTGCCGGCGTCGACGCCCTCGCGGCCCGTAACGCCCAAGCATGGCGCAAGCTCTGGGAAACCGACATCGAAATCCAGGGCGACACGCCGCTCCAGCGCGTCGTGCGCTCGATGCTGTTCTACTTGCTCTGCAGCGCGGACTCGGGTACTGCGCTCGCGATCCCGCCCATGGGCTTGTCGACGGCCGGATACTACGGTCACGTGTTCTGGGATTCCGACACGTGGATGTTCCCCGCCCTCGTGCTCACGCATCCGAACGTGGCACGCTCGCTGGTCGACTTTCGCGCCCGCTCGTTAGGCGCGGCCCGGGCTCGCGCCCGCTCGTACGGATTCCGCGGAGCCATGTTTCCGTGGGAGTCCGACGAGGAGGGCAACGAGACGACGCCGCACTTCGCGTCGCAGAACGCCCACTCCGAGATCCACGTCACCGGCGACGTCGCGCTGGCGCAGTGGCAGTACTACCTCGCCACCGGCGATTCCGCGTGGCTCGCCACACGCGGCTTCCCGGTGATCCGGGAAACAGCCAACTTCTGGGTGAGCCGAGCCGCGTACGATTCCACGCACGACCGCTACGACATCAAGGATGTCGTGTCGGTGGCCGAAGGGTTGGTTGGAGTGACCGACGATGCCTACACCAACGCCGTCGCCAAGCGCAACCTGCAGATCGCGGCACTCGCCAGCCGGCGGTTGGGCATGAAGCCCGATTCGCGGTGGGCCATCGTTGCCGACAAGCTGCACATGCCCATGGATTCGGCGAGTCACACCTACCGTACGTACGAGGGCGCGCCCGACTCCACGTTGGGCATGATCACGCCGCTCCTGAGCTATCCGTTAGGCGTGCCCATGAGCGACAGCGCCAAACGCGGCCATCTCGAGCAGGCCATGCGCCGGATGGGCGACGAGGCCGCCGGCGCGATGATGGGCGTCACGCTCCTGTCCGTGGACGCCGCCGAGCTCGGCGACCGCGCGTTGGTCGACTCGCTCTTGCCGTTCAGCTATCGGGCGCACGTCCACGGACCGTTTCTCATGCTGTCGGAGACGCCCACCAACAAGGCGTTCGATTTCCTCACCGGCGCCGGCGGGTTTCTCCAGCAGGTGATCTTCGGGTACACCGGGATGCGGCTCGAGGCCCAGGGGCTCGTGCCCGCATTCCCCGCGGTGCTCCCGTCGCATATCACGAAGCTCGTGCTGCGCGACATTCACGTGCGCGGCAAACAATACGACATCATCGTCGACGCGTCGGGCCGGCGCGTGGTGCCACACCGCGACGCGGGGACGCAATGATGCTCGCCTGCCTGGTCGCGGCGCTGCTGCAAGTCGGCGCGCTGCCTAACGCTGAACCGCGCCGGGTTGCGCCGGCGCTCGCGTTCCCCGAGGCCGGACTGGATGACACCGCCGCCTATCAGGGCTACGAGACGCGCCTCTACCGCGACGCCGCGAACAACACCGTGCAGGTGTACCTCGACCGCCACAGCGGACGCGTGGTCGAGCTGCTCGCCGATGCGCTCGATGAAAGTGTCGGGTTCACGGTGCGGAGCGGCGTCCGAGCGGCGCGTATCGACTGGGCGGCGCGCCACGCGACGGTATCCGACTCCGCGAGCACCCGCACCCTCACCTGGTGGCTCGGCGCCCGCGCTCATGCGGTGACGGTCGGATTCTTTCTGTTGGGCACGATGCGTGTCGAGCGCGACTTCCAGTACGCGAAGGCGGAGTTGCGACCGTTCGATGCGCCGCCATTCGTCATCGCGCCCGAATCCGCGCTCGTTGCGCACATCGCCAACTTGAGTGGCGCCGAGCAGCAGCGGCAGCTCACGATGCTCCATGCATCGAGCGTCGCCGAGCTCGAGAGCCGGATCGGCGCCGTGCCTACCGCGCGGCAATCGGACACCACGTGGACCGTCGTCATCAACCAGCCGGCACTCGATGGACAAACGCGGCTGCGACTCGAGCTCGAAGGTGACGCGCGCCAGTCGCGCGCCGCGGTGAGCGGCCACCTCGTGACGATCACGGCGCGCGGCAGCGCCCCGCTTCGCATCGCCGTGCGCGTCACCACCGATGCGCCGGCGCTCACGCCGCTCACGCGCCAGCAGATCTTCAATCCCGGCTTTCTGTCGTTCGTGGCGCGAGCGCACGCCGCGGCGCATGGCGCCGCCACGTCGCCCTCGATGGTGCGCGCCCGTCGTCTCGACCGCGAAGTCACGAGCGTCGAGCTCTTGAGCTCCAACGAGAAGCTCATGGCCGGCCTGCCTAACTTCGCCACGTACTTCGGCCGCGACGGCATGATGACCGCGCTCATGATGCGGCCCATCTGGCACCCGGCGATGTCGGCGCGCGTCATCGCCAGCGTGTTGCGAAAGCTGGGGCCGCGAGGCGACGTATCGCATGAGGAAGCGTTAGGCGGCCAGGCGATCCGCGAGCACGCGCAGGTCTACGATTCGCTCATGACCGTCTACGAGCAGCACGGCGCGGGGGCCGACAGCGCGCTCGCCGCGGCGCGCGACGTACTCGGCCGCCTGCGCCGGGTGCGCGAGAATTACCATATGATGGATGATGAGTTCCAGTTACCGGTGCTCGAGGCCCGCTACCTCGCCGACACGGGAGTCCCTCCGGCAAGCAAGCGCGCCTTTCTGTTAGGCACGGAGAACGGCGCGTCGCGGCTCGCGCTCATGATGCGCGAGCTCGGGCTCGTCTCCCTCGAGACAAAAGCGTACGCCGGCGATCCGCGCGCGGAAAACCTGGTCGGATTCGAGAAGCTCGATTCCACCCACTGGCGCTCGGCCAGTTGGCGCGACAGCAACGCCGGTTACGGCAACGGCCGCTTCGCGATGGACATCAACGCGATCTGGGCGCCCGAGGCGCTGCAGTCGATCGCCACCATTTTGCGCCAGTTGGGCGCGTTAGGCTTGGGCGCCGCCGCGCTCGATTCGCTGGTGCCCGATTCCATACACGCGCCGCTCCGCGACTGGCTCCGCGACACCACATCGTTGGTGCACGCCATCGACGTGTGGCGGGGCGCCCGCCGCCACTTTGTCGTCCAATTCGACTCGGCCCAGATTGCCTCGCGCGTCGACAAGAAACTCGCGTCGCTTCCCGCGGCCGAGCGCGGCTATTGGGATCGGGTGCTCGTGCGCACCGGAGCCGCGCGCGACTCGCTCGACTTTCTCGCGCTCTCGCTCGACTCGGCGGGTGCGCCGATCCCGATCGTGAACACCGATCCGGCCACTGACCTCTTTCTCAGTGACGTCACGGCGCGCATCATCACCGGTGCGAGCCCTGAGTCCGGCGTCATGCGCGACGTCGCGCCATTCGTGCGTCCGTATCCCGTGGGTCTGTTCATCGCCGGGCTGGGGCCCGTCGTGTCCAACGATGCCTACGCGTCGCCATCGGTGTGGGACGCCTTCCGTCAGGACGCGTATCACTCGCCCCGAGTGGTCTGGGGGCGCGAGGTGAACTTGTTGCTCCTGGGTCTCACGAAGCAGATCGCCGCCGCGTACGATTCGCAGGGAAAGCTCGTCCAACCGGGGCTTGCGACCTACGTTCGATCGCTCCGCTCCGCGCTAAACCGCACGCTCGCCGCGGTGACCGCGTCGCATCTCGAGCACAACGAGCTCTGGAGTTATCGCATCGCGAACGGTACGCTGCTGCCGACCCGATACGGCACGTCGTCGGACGTACAGCTCTGGAGCGCCACGGATCTGGCCGTGCAATACACCCTCTCCACCTTGCCACGCTGAGCTCACGTGCAGCCCGTCGCCCACCTCGCCGGCATCGACTACGTCATCATGGCCGCGTACTTCGCGGCCGTGTTGGGCGTGGGTTGGGGCCTCCGCCGCCTAACGAAGACGAGCACCGACTTCTTCCTGTCCGGCCGCTCGCTCGCGCCGTGGATCACCGGCCTCGCGTTCATCTCGGCGAACTTGGGCGCGCAGGAAGTCATCGGCATGGGCGCCTCCGGCGCCAAATACGGCATCGCCACCAGCCACTTCTATTGGATCGGCGCAATTCCGGCGATGGTGTTCGTGGGCCTGTTCATGATGCCGTTCTACTACGGCTCGCGCGCGCGGTCCGTGCCCGAGTACTTGCGACTGCGCTTCGACGAGAAGACGCGCACGCTCAACGCCGCGACGTTCGCCGTGATGACGGTGTTCTCGTCCGGCGTCTCGATGTACGCCATGGGCCGCCTGCTCAATCTGCTGCTCGGCTGGAGCTTCGGCTGGAGCGTATTCGTTTCGGCGATCATCGTGCTCTTCTACGTCCTTTTGGGCGGGCTAACGAGCGCGATCTACAACGAGGTGCTGCAGTTCTTCCTGATCGTGTTCGGCTTCGCTCCGTTAGTCGCACTCGGTTTGCACGCCGTGGGCGGCTGGCATGGCCTTACGGAACGGCTCGCGACGGTGGCCACGACGCAGGGATTCCCGTCGGACGCCTATACGCACAGTTGGCGCACCATGGGCAACGCATCGCAGAACCCGATCGGCGTCGAGTGGTTCGGCCTGGTGATGGGACTCGGCTTCGTGCTGTCGTTCGGCTACTGGTGCACCGATTTTCTCGTCGTGCAGCGGGCGATGGCCGCCGACTCGATGACCGCCGCGCGCCGCACGCCGCTCATCGCTGCGATCCCCAAGATGTTGTTCCCGTTCCTGGTGATCTTGCCCGGCATGATCGCGCTCGTGCTCGCCGCGCCGCACGTCGCCGGCCACGTGGGCCAGGGCCTCATTCCCGCCAAGCTCGGCGCCAACGGCGCCCCGTTAGTCGACGGCGCGGGCCGAGTGATTCTGGACTATGATCTCGCCACGCCGATGATGCTCGTACGGCTGTTCCCGTCCGGCATGCTGGGCCTGGGCCTAACGGCCCTGCTGGCGTCGTTCATGTCCGGCATGGCCGGCAACACCACCGCGTTCAACACCGTGTGGACGTACGACATCTATCAGAGCCACATCCGTCCCGGCGCGTCGGACGCGCACTACTTGTGGATGGGCCGCGTCGCCACTGTAGGCGGCATCGTGCTCGCCGTGCTCGCCGCGTACGTGGCGAACACGTTCAACAACATCATGGACTTGTTGCAGCTCGTGTTCGCGTTCGTGAACGCGCCGCTCTTCGCGACTTTCGCGCTCGGGATGTTCTGGAAGCGGACCACCGGGCACGGGGCGTTCATCGGCCTCCTCGCCGGGACCGCTGCCGCCGCCGTCCATCATGGACTCACTCTTCCGTTAGGCATGGCCGTCGGGCTCAAGGGTGGATACCTGGGTGTTGTGCACTACTATCCGAGCGAGCTGGCGCAGACGTTCTGGACCGCGATCGTCGCCTGGGTCACGTGCTTC
>JANWIK010000107.1 GCA_025449955.1 Gemmatimonadaceae bacterium
AAGCGTCATCGCTTAACGACGTGAGCACCAACGCCCCTTCAGGTCTGCAACCGATATCCGGTCTTGCGCACTGTCAAGATGTGTCGTGGCACAGCGGGGTCCCGTTCGAGCTTGTTCCGCAAGTTGGCCACGTGCGTGTCGAGCGTGCGGCTCACGACATCGGATTCGTAGCCCCACACTTCCTTGAGCAGCTCGATGCGCGCGGCCGCCGCGCCTTCCCGCCGGATGAGCGCCAGTAGCAACTCGAGCTCGAGCGGCGCCAATTGCACCGCCGTGCCGGATCGCCTAACCTGACGAGTTGCCGCATTCACTTCGACATCACCGAAGCGAAACATACTCGAAAAAGGTGGTATTCCATCGGCCGGCGCGCGCCGTGCGCGCGAACGTTCGATGAGACAGTCCACCCTGGCCAGGAGCTCGGTTGCACTGATTGGCTGCACGACGAGATGGTCCGCGCCTAACCGAAACGTCTGGACGCGGTCGGCTTCGTCGGCCTGCGCGCTCAACGCCATCACCGGCAGGTCGTTCCGTTCCTCACGCAACTCGCGCAAAAATTGGAACCCCGTTGTGCGCGGTAGCGCGAGATCGACGAGTACGAGATCCGTGCGCGGCAGGGAGCGCAACCGGTCCAGTCCCGTCTCTACTTTCCCGGTGAACTCGACCGCGTGCCCGCCCGTCCGCAGCGTCCGCACTAACCACTCGGACGCCGAGCGATCCTCCTCGATCACCAATACCATCGTCATGCCGCCACCCTCTGTCCCGCCGTGCGTGGGGATCGCGCGACTTGGCGATCTGCCTTACGCTGGATGACTCTCGCCCCGTGAGAAGCGATGTTCGCCAACCCGCCAGGAAGCCGTCACCAAGATACTCTTATGGCAGAATTTCGCGAGGAGTCCGCCATAGAAAAGATGACGAGACCATGACATAGAAGAGGCTGCTAAGGCCGCTTCGAACACGTCGCGGACCGTGCGCCCGCCGTCACGGTTCGGCAAACTCGCTTGACAGCCGAGCCGAGAACGACCAGCATCGTGGCCCCTCGGGCGACATTCCTTTTTTGATGGAGGTCCCTATGTCCGACATGGCCAAGGGCCGCATCGTCTGGCACGATCTCATGACTCCCGATGTCCAGTCGGCGGTCTCGTTCTACACGAAGACCGTAGGCTGGGGCACCGAGCCCTTCTCGATCGGCAGCGGACCCCCGTACACCATGTGGACCGCGTCGGGCACTCCCTTGGGCGGCGTGATGGGGCTCGCGCCCGAAATAGCCGACATGCCGCCGCACTGGCTCGCCTACGTGACGGTGCCCAACGTCGACGAGACGGCGGAGCAGGCGGCTGCCCTCGGCGGCGCGGTGCGCAAGGAACCAACCGACATTCCCACGGTCGGCCGGTTCTCGGTGATCGCCGACCCGCAGGGCGCCACCATCTGCATCTGGACGCCGCTCGATGCCGCCGCGGCGGACGACGCGCCGCCCAAGTTGGGCGAGTTCTCGTGGCACGAGCTCACCACAACCGACGTCACAGGCGCGCTCGGCTTCTACACCAAACTGTTCGGCTGGAGCGCCGGCCCGTCCCACGACATGGGCCCGATGGGCACCTACCAGATCTTCGAGCGCAACGGCGTTCAGTTAGGCGGCATGTTCACCGGGCCGTCCGATCATCCCATCCCGCCTAACTGGCTGGGCTACGTGCGCGTCGACAGCGCCGACAGCGCGGCCGAGCGCGTCACGCAGAACGGCGGCAAGGTGCTGAACGGACCGATGGAAGTCCCGGGCGGCAGCCGCATCGCGCAGTGCCAGGACCCGCAGGGCGGCATGTTCGCCGTGCACTCCATGTGAGGCATTTGCGTTCGGGCATTCCCGGCTGTCGGGCCCGGCGTACATGGTGGCCGGCGACCGTCGCAGCCCGTACTTTCTTGCGGGCGGCCAAGGGCGCCGGCCACCAGTGTATGCGCCGTCGCCTCCGTTCGGCCCCCGTTCGTATCCAAGCTCCCCAACCCGCGCGCCCCGCGCCTCATCACGTGATGCTTCGTTCGCGAATTCTCGACTCCTGCTACGTTGCCGGCCTCGCTCTCGCAGCCGGTGTGGCGCCCACGCTCAGCGCGCAAAAGCCGGCGAAGCCGGCGGCGCCCGACACCTCGTCCGACACCGCGAGTGTCGACTCCCTCCAATGGCTCGGCATCCGAAACCTGGGGCCGACGGTCGCGGGCGGTCGCGTGGCCGCCGTCACCGGCGTGCCGGGCAATCCCAACATCTACTATGTGGGGCCGAGCGCCGGCGGCGTGTTCAAGACGCTGGACGGCGGCATCACCTGGAAGGCGGTGTTCGACAAGGAGCCGGAGGCGTCGATCGGCGCGATCGCGCTCGCGCCTAACAATCCGAACATCGTCTGGGTGGGCACCGGCGAGGGCAACATCCGCAACGATGTCGTGAACGGACACGGCGTCTACCTTTCGACCGACGCCGGACAGAGCTGGCACTTCATGGGGCTCAAGGACGCGGGCCAGATCTCGCGCATCGTCATCGACCCCAACAACTCCGACCGCGTGTTCGTGGCGGCGATCGGCAACGCGTGGAAGCCTAACGCAGATCGCGGCGTGTTCCGCACCACGGACGGCGGCCATACCTGGAAGAAGGTGCTGTTCGTGAACGACACCACGGGCACCGGCGACCTGGTGATGGAGCCCGGCAACCCGAGCGTGCTGTTCGCCGGGATGTGGCAGGTGCGCCGCTTCCCGTGGAATCTCGAGAACGGCGGGAAGGGCAGCGGCCTCTGGCGGTCGACCGACGGCGGCGACACGTGGACCAGGCTCCACGAGGGACTGCCCGACGGGCCGTACGGACGCATTGCGTTAGGCACGTCGCGCTCCGACCCGACGCACATCTACGCGATCGTCGAAGCCAAGTCCGGGCTGTTGTGGGAGACGCACGACCTGGGCGACCACTGGTCGTCGGTGAGCGGCAACCACGCGCTCGACGTGCGGCCGTTCTATTTCTCGCGCATCGACGTGTCGCCCAGCGATGATCGTCGCGTGTACTTCTCGTCGTTCCAGCTCATGGAGAGCCGCGACGGCGGACACACCGCGCACGAGATCGATGGCAGCGTCGTCCACCCCGACCACCACGCGCTGTGGATCGATCCGACCGATGGCAACCGGATGATCCAGGGCAACGACGGCGGCGTGTACGTGAGTCACGACGCGGGACAATCGTGGCGGTATCTGAACAATCTGCCCATTGGCCAGTTCTACATGGTCGCCGCGGATTCTCGGCAGCCGTTCCGCCTGTGCGGCGGCCTGCAGGACAACAACGCGTGGTGCGGCCCGTCCAACAATCTCGTCGAAGGCGACGGCAGCGGCGCCGAGTGGTACACCGTGACCGGCGGCGACGGTGAATACGCCGTGCCGGCGCCGAGCGATTCGAACGTCGTCTACGTCGACTCACAGAACGGATTCGTCACGCGGCTCGACCTCGCGACCGGCGTGTCGCGCCTCATCCGTCCGTACATGCCGGGCGTCGAGATGATGAACCCATCGAGTCTCAAGTATCGGTTCAACTGGACGTCGCCCATCGCCGTCTCCGCGACGAACGCAAACGAAGTGTTCCTGGGCGGCAACGTGTTGTTCAAGAGCACCGACGGCGGCGCGCACTGGGCCGAGATCAGCCCCGACGTCACGCGCAACGACAAGAGCAAGCAGGTGACGAGCGGCGGAAAGATCGAATACGACATCAGCGGCGCCGAGACGTACAACACGATCCTCACCATCACGATCGCGCCGACCGACACGAACGTGATCTGGTTAGGCACCGACGACGGCAACGTGCAGGTGACGAAGGACGGCGGCCGCACGTGGACCAACGTCAGGCCGAAGGCCAAGGGCCTGCCCGATGAGGGCCGCGTGTATCAGGTGGGCGTGTCGCCGTTCGACGCCGGCACGGCGTACATCACGCTCGACTACCACGAGTTCGGCGACGACACGCCGTACGTGTTCATGACCCGGGACTACGGCGCCACGTGGACGTCCGTCGCGCACGGCCTGCCGGCCTACGCCGCGCACGTGGTGCGCGAGGATCCGGCGCAGAAAGGATTCCTTCTGTTAGGCACGGACAACGGACTCTGGTACTCGCGCGACGCCGGATCCACGTGGAAGTCGATGGCGAGCGCGTTCCCCACGTCGCCGGTGCTCGACATCCAGTTCATCAAGAACACGCGCTCGGTGGCGATCGCCACGCACGGCCGCGGCCTGTTCGTGATCGACGACATCGCGCCGCTCGAGATGCTCACGCCGCAGATCGCGTCGTCCGCGTTCCACGTGTTCGACGTCGCACCGGCCGCGCTCTGGCACGCCAACGAATACGGCGGCTCGCCCGCGTCGGCGTATCACGCGCCGAGCCTGGACCGGGCGGCGATGATCCGGTATTGGTTGCACCGCAAGACCGAGGCGACGGCGGCGCAGAAGGCGCGCCACGAAGGTCCGGTGCGCATCGTGATCCTGGACAGCAAGGGCGACACGGTGTACACGGCTAACGGAACCGGTAAGGCCGGCATGAACACCTACGAATGGCGACTCGGCTACCACGGACCGACCAAGCTCGTGATCGCACCGCAGGGTGAAGGGCAGAGCGACAGCAACGACGGCGGCCCGGGTCCGGATGTCCTGCCGGGCACGTACACGGCGGTGGTGACGGCCGACACGCAGACGGTGCGGCGCACGATCGAGGTGCGCACCGATCCGCACTTGTCGTTCGACGTCGCGGCGGCACGCGAGCAGCTGACCACCGCGTTGGCGATGCGCGACCAGATCACGGTGGCCAACGGGATCTTGAACGGGCTGCACAATCTGCGCCGGCAGCTGGCCGGCGTGGACTCGACGGCGATCGCGATGTCGCCTAACGGAATGCCCGGCGACACGACGGTGATGCACGCGGCGCATCAACTGGACGAGAAGGCGAAGGCCTTGATGGACACGCTGTGGAATCCGACCCTGCAGCGCGAAGCGCCCGAGGACGACATCCACTATCTGCAGAGCTTTTACGACCGGCTCGTGGGTACGGGATTCGGCGTGCAATTCGTATTCGATCAGGCGCCGAGCGATCCGGTGAAGGAGGAGCTGACGGCGGTGAAGTCCTTGTTGGCGACGTACAAGGCGAAGTACGACGCGCTGCTCAAGACGGATGTGCCGACGTTCAACGCGGTGGCCGAGAAGGCAGGGGTTCCGGGGGTGAGGCTGTAGTCCGGGGCGGGGAGTGAAAAGGCCTATACTGCCTATACTATAGATTGGGAACGGATGCCGGCGGCCCGACGTGGCCGCCGGCGTTCTGAGCTTTGTTGCGCAAAGTACTTGACATTAGTCTTTCCATCGATACATTCGAGCTATGCCGTTCGCCCTGCACGATCGCGCCATCGATGATCTGCGGTTCATCCGCGAGACCATGGAGAGCGCGACGTCCTTCACCGCCGTGTCGGGGTGGGGCGAGGTGGCGATCGGGGTCACGGCGGTCGCGGCCGGGCTCGTGGCCCAACGGCAATCGACGCCGGGCGGCTGGTTAGGCATCTGGGTGGGCGAGGCCGGGCTCTCGATTCTGATCGGGCTGGCCGCGTCGGCGTGGAAGGCCAAGGCCGCGCGGCAGCCGGTGGTCTCGCCGCCGTTGCGCAAGTTCGTGTTCGGGTTCGCGCCGCCGATCGTCGCCGGCGCGGTCATCACGGTGGGTGCGTCGCGGTTAGGCCTGATGGGCGCGCTGCCCGGTTTGTGGCTCTTGCTGTACGGCGCCGGCGTGATGACGGGTGGGACGTTCTCGGTGCGCGCCGTGCCGGTGATGGGAGCGTCGTTCATGTTGTTGGGCGTGGTGGCGCTCTTCGCGCCCGCCGCGTGGAGCACGTGGTTCCTCATCGCCGGATTCGGCGCGTTGCACATCCTGTTCGGCGTGATCATCGCCAGGAGGTACGGTGGCTGATTCGAATACCGCGCGGCACCGGCGCACCGATGCCGCCGAGTCGGCGCACGGGCGTCCGTTAGGCGCAGTGCGCGCCGTGGCCGGCGCCGCGGCCGCGCAGGAGGAGTCGCGCGCGCTGGACGCGCTCATCCATCACCGCATGCGGTTGGGCATCGTGAGCGCGCTCGCCGCCGAAGAATCGCTCACGTTCAACGAGCTCAAGGCCCTGCTGCGCACGACCGACGGCAACCTGAGCGTCCACGCGCGGAAGCTCGAGGAAGCGCAGTATGTGGTGGTGACCAAGCGCTTCGAGGGCCGGCGTCCGCGCACCGAGTATCGCCTTACGGCGTCCGGGCGGAAGGCATTGCAGCGGTATCTCGACCACATGGAAGCGCTCATTCGGGCGACGCGCGACACGCTCCAGCGATAATTTTTTTTCTCTGCTCACTTTATGAGACCAAGCACTTTGATCACACGTCCGCCCAACGGCCTCCACGTCGCCATCATCATGGACGGCAACGGCCGATGGGCCGCCGCCCACGGACTGCCGCGACCCGCCGGCCACCGGCGCGGCGCCGAGACCGTGCGCACGATCGTCGAGGCCGCGCCGTCGTTAGGCATAAGGGCGCTCACCCTCTACGCCTTCAGCGCCGACAACTGGCAGCGGCCGCCGCGCGAAGTGGGCGCGCTCATGCGCCTCTTCCGCATGTACCTGCGCGGCGAGGCCAGCCGCCTCGCCTCGATCGGCGTGCGGCTGTCGGTGATCGGGCGGCGCGACCGGCTGTCGGCGTCCCTCCGCGCCGCGATCGACGAAGCCGAGTCGATGACGGCGCAGGGCCGCACCGTGCACCTGCGGCTCGCGATCGACTACTCGTCGCGCGACGCCATCGCGCGCGCGGCCACTGCGCTGCACGACGCCGGCGAGCCCGTCACGCGGGCGGCGTTAGGCGAAGCGTTAGGCGAAGTGTTAGGCGATGGCGAGGGCCCGTGCGCCCGCGCCGGCGACGTCGATCTGCTCGTGCGCACCGGCGGCGAGCGCCGCTTGAGCGACTTCCTGCTCTGGGAATGTGCGTACGCCGAGCTCTGGTTCAGCGACATCATGTGGCCCGCATTCACCGCCGCCGACCTGGCCGCCGCCGTGTCCGATTTTCACGGTCGCGAGCGCCGGTTCGGCGGTCTCGTGCCTCTCCCCACACAGCCCGCGGCGCGGGCCGTCTGATCATGACGATGCCATCTTCCGCGGCGTCGGCCGCGACCGTGTCTTCGATTCCGGGCGAGTCGCCGCGCCCCGTGGGTGTGGCGACGCTCGCGCGCCACGCCGCCACGATCTGGCCGCCCGCCGTGGTGGTCGCTGCGTTAGGCACGTGGCTCTGCTTCAATGCGTCGCCGGGCCTCAACTGGGCGATCTGGACCTTCGCCGCCGCGTTGGGACTGGTGTGGGTCGTGCGCCGCACGCACGGACGCGTCGGATTCCCGCTGGGTGTCGTGCTGGTGGTCGCGTGCGCGCTCGCCGCGTGCATGGCGATCACGGCCGACTTCGACTTCGCGCCGATAGTGTTGGTCGGAGTCGCGCTGCTGCTGGCGATCGGCCTGGCGCTCGCCGAAGGGGTCGAGGCGGGGTCGATCGGAGCGGTGTCGTTCGTCGTGATTCCCGTCACCGGCGCCTTTCGCAGCCTGCGTGAAGCCGCTCGACGACTCGGCGAGCTCGCAAGCTTGCCGCGATCCGGCAGCGAGCAGACGCAAGCGCGCGTGCGCGGTGCGCTGCTGGCGATTCCGGTCGTCGGCGTGCTCGGCTTGCTCCTCGCCGGCGCCGACCCGGTGCTGGCCCGCCTGCGCGACGACGTGTTCGCGTTAGGCAAAGACCAGATGCTCGTTCCGCGCGCGATCTTCTTCGCGGGGCTCGGCGCGCTCACCGTGGGATCCTATGGTCTCGCCCTGCGCCGGTCGGCCGGCGGGCCCGCCGCGCGCAGCGAGTCGCGCCTGACGCTGGGCGACACCGAGCGATTCATGGTGCTCGCGTCGGTGAGCGCGCTCTTCGCGCTGTTCCTAGGCCTCCAGGTGTCGTACTTCTTCGGGAACCTGCCCGCCCTGGCCGGCAGCGGCGTCACGTACGCCGAGTATGCCCGCAACGGATTTGGCGAGCTGACGTTCGCCGCGACAGCCGCGACCGTGTTGATCGTGTGGCTCGACCACCACGCCGAGCGCGGGAAGGGCGCGGCACGGGCGCGCGCGGCTGGACTCGTACTGATTTTCCTGGTGCAGCTGCTGCTCGACTCGGCGTACCACCGTGTATCGCTCTACGAAGCCGCGTATGGTTACACGGCGGCGCGACTGTATGCGCGCGTGTACATGATGATCGTGTCGGTGGCGCTGATCGCACTGGGCATCGAGCTGTGGACGACCGTCGATGTCGCCCGACTCGTGCGACGCGTCGGATTGCTGGGCGTCGCCGCGGTGATTGCGCTCTCGTGCTGGAACCATGAAGCTTGGATCGTGCGCAAGAATGTCGACCGTTTCGTGGCGCCACACTATGGTCAGCTCGACACCGACTACCTTCTCGCGCTGTCGCCCAACGCGGTACCCGAGATCATTCGCGAGCTGCCGAGGATTCCGGGCGCGTACCGGGACCAGCTGCGCGTCGGTCTCGAGGAGCGGTACGGCACTCCGCGCCGGGCGCGCACCGAGTGGTACGAGTGGAGTTGGCGTGCTGGTCAAGCGCGGCACGCCGTGGCATCGATCGGCATTTCGGCTTTCGGCAATTCAGTCCAGCCGCCGGTAGAGCATCGGCGGGAAACGGCGCCGCCGCGCTGAATTGGTAGTGCGGCGCTGAAACGGTAGCGTCGCGATGAATTGGTATCGCTGCGCTGAATCGGTACCGCGGCGCCGAATCGATACCGCCGCGCTGAAAGGGCACCGCCAAGCTGAAACGGTACCACTGCCTTCCCGGAGGCATCTCATAATTGTTGCCTACAAAGTAGGCACGGTTTCTCTGATGCTCACCAGAAGGCAGTTCGCACTCGCCGTCGGCGCCACCGAAAAATGGGTGGACAACGCGAGCCGCATCCTCCGTCGCCGCTTCGAGCGCACCGAAGCCGACGCGCGGTGGCTCGGTGCGGTTCGCGAGGTCGCGCAGGGGTTCGACATGCGCCTCGAGTGCGCTGCCGACCTCGCTACCCAGGTGCTCGCGCTCGATCCAGCATCTCCGCCCACCGAAATCGCGTCGAGTGGAAGCGGTGCGGTGCGGATCGTCGTCGACGTCAAGCGATATCACTTGCGGTTCGGTATTGCGCTCGCCGCTGCGCTGCTCGAGGGCCGGCGCCGGCCGGGGCGACGCCCGCCGCGTTTTCCGCGCGGCGTGCGATCACGTGCGGCCATCCTGCTCGGCGCCGCGTCCCACGGAGTGGATGTCGGCCGGGTACGCGCGCTGGCGTTCGCCACGCCCGCACGGCGGCTGGCGCCGTTAGGCGAAGGAATCCATACCATGCTGTGCGATCTGGCGCGCGCGGAGATCCCGCACGTGCTGGTCGGCGACGTCGCCGCAGTGGCGCGCGGGGCGCCGCCGGGTCAACCGCTCCTCGAGATACGATATTGGCTACGTCCAGGGGTGGCGCGCCGTCTCGCGATGCTGCTCGCGGAATGGGGCGCCAGATTGCGCGGCGTGTCAACAGAGTATCCGTGCATCACGGACGAGCAGGCCGTAACGGAATTCCCGGTTCTGGCGCTTGAGACGCGGTTCGGCGGAATAGTGCTGCGACAATCGGACGTGGCCGACGATTCGGACATGCTCGACCTTGGAGACGTGCACACCCTCGTGCTCCGGGTTCCGGCGCTCGTCGCGGCGATTCGCCGCAAGCGCCTGGCGGCGGTGCCTGCCACGTCCATCCCGGAGTTGGAGGCCGCCGCCGTCGTGATGAATCGCATAGATTTCAGACCGTGAACTACGCGCCCGAAACGCTCGAAGGCTGGTACGCCCTCCACCAGGTTTTTCGCACGCCGCCCACGATCCTCGGCGACCAAGCAGCACGGGCGGGCGCCGCGGGTGCGATCGCCGAGCTCGCGTGTCCCGCCGAAGGCGGGTGGTCGGCCGTCGCGCCGCTCGTGGGCTCGCGCGGCGACGTAATGGTGATGCATTTCCGTCCGACGCTCGACGCGATCGGCGACGCGCAGCGCCGGTTAGGCGGCGAGCCGCTCATCGAGCGGTCGTCGCTCGTCTACTCGTTCTTGAGCGTCACCGAAGCCGGGCTCTACCATCTCACGGCGCGCTTGGCCAAAGAGGCGGAAGATCGCGGCGGCGCCGTGGGCGACGATGCCTATCGCGAAGCGCTCGCCCAACGCGTGGCAGCCGAGCTCGCCAGCGCGCACGTGCAGCGCCGGTTGTATCCGCAGCGCATCGCCGACATGCCGTACGTGTGCTTCTATCCCATGTCCAAGCGCCGAGCGCCGGGTCAGAACTGGTACGAATTGTCGCTCGAGGAGCGGAGCCGCCTCATGACCGCGCACGGCACCACAGGTCGCCGCTACGCGGGCCGCGTGGTCCAGGTGATCACCGGCGCCATCGGCCTCGACGCGTGGGAGTGGGGCGTCACGCTCTTCGCGCGCGATCCGCTCGAGTTCAAGAAG
>JANWIK010000108.1 GCA_025449955.1 Gemmatimonadaceae bacterium
AGAGATCGTATCCGCTCTCGACGTTCACGAGCCGGGCCGCGATGCGAATGCGATTGCCCACCTTGCGGACGCTGCCCTCGAGCACCGAGCTCACGCCGAGCTTGTCGCCGATCTCGCGCACGTCCACGTCCTTGCCCTTGAACGCGAACGAGCTCGTCCGCGAGGCGACGTGCATGCCCGGCACTTTGGCGAGCGCGTTGATGATCTCCTCCGTCATGCCGTCGGCGAAGTACTCGTTCTCCGGATCCGCGCTCATGTTCGCCAGCGGCAGCACCGCGATGGCCTTCGACGCCGACCGCGCGTCCGTTAGGCCGGTGCGCCGGTGCGAGCCGCTCTCGGTGTCGCGGCTGATCGACCGCAGCGCCTCGGCGAATTCGGCGGCCGACGGAAACCGGTCGGCCGGCGTGCGCGCGAGCGCGCGCCCCACGGCCGTGTCGACCGTATCGGGGACATCGCGCGTGGTGCGCACCTTGGGGATCGGCGACACGAATCGCTTCGCGATGATCGCCTGCGCGCTCACGCCGGTGAATGGCGGCTCGCCGGTGAGCATCTCGTACAGCACACAGCCTAACGAGTAGAGATCGCTGCGGCCGTCCGCGTTCAGCTCGCCCGCCGCCTGCTCCGGGCTCATGTACGCCGGCGTGCCGAGCGACAACCCCGTTTGCGTGAGCGACGACACGTTACCCGAGAGCGCTTTCCCGATACCGAAGTCCGCGACCATCGCCGCGCCTTCGTGCAGCAGAATGTTCTCGGGCTTGATGTCGCGGTGCACCACGTCGTGCCGGTGCGCGTAATCGAGCGCCGATGCCACCTCGCGCGCGATGCGGAGTGCCTCGGACAAGGGCAGCTGCGTCTCACGCTCCAGGCGCTCGCGCAGCGAGCGCCCCTCCATACTCGGCATCACATAGAAGAGCAGTCCGTCGGATTCCCCAGAGTCGAATACCGGCAGGATGTGCGGGTGCGTGAGCCTCGCTGCCAACTTGATCTCGCGCAGGAATCGTTCGGCGCCGATCTCCTCGGAGATCTCGGGACGCAACACCTTGAGAGCGACCTGCCGGTCGTGCCGGAGGTCGTGCGCAAGAAACACCACCGCCATACCGCCCTGGCCGAGCTCGCGGTCCAGGGTGTAGCGCGTGGAGAGTCCAGTGGCGAGGCGGGTCTGAAGGTCGAACATGCGGTGTATAATCATGCAGCGCGGTGCACGTCTCCGCGAGTAGCAGTGTGGCAGGTGTGGCGCCCTCGTCGGCGGTAAATTGCACACGTGCGTGGGGACGACGCTGGTTCCAAACCGCGCGGTGGTTTGCCGTCGCGGGTTTCGACACGCCAATTCAGTCAGCCGCGCGCCGCCCTGCGCCTAACGCAGCGCGATCGGCCCACGAACGCGAGGGGAGAACATGACGACAGCCGAGCAGTATCCATACGACACGCGGCTCAACGTGCTGCACGAGCAGCTCGAGCTGATCGACGAAAAAGCGCTGGCCGACGCGGCGCCGCCGCCCTGGTATAACCAGACCTTGTGCCAAGTGAACGGCTCGGTCGTTCGACTCGGCGTGATACGCGGCGAGTACCATTGGCACAAACACGACCAGGATGATGAGTTCTTCTACGTCGTCGAGGGACAGTTGTTGATCGACCTCGAGGACCGCCTGGTCACGCTGTCGCCGCGCCAAGGCTTCGTGGTTCCCCGGGGGATATTGCATCGCACGCGGGCACCGGAACGCACCGTGATCCTGATGGTGGAGAACGTCGGTATCGTGCCGACGGGAGACGTCGACGCACGGCGTTGAAAACGCGCCGTGCGTGGTCGCGTCCGCTTGCGCGGCGCCGCGATGTCCACCATCGTTCCTTCACATACGAAGCCTAGGGTAAGCAACCTATGGGAAGCGAACCACGGCGTCGCGACATCCCGCCCGGCACCCTCGCGATGCTGATCCTCAAGACCATCAATCGCTGCGGCCCGCTGCACGGGTTCGGCATCGCGCAATTCATCGCCCAAACCACCGACGGCGTGCTGCGGGTCGAAGAGGGTACCTTGTATCCCGCGCTCCAACGCATGGTGATCAAGGGGTGGGTACAAGGCGCCTGGAAGACCACGGAGAACAACCGCCGCGCCCGCTACTATAGCCTAACGGCCGATGGGCGCAGGCAATTGCATGCCGAGGTCAGCGACTTCGAGCAGATCGTGCGCGCGATCACACGCGTGATCCAACCCGCCGCGTCCTGATCGACGCCACGCAACCACCCATGAAATTCCTCGCCGAGCTCGGACGACGGATCGCACGCCTCGTGCGCCGGGACCACTATACGCGCGAGCTGGACGAGGAGATGCGCGCGCACCTCGCCATGCGCGCCGAGGCGCATCGGGCCGCAGGCCTAACGCAACGCGATGCCGCCGCCGCGGCGCGGCGCCGTTTTGGCAATCCGGGCGTGCTCGCCGAGTCCAGCCGCGACGCGTGGGGCGGGCGCTGCCTCCACGAATGGATCCGCGACCTGCGTCTTGCGGTCCGCGCGTTAGGCCGAGCGCCGGCCTTCACCGTGGCCGCCGTCCTCACGGTCGGACTCGGCATCGGGGCCACGACCAGCGTGCTGAGCGTATGGTACAGCGTGCTGATTGCGCCGCTCGCGATGCGCGACCCGGGCCGGGTCGTCGCCATGTGGGGATACAATCCGACCAAACAGCCCGAGCACGTTCCGTTGTCGGGCACCGAGTACACGGCATTTGCGCGCGAAGCGAGGAGCTTCGCGCGCATCGCGGGCGTCGAGTACCAGGGAACGCTGCCGCGACTCATTCAGTTCGGCGACACCGTGGCGTCGATTCCGGGCGCGCTCGTCACCGGCGCATTTTTCGACGTCATCGGTGCCCGCCCGATCGTTGGACGCCTGCTGCGTCCCGAAGACGATCGCGAGGGCGAGCCATTCGTCGGCGTGATCAGCGAACGCCTGTGGCGCAGCGCGTACGGCGCCGACCCCGCCGTCATCGGCAGAAAAACGAAGTTCTATCTCCGCGACATGACGATCGTCGGCGTCGTCGCCGGCGATGTCGACTATCCCGCGGGGGCGGCGATGTGGGGCTCGTGGCCGAACTACGTCCAAGCGCGGGACACGCTGCCCGGATTCTTCGACGTGGTGGGCCGACTGGCGCCCTCGGCGACGGTCGCGGGCGCCCGCGCCGAGCTCGGCGCGTTCCTGTCGCGGCCGGAGGAGCCGCATTCGGGCGCGCGCCGTCTGTTAGGCAACATCGTGCGGCCGGTGGCGATGCCGGTCGCCGACGCGCTGGTCGATGTGGTGCGGCCCGCGCTCCGCATCGTGATGGGCGCGGCCGCGCTGCTGCTGCTCGTCACGTGTGTCAACATTGCCAACCTGATGCTCGTGCGGACGCTCGGGCGCCGGCGCGAGTTCACCGTGCGAGCGGCGCTCGGCGCGGGCCGGCGGCGGATCGCGCAGCTGGTGTTCGCCGAATCGGCCGTCGTGTCGTTAGGCGGCGGGGGACTGGGCGTCGCCTGTGCGTGGTATGCCGTGCATGCGTTCGCCCGCGTGGCGCCGGCCGGACTCCCTCGCGGGCAGGCGGTTGCGCTGCGCGTCCCGGTGCTTCTGGCTGCGATCGGGCTGTGCGCCGCCGTCACGGTCCTGTTCGGCGCGATTCCGGCGGCGGCCGGTGGGCGCGCGCGGGCCGCCGACACATTGGGCGAGCGACGCGCCGGTCACGGACACTCGATGGCGCGGCGCACGCGCACGCTGCTCGTCGCCACGCAGGTGGCGGTTGCCGTGGCACTGCTCGCCGCGGCGGGCGTTGTGCTTCGCAGCTTCGAGTCGCTCGCGCACGACCGCCTCGGCTTCCAACCCGGTCGCGTGATCGTGGCCCGCTTCGGGCAGAACGAGAGCGTGGGCGATCTCGCCGCGTTCGCCGCGGCAACCCGGGGCGCCGTGCAGCGCGTGCGCGAGATCCCGGGCGTGCGCGACGCGACCGGTCTCGATGCCCCGCCGTTTCGGGCCACGGGCAACGACCTGGCGTACTCGCTCCCGGGCGACGCGCCTAACGCAGCGACGAACCGGCCGATGGCCGACTACCTCGCGGCCGGTCCCGACTATTTTCGCACGTTAGGCATCGCCGTCGAGCGCGGCCGGTCGTTCACCGATGCGGACACCCGCGGCGCCACTCGCGTGGCCGTCGTGGATGCGCTGCTGGCCCGCCAAGCGTGGCCGGGCAACGATCCGATCGGTCAACGCATCGGCGTCGGATCCGATTTCTTCACGGTGGTCGGTGTGGCGGCGCCCACCCGCTATCGGGATGTGCTCGCCCCGCGCGCGACGCTCTATACGGCGTACGCGCAGAGCGCGTCCGCGCCCGGGTACATAGCCGTCCGCACCGTTGGCGACCCGCAGGCTCTCATTCCCGCGCTCCGCGACGCCGTGCACGAGTACGATCCGCGCCTGTACCTTGCCGACTTCGCGCCGATGACCGATCGCGTCGAGATCTCGCTCGCTGCCCAGCGTCTCGAGGCGCTGCTTCTCGGCGGCTTCGCAATCGCCATCATGCTGCTGACCGGCATCGCGCTCTACAGCGTGGGCGCGACGTTCGTGCGCTATCGGGAGTTCGAGATCGGCGTGCGCATCGCGCTCGGTGCCACGCCCGCGCAGGTGGCGCGATTGGTGGCGCGGCAAGGCGCCGTCGTTCTCGCGTACGGCGCCGGCGTGGGCCTCATCGCGGCGCTCGTCGGAGGAACCGTGCTGCGGACGATCGTCTACGGCGTGAGCCCGCGCGATCCGTTAGCATTCGTGGTCGCCGTGATGGCGGTATGCGGCGTCGGCACACTGGCGTTCATCATTCCCAGCCGGCGCGCCGCGCGTGCGAACGCGGCGCAGCTTCTTCACCGCGGCTAGCGATCGTGTACTTTTCCTCCATGCGCATCGCGTCCTTGTCTCGCCGCTTCGCGACGGTCGTTCTCGCCGCGTTAGTCGTCCAGCCGTCGATCGGCGCCAAGGTGGCCGCCCAATCGAGCTCCCCCGGGCAGCTGTCGCCCACCGAACGCTCCATCGTTCGCTCCGTCGACTCGCACAACCGCGACGCTTTGGCGTTGCTGGTGCGGCTCGTCGACATCAACAGCGGCACCACCAACCACGCCGGCGTGCGTCGCGTCGCCGACATCCTGCGCGCGCAATTCGACTCACTTGGCTTCACGACGCAATGGGTGGATGGCACGACGTTCCACCGCGCGGGACACCTCGTGGCCGAGCATCCCGGGCGTGGTCCGAAGATTCTCATCATCGGCCACCTCGATACGGTGTTCGACCCGGACAGTCCGTTCCAGAAGTTCGTGCGCCTCGACGACAGCACCGCACGCGGGCCCGGCGTGATCGACATGAAGGGCGGGGACGTGATCGCGCTCTACGCGTTGCGCGCGCTCGAGGAATCCGGGGCGCTCGACTCGATGCACGTCGTGGTGGTCTACGACGGCGACGAAGAGGACGCGGGCACGCCGCTCTCGGCGGCGCGACAGACGCTCATCGATGCCGCCCATGGCGCCGCCGCTGCGTTAGGCTTCGAGGACGGCGCGGGCGATCCGCGCACCGCCGTGATCTCGCGCCGCGGCGACATCTCGTGGACGCTCACCACCACCGGTCACACGGCGCACTCGTCGCAGATCTTCACCACGGAGTACGGCGCCGGCGCGGTGTACGAGGCGGCGCGCGTGCTCGACGGGTTCTACCGGCAGCTTTCCACCGAGCGGTATCTCACGTTCAATCCCGGCGTCGTCGTGGGCGGCACCGCGGTCTCGCTCGATTCGACGCTCAGCATCGGCACGGCCGCGGGCAAGACCAACGTCGTCGCCGACACGATGGTCGTCGCCGGCGACTTGAGGACGCTCAGCCCGGCGCAGCTCGCGCACGCCGAACAGGTGATGCAGTCCATCGTTAGGCACAACCTGCCGGGGACCACAGCGCGCCTCGTGTTCGCCGACGGCTATCCGCCCATGGCGCCCACGGCCGGCAACGAGCGATTGTTGGCAATGTACGATCGCGCCAGCCGCGACTTGGGGCTGGGGCCGGTGGTGGCCGTCGACCCGTCGCGCGCCGGCGCCGCCGACGTGTCCTTCGTCGCCAACGAAGTGCCGATGGCGATCGATGCGCTCGGCCTCTCCGGACACGACGATCACTCGCCGCAGGAGACCGCGGACCTCCGCATGCTTCCGGTTCAAACCAAACGGGCCGCCATTCTCATGTATCGACTGTCGGCGAGCCCAGGCGCGCGCGCCACGGTTCCCTGACGGCGGTGCGTGGCCAACGGAAGGGAGCGGTGAGTGCGTTAGGACAGTCCCGGCCTATGGAAGGAGTATGGCACCCTCGCCGGGTCGCAGCGTCAACTGGCGCGCCGGGCGCGCCGAGCCGGTCGTCGCGTCGAGCGATCGCGTCACGCCCGGCGGGATGTCCACCGATACGCCGGCCGCGTCGCCGAAGTCCGACACCGGCTTGAGCCGCGTCGGATGGTTGGTCCGCAATAGCACCACCGCACCGCTCGAAAAATGGCGCACCCAAATCGTGTACGGGTTGCCTAACGAGTCGGTCCCGTTCGCCAACACCGCGCGCGGGCCAACCGGCTGGCCCACGTCCACGTCCCAGGCTGCGAGCCAATGGTCGCGCGGAGAGTCTCGCCAGGAATTGTCGGGGGCGAAGGCCACGATGCCCGCCGTGTCCTTTACCAGCAAATAGCTCGCGTACTCCGCGAACTTCTCACGCGCCATCGGCGACGCCGAATTGCCGCCGGTGAGCGACGCGGGAAGCTTGTCGGTCCACGTGTAGGTCGACACGAACTCGAGCGATTGCGCGCCTGCGGCGACCATGCGGTCGATCCACGTCCAGTTGGGCGTGAGATTGGCCGACAAGGGATTGTTCGTTTGCTCCAGGTGCGACGCGCCCGCGGCCACGATGCACGCCGAGTCGAACGGGAACTCGTAGTTACTCGTGTTCACCACGATCATCGATCCGGGATACGCCGCGCGCTCGGCGCGCAGCGCCGCGGTGAGATGATCGCGATACCAAATCGAGTCGCCTTCCGCACTCGCGAACGCACGCGCGAGGCCGCCGCGCCCGAAGACGTCGTAGAAGACACCGGCGTATCCGTTCCGCACGAGCCCGTCGAACACGCTCGCTTGATATGCGCGCATGCCCGAGTCTGCCGGATTGAGCGCGGCAGCGCTGTCTCCGTCGTGCGCGACCCATGTAATGCGATTCGCCTGCGCAGCCGCCGAACCCTTGCGGTGGAGGAACGCCGACTCGATCGCAAACCCATGCGCCGTGAGCCACGCATCCATCGGCCCGACGCCGGAAGGACCGGCCGTGTCCTTCGTGGTCGTCAGCGCGAACCAGAACAGGCGATATTGCACCTGCCTAACGTTGGGATTGTACGTGCGCCAGAGTGCCGGATCACCGTTCATCACGCGATCCACGCGCTTGGAGGCGAGCAAGTCGAGCGTCGCCGTATCCCCGGGATGGTGCGGAAAGTAGAAATCGGTGTACGCGTACACCATCCACGCGCGATGCCGCGAGACGGGGGCAGACACAACGGAGCCCCCGGCGACGGCGGTGGTCGTACGAGCCGGCGTGCGGCCCGCGCCCGTTTGGGCGCCGCCCGCGGCCGCAGCCACGACGAGCATCGCGGCAACGCGCCCCACGAACATGACAGTTGATCGCATGACGAGTGAGATGAGGACACCGGTTCCCAAGAAACCTACCCACCGTTGGAAGAGAAGGTCCCGCCGCGTGCCGGCAAACCCGTTAGCATTCTTGCCTCCGGGGCGGGATTGCTCCGGCGGCAGCGCATCCGGACCCCAGAGCCTGCGAGGACCCGCGAATGGGATCGAACGCACCGTCTATCATCGACAATCAGGCCGAACGGCAGTTCGAGCTCCACGCCGACGGCGCCGTGTCCGTGCTCACGTACCGCATCACCGGCGATCGCATCCGGCTCATCCACACCGAAGTGCCGCGTGCCCAACGCGGGCGCGGCTACGCCGACCTGCTCGCGCATGCGGCGCTCGAGCGCGCGAAGCGCGAGCATCTGCGCGTCGTTCCGCTCTGTCCGTTCGTCAAGGGGTTCCTCGATCGGCATCCCGAATACGTGGCGCAGCTCGTCGACGACGCCGACGTCTGATGCACGAACGCGGGAGCGCGCACCGGTGCGCACTCCCGCGTTCATACCGTCAGGCGGTGCGATCAGTCGATCGGCTGCAACCCGGCCACGATCCGCTCGCGCTCGGGCTCGAGGAACGGCGGCAGCACCACCTTCTCGCCTAACGTCGCCTGGTCCTCATCCAGCGAGAAGCCCGGGCCGTCCGACGCAATCTCGAACAACACGCCCGACTGGTCGCGGAAATAGAGACTGTGGAACCAGTAGCGGTCCACTTTGCCGCTGTTCGCCACGCCGTGCGTGTTCAAGCGATCGGCCCACGCGTCGTAGTCCGCGTCCGGCGTACGGAACGCCACGTGGTGAACGCCGCCGGCGCCTTGCCGCGCCGCCCGCACGCCCGGCTGCACCGCGACGTGGAGCTCGGCCGCCGGTCCGCCCTCGCCCATCGCGTACACGTGCACCGTGTGCGCGGGATTCTCGGCATGCGGATACTCGCGCACCGGGCGCATGCCGAGCACCTTCGTGAGCAACGCGTGTGTGGGGCCAAGGTTAGGCGCGCTCATGAGGATCGGCCCCAGGCCGCGCACCTGGAATTCGGCCGGCACCGGGCTCCGCTCCCATGGATACGACGCGCCCGTGGCCGCGTCGTCCACCAACGCCAAACGCTGCCCCTCCGGATCCTCGAAGTCGAGCGTGAGCCGTCCGTCGCGCTCCACCACGTCTCCCACCGTTATGCCGCGCTCGGACAGGTGACGGCTCCAGTACTCGAGCGCCGGGAGACCGGCCACACGCAAGTGCGTGCGGGTGATCGATCGCGAGCCGCGCGATTCCCGGAGCACCGGCCAATCGAAGAACGTGAGGTCGGTGCCCGGTGTACCGCGTGCATCCGCATAGAAGAGATGATAGGCCGTCACGTCATCCTGGTTGACGCTCCGCTTGACCAACCGCATGCCCATCGTCTGGGTGTAGAAGCGGTAGTTGTCGCGGATCGCCGCCGAGATTGCCGTGAGATGATGTATGCCGCTGAGATTCATGACTCTGCCTTGGCTATGACAACCGGACTGTGATTTCGCTATTCAGTTAGGCAGCTGCCGGACGCCGCACCATCAGGTTCGCGAGGCCGCCAAGAATCCCGACCGCCAGCGCGCCGCCGGCAAGCGCCGGACTCGACAACGTGCTCAGGCCCAGCACTGCATCCAGCGAATACGCGCCGGGTCCGGTCAGTGCCAGCGCAGCCGCACCGGTGGCGTAGAGCAAAGGAACCTCGATTCCGTTGCTCATCGCGAAGAGGCCGTTCCGCAAATGCACGCTCACGGCGGCGACGATCATGACCGAGATCATGAGCGCCGGACCGATGGGTCCGAGCAGACCGAGCGCGACGAGAATGCCGCTGCCGAGCTCCGTGGCGGACGCGACCATGGCGAACAGCTTGCCGGGCCGGAAGCCCATGTGGTCGAACATCCCGGCGGTAGCAGCGAGTCCGTGTCCGCCGAACCAGCCGAAGAGTTTCTGGGAGCCGTGGGCGGCCATGAGGAGGCCGAGGACGGTGCGCGCCACGAGTAATCCGGTGGCAACCGTGGCGACGTCGAGTGCGCGAGTGAGCATGGAGAACCCCAAAATCAAGTGGTGTAACAACGACTGTTATAACATGCAAACGCGCGGCGGGTCACACCGGTTCCCGGATCGCGGCCAGCGTCCGAATCAGCGCCGCAATCGAGGCCGCGCTGAGCCTCGCCACCCGCGCCCGCGCCACCCGCTCCAGATCGGGCGTCGCGTCGGCCACGAGCGTCCGCCCCGCCGGCGTGATGCGCGCCGTCACGTGACGGCGATCGTCCGGGTCGCGCGTCCTGACGATCACGCCCATCTCTTCCATCCGGTCGAGCAGCCTCGATACGTCCGGCACCTTCGACACCATACGCTCGGCGATGTCGCGGCCGCACAAGCCGCGCTTGCCGGCCCCGCGCAGAATGCGCAGCACGTTGTACTGGGTGTGCGTGATGCCGTGCGCCTTGAGCGCCTCGTTCTCGGCGTGCTCCAGCACCACCGCCGTCCGCAGAATCGAGAGGAGTGCCTCGTCGCCCGGCCGCTCGAACGGCTTCGTCTGCTTGATTTCTTCCATCAATGTCATTGGCATACCGAGGATTATCTGTTACAACATGGAATGTCAAGGCATGCGGCGCGCCGGTGAATTCGCACCGGCCCGGCCGTGGCCGGCATCGCGCCCCCGTCGACTGCTGGCGCGACACTCGCATCATTGGTATAGAATCGTGAGGGCCCGCAGCGGCGCCCCACTCATCTTCTATATATCGAGGACCCGAGTCATGAAGACGGCCAGACCCAAGGATACCCACAACCTCGTGCGCCGCCGCGAAGCCGCGCTCGATACCCCGACCGACCTCGATCAGGAAGGCGTCCGCGAAATCGCCGGTGCGCTCAATCCCATCCTCGCCGATGTCTTCGCGCTCTACCTCAAGTCCAAAAATTTCCACTGGCACATGAGCGGCCCGCACTTTCGCGACTACCATCTCCTGCTCGATGAGCACGCGGACCAGATCTTCGCCATGTCCGACCCGATCGCCGAACGCATCCGAAAGTTAGGCCAGGATACCATCCACTCCATCGGCCACATCGCGCGCCTCCAGCGCGTGTCCGACAACGACGCGGGATACGTCGAGCCGTCCGACATGCTCGCCGAGCTCCGCGAGGACAACAAAACCCTCGCCGCCCGGCTCCGCGAAGCGCACAACGTCTGCGAGGAATACCGGGACATCGCGACGGCGAGCCTCATCGAAGTCTGGATCGACGAGACCGAGCGACGCACGTGGTTCCTCTTCGAGGCGAGTCGTCGCGGCGATTCATCCGGGCACTGAACCTTTCGTGACAGAGCGGTGATGAGAGACGGCGGCGCTGGCCAGCCCTCTCTCACCGCCCACGTTCGCCGAATCCCAACCTGACCGAGTCCGGATCGTTGCGTGTCGCGAGCGATCGTGACCCTGGTGCGCGCAACCGCGTCATGCAACACGCGGACGATCCGCACCCGAGACTCGAGCAGGAGACGGCGAATGATCACGCTCCCCACCTTCAAGAAGCGTCAGTCCACCAGTGAAGCGGAGCGCCCGCCGCTCGCGACCCCCTACAATCCGAAATACGACGGCGCGGCTCTAGCGGCCCTCGTCACGCGCGCTGAGAAGGCGGCCGAGCAGCTGCGCGGCCTCGAATCGGTTGCCGAGCGAGCTGCCGAGCTCGGTGCTGTGGAGGAGCGGATCGCCGGACTCGAGCGTGCAACGGCCCAATTGCACGCGGTGGAAGAGCAGGCATCGCGACTTTCCGCGGCCCACGAGCAGAATTCCGCCAAAATCACCGCCGCGGACGCCGAGGTGACGCGGCTGCACGAGTCGAGCGGGGAATTGCTCGCCAAGCTCAATGATGCGTCCGGCATGCGCGAGCAGTTGGAGCAATTCCTTGCGATCCAACCACAATTTGCTGCATTGCGACGCGAGTCCGAGGCGACGAACGCCCAGCTCCGCGAGCTCGGCGAGAGCCTCGGTCGGCTGCGCGCGGTGCACGACGACGCGCTGCATGCGCAGAAGCATGCGGCTTCGCGTCTCGAGGGCGTGGAACAGCGGTCGCAGGCGGCAGTAGCGAAGGTCGATGCAGTCGAGCGTCGGGCGGCCACAGCGCAGGAAGCGCTGGACGCGCTGCTCAGAATCGCCGGCGGGATCCCCGACGCGCAGCACCAGCTTGGCGTCCTCAAGGCTATCGCCGAGCAGGTCGCACAGAAAACGGCCGTGCTCGAGCAGCAGCGTGAGGCGGTCGATCGGACTGCGGCTCAGGCCGCTGAGGTGTTGTCGCTCAGGCCGCAGGTTGAGGGTGCACTGCGCCGGCAGGAAGAGCAGGCCCAGGCCGTGACGGCGCTCGAGGCCAAGCTCGCGGGTGTGCAGACGCTGCATACCTCTGTACTGGCGCGCGCCGAAGAGATCACTGCGCAGCAGCGGACTCTCGAAGAGGCCGAACAGGCGGCCGAGCGGTCGTTGTCGGGCATGCGGGACGAGATGAAGTCGAGCGCCGAGCGGTTCGAGCTCGAGAACCGGAGCCTGGATGCGGTGAGCGAGCGCATCGTCGAATTGCGCACGGCGCAAAAAGATTGTGAGACTCGGCTGTCGTCGCTCGATGTAACCGCGCGCACGTTGGCCGAGACCGACGCACGCTCGCGCGGCTTGGCCGAGCAGGTGAGCGAGTTGGCCGAAGACGTGGAACGGATCACGGCGCAGGCCGATCGTTTGCGCGCGGTGCGCGACGATGTCGGCGGTCTCGAGAGCACGTTGAGCGACATGACGCAGCGCATGGAGCGCGTCGAGGGGCTCAAGCCGGATGTCGAAGCGATCCTGCGCGACCTGGCGACGCTCAACGGGACGCACGAGTCGATTCGCGATGGCTTGGAGCAGGTGCGGCTATCGTACGAGGAGATGACACGGCTCCGGCAGCGTCAGGCGCAGACGGATCAATGGTTGGCCGACGCGGACGTCAAGTTGCGGGCGACGCGCGAGTTGTTGGGCGAGCTCGAGCACATGCGGCCGGGCACCGAGGCATTGCGCGACAAGGTGGCGCAGATCACCGCGTCGATGGATGCGCTCGAGGGCCGCAACGCGATGGTCGACACGATGCAGCGTCGGTTAGGCGAGATCGATTCCGCGCTGGCGCAGGCGCAGGATCGCGGGAACGGGTTGCACGCCCGCATGGAAGCGGCCGAGACGCGGTTCAGCGATCTGCTCCGGCAGGCCGCCGAGGCGCGCCGGGTGGCGCAGACCATCGGCACGGTGACCGCGTCGGTGGACGCCGCCGACCGGCGCATGACGTCGGTGGGCGCGGTGGCCGATGCGTTAGGCGAGCGCGCCGCGGCCTTCGCGGGCCTCGAGGACCGGCTGCGCGTGTTCAACCAGGAGTTCGAACAGCGGCAGAGCGCGCTCGAGGCGGCGGCGGCCAATCTGGCGCAGGCGTCGACGGTGCGCCGCGAGGCAGCCGATGCGATGCAGCAGCTGGAAGAGGTCTCGCGCACCATCGGCGGGCAGTTGGGCGACGCGCAGCAGCGCAGCGGCACCCTGTCGGAGATGCTCGAGGAGCTCGAGGCGCGCATCGGTTCGTTAGGCCAGGTGGAGAAGCGCATGGCCAACTTCGAGTCGTTGCTCGCGACGTGGGACGTCGCCCAGCGCGATGCGGCGCAGGGCATGGAGCAAATCGGCAGCAAGCAGGCGACCATCGACGCGGTGAATGCGCAGGTGAAGCACCTGTTCGAGATTGCCGAGCGGACCGCCGAGCACGTGCGGTCGATTTCGACGGAGCGTCGCGAGATCGAGGATGCGCGCGCGGTGTTGGAGCGGACGCGCGGCGAGCTCACCGCGGCCACCGACGGCATGCGCGTGTTCGCGGATCGCAAGTGGCAGGTGGAGGACATCGAGAAGAGGCTGGCCCGTGCCGATGCGTTGGCGCGCGACATTCGGTCGTCCACCGAAGCGTTGGCCGCGCAGCGCGCCGTGGTCGATCGGGCGCTCGAGGGATCGGCGGCGTTGGCCGTGCAGATGAAGCAGGCCGACGCGGTGATGGACGCGCTGCGTCAGGAGTGCGCGGCGGCCGCCCGGATGCGCAGCGCGATGGACGACGCGCGCGGCGACTAGTGGTTTTGCGGCTGGCAGATGCAACGAGGCCGGGGCAGTGATGCCCCGGCCTCGTTTGCGTTAGGCGCCCGCTAGCGGGACGTGCTGGTGTCCTTGGGCGGCGTCGTGTCGGGTGGCGACGGCGGAGGCGGTGGGGGCGGCGTGCTGTCCGGCACCGCGCCACTGTCCGGCGGCGGAGGCGGCGACGACGGCGGCACCACGCTATCGACCACGGCGACCTCGGCGGAATCGTTGAATCCATTCGCGCTGGCGAAGATCGCCACGACTCCCGCGGCGATACCATGCACGAGGCCCGAGTCGCCGACAGTCGCGATGCGCACGTCGCTCGAGCGCCAGTTCACGTGAGCCGAAATCGGCGCGCCGGTGGTGTCGTGCAGGACGGCGTGTAGCTCGAGGTAGTGTCCAATCTGTACCGACGCTGCTTCCGGCGTGATCGTGAGCCACTGGTGGCGCTGCCCTTGCGGGCCGCCGTGACTCGACGAATCGCCAGGTGAGCCCCCGTGATGCGATGAATCGCCGGGCGACCCGCCGCTCGAGTCGTTGCCGGTGCCGGCTACGCCGCCGGTCGGGTTCACGGTTTTCGACGGCGCCGCGACGGAATCGCTGCCGCACGCGATCGCCGCGACCAGCGCGACGGCTCCTGCGAAGGTGCCAAGTGTGACCACGGGTTTCATCGCTACACCTCTCTGATTGCGTCCGTTAGACCATGTTCCGATAGGTGATACCTTCGGACGAAGGCGTTCCGTCACACGGTTTGTGAGGCAGGGTCCGGCGGTGGAGGATGCGCCGCGCCGGGGCCTGCGGGCGCGCCCAATTGCTGGACGCTGGTCCGGACGCGGGTCGTGACCGCGGTTTCGGGCGACTGTCCGTCGCGGATGTCGGCTTCGACCTGGTTGCGCAGCGTGACGAAGCGCGATTCGGGCGCGCCGAGGCGGAGCAACTGCTCGATGGATTGCGAGGCGAGCGCCGGCGGAACGCCCTTGGCGACGAAGTCGACCAGGGTCACGAGGGCGCTGGCGAGGGCGGGCGCGCCGGCCGGCGTGGCGCCGGCGTTGCCTAACGAGCGGAGGGTGGCCGGCGTGACGCCTGCGCGCAGCGCGCTGGCGCCGGCATCGAGCACCGACGGATCGGCGGTGGGGCCGAGCGCGTCGCGCGCCGTGCCTAACGCACGGGCCAGCGCGCGGACGGCGTCCACGATTCGCGCGTCGTCGGCGCCCTTGAGCACGCCTTCGGCGGCCTTGGCGGCGAGGCCCGTCGTCGGGAGTCCCGCCGCGCGCGCCGAATCCATGATGGCGACGATCGCCGTTTTCGCCGGGGCGCCGAGGCGCGCGGGGAGCGCGGGCTCGCTCGCCGCCTGCGCCGCCAGGCGCCCCGCGCCCGCCGTTAGGCACACGCCGAACGCCAGCATGGCGCATCGCACACGGCGCGTCGCGAGGGACGGGCTCACGAGCCGCCCACCAGGACCACCGAGTTCGGCACCCCGAAGTCATCGGCGCCGGATTCCGCCGCCGACGAATCGCGCGCCAACCGCCCGTCCACGACGAACGCGTACGCGTAGCGTCCGGGCGTGAGTCCAACCTCCACCTCCCACGTCCGGCCATCGGGCATCCGATGCAACGGGAGGCCGGCGGGATTCCAGCCGTTGAAGTCGCCGACGATGGAGACGTGCACCGCGCCCGGCGCTTCGAGCGCGAACCGCACCGGCAGCGACGCGTCTCCATTCCTAACGGACGACGCGGCCACACCCGGCGCCGGCGCGCCCGCGGGCCCGCGCAGCACGCCGTACGAGAGCGCGGCGCCGGCAATCACGCACGCCGCGCACGCCGCGATCGCCGCCGCCGGCCGCACGCTCCATCGGTGCAGTGGCATCTGGTCGATCTCGTCCGACGCGACGGCCTCGAGCAATGCCTCGCGCCACCCGGCTCGCGGGACCGGCTCCGCACGCAACATCGACGCGGCCTGGGCCAACGCGCCCGTCAGCTGGTCGTCTTCCTGCTGCTCACGCATAGCCATCCTCTCGAAGCAGAACTTGCAAGCGCTCGCACGCGCGCCGTACCCGCATCTTGAGCGCCGAAACACCCGCGCCGGTGATCGCCGACATCTCCTCGTAGCTCAGCATCTCGACGTGCTTGAGCACGAACGCTTCCCGCTGCGCCGTCTCGAGACGTGCCAGCGCCCGCTCGATCGCGTCCCGCAGCTCGGCGTCGTCATCCGTCGACGGACCGGCCGCTTGTTCGACTGCCGCGCCATCCACGATCACGCGCGATGTACGCCGATGCCGATGCAACAGCGTGGTCCGGCACCGGTTCGCGAGAATGCTCATCACCCAGGTACGAAACCGCACCGCCTCATCGTATCGCGCCAGCGCCCGGTGCGCGCGCACGAACGCTTCCTGCGTCGCATCCTCGGCGTCCTCGCGGCTGCCTAACATGCGGCTCGCGAACCGCAGGCAGGCGGGCGCATGGCGGTCCACCAGTACCGCGAACGCCGCTGGGTCGCCAGCCAACACCGCGCGCACGAGCATCGCATCCGTCATCTCCACCGGGTTGGTACCTTCACACCGGCGCGGCGGTCACGCATGCGTCAGCGGATGTCGAGGATGCCGCTCGTTCCGCCGAATTCGTCCGCGACCGAGGGCGTGCCGGGGGGCGCGAACCATGCGCCGCCGTCGACCCGGAGGCTCACGTGGTGCACGCCCGGCGCGAGCGCGATCGTCGCCCGCCAGCGCCCGTGGCCGTCCTCCGTGAGGTCGACGGGCGTCCACGCATTGAAGTCGCCCGCCAGCTGCACCGATCCGGCCTGCGATGACACGTAGGTCACGGTAAACCGATCCGACCCGTCGGCGTGGACCGCGAAGGCCGCGGCGGGTGTCGTGTGCCTAACGGAGACATCGGGCGACGAGCGATCCGGCTGCACGCGCACGCCGAGGCTCACGAAGCGCGAGCCCGGGATGTCCAGTCCGATGCGGGCCGGCGACGTGCCGGCGACGACGTTCAGCGCAATGCCGTGGATCACGTCGAGCGCGGCCCCCGCCTGCTCCCACATGGTGGCGCGGAATCCTGCCACGGCGGGACGCGCGCCGACCATCGCGCTCAAGCGAACGCGTCCGACGACCCAATCCGCGCCCGCCTCGAGCTCCGACCAGAGTTGCATCCGCGATGGGGTCCCCGGATGCACGACGGTATCCTCCCTGGGTCCGTGGTACGGCACGTATCCGGAGTCGGTCAGGAGCATGGTGTCGACGGGCGTGATCACTACGCTCGACGGCACGCCCGCGAATCGCAGCGCGTGCTCCGCCAAGCCGAGTCGCAGCGTGATCGGTCCCAGCGAGTGCCAGGCCGATGCCTGGAGCGCGAACACCGGTCCCGTGGAATCGGCTTCGAGTGTCCGTTGGGCGAAGAGCGCGAGCGATGCGCCGCGTGCGTCGTCGCCGAGGGCGGCCGTCGTGCCTAACGAGAGAACGGTGCGCGGCGCAGTCCATGACATGTTGCGTCCGACGCCGGCGTCGGCGCTCACGCGGATCGGACCGGTCGCCAGCGGCACGATGGACGCGCCGGCGTTCGCGCCGGCCGCGTACTGGGCCTGGGCGGGACGCGCCAGCGGGAAGGCCCCGAGCATCGCGCCGGCTGCCAGTGCAAACAGAGCATGCGGGTACAGGTGCGGCATCGCAGTCCTCCGATTCACCACGGAACGCAGGCAAAGCATGACGACGTCCGACTGCGCGGGCAAGCGCCGGCGCTCCGGAGCGCGTCCGCGCTTGAACAATACCCCCGGATGGGCGGTCCGCGTCACACCCCGAAACACGATCGGTCGTCGCCGCGTACGGCCCTTGAGGTCGATCCGTGTAGCGAACCCTCCTCGGCAGGGCCTACCCATGGACGCCATCCTCCGCGACATCCGCTACGGGTTCCGCTCGTTGCTCAAGAGTCCGGGACTCACCCTCGTCGCCACGCTCGCGCTCACTTTAGGCATCGGCCTCACGACCATCATGTTCAGCATGGTCTACGGGGTGATCCTCAAGGGACTGCCCTACGCCAACGGCGATCGGATCGTCGAAGTGGTGCGGTACAACAAGGCCCGCGGCTTCAACCACATGAGCGTGCCGATCAGCGACTACGTCGACTTCAAGAACCAGCAGCACACGCTCGGGCCGATCGCGGCGTACTACTCGGGAACGGTCAACGTGAGAAGGAAGGCCCAGGCCGAGCGATACGCCGGGTCGTTCGTCACGGCGAGCACGTTCGACTTGACCGGCGTGCAGCCCATCCTGGGCCGCACGTTCCGGCCGGGCGAGGACTCGCCCGCGGGCGACAAGGTGGCGGTGATCAGCTACTCCCTCTGGCGGAGCGAGTTCGGCGGGAGTCCGAGTGCGTTAGGCGCGGTACTGCGCGCCAACGGCGTGCCGTACACCGTGGTGGGTGTGATGCCGGAAGGATACAACTTCCCGGACAATGCGCGCATCTGGCTGCCGCTGCAGATGGATCCCGTGGCGACCAATCGGGGCGACGGGACCTGGCTCACGGTCGCGGGCGTGCTCGAGCCGGGCGTGACGGTCACCCAAGCGACGTCGGATTTTGCGGCCATTGCCACGCGGCTGCAGGACGAGTACAGAGCGACCAACGACGGGATCGATGCACGGGTGATGTCCTTCGTCGACTCCGAGGTCGGGCCGCAGCCGCGGCAGCTGCTGTACACGATGTTGGGCGCCGTGTTCTTCGTGTTGCTCATCGCATGCGCGAACGTTGCCAACCTGCTGCTCGACCGCGCCGCGCACCGCACCAAGGAAGTGGGGATCCGCACGGCGTTGGGCGCGACACGCGCCGCCGTGGTGCGGCAGTTCCTCACCGAGGCATTGGTGCTCTCGTTAGGCGGGGCCCTGTTCGGCTCGGTGGCGGCGTACGGCGGCATCGCGGCGTTCAACCGCGTGATCTACGCGTCGGCCGACATCCCGTGGTTCATCGACGTCCGGCTCAACGGGCCCGTGCTCATGTTCGCCATCGCCATGGCCGCGCTCGCGGCCATGCTCTCCGGGCTGTTGCCGGCCATCCAGTCGTCGCGCACCGACATCAATGAAGTGCTGAAGGACGAGTCGCGCGGGTCGTCGAGCCTGCGCATCGGGAAAATGAGTCGGGTGCTCGTGATCTTCGAGATCGCGTTGTCGTGCGGCCTGCTCGTGGCCGCCGGTCTCACGATCAAGAGCGTGACCAATCTACAGACCATGGATCCAGGGTTCCGCACCAGTCACGTCTTCACGGCTCGCGTCGGTTTCCCGAGCGAGTACACGGACACGGTGATGCAGCGCCAGTTCTTCGAGCGGCTGCGCGACCGGCTGGAGACGATTCCCGGCGTGCGCTCGGCGGCCATCGCGTCGAATCTTCCGGGTGTCAATTCTGACGACGGCGGCTTCGAGGTCGAGGGCAGGGCGTACACGACCGACAACGACGTGCCCGACTCACGGTCGTACGCCGTGTCGCCCAACTTCTTCGAGACGTTCGCGATCCACGTGCTGCAGGGCCGCGGCATCACGACGACCGATCGCGCGGACGCGTCGCGAGTCGTGGTGGTGAACCAGGCGTTCGCCGACAAGTTCCTCGGCGGCGGTGACGTGTTAGGCCGGCGCATCCGCCAGGGCGGCCGGGACAGCACGCAACCGTGGATGACCGTGGTCGGCCTCGCGTCCAATACGTTCACGGGCGATCAGAACGAGCCGCGGGCGCCGGCGTACTTCGTGCCGCTCTCGCAGCACAGCACGAATTTCGTCAGCATGGCGGCCGTCACCGACGGGCCGCCCATGGACATCACGTCGCAGGTGCGCTCGGCGGTCCTCGCGCTCAACCCGGACCTGCCCATTTACTGGACCTACACGATGACCGAGGCCATGGCGCGGCAGGTGTGGTTCATCCGTGTCTTCGGATCGATGTTCATGATGTTCGGGTTCGTCGCGCTGTTTCTCGCCGCCATCGGCCTCTACGCCGTGATGTCGTTCTCCGTTAGTCGCCGGGTGCGCGAGATGGGAATCCGCATGGCGCTCGGCGCGCAGGCGGGCGATGTGGTGCGGATCATCGTCCGGCAGGGCGTGCTGCAGATCGTGATCGGCGTCGTGGCGGGGTTGGCGTTCGCGGCCACGCTCGCGCAATTCCTGGTCGTGGTGTTGTTCCAGGTCCAGCCGCGCGACCCGCTCATCTTCGGCGGCGTGGCCGTGGTCCTCGGCCTAACAGGGTTAGGCGCATGCCTCGTGCCGGCGTGGCGCGCCACCGGCGTCGATCCGCTCACCGCCTTGCGCGCCGAGTAGCGCGCCCGCTGCCTAACGGACGCGCGTGAACACGGCGTTGATCGCCACGTGCGACCCGGCGAATCCGCCCGTCAACCCGGTCAGCGTGAGCCCGGTGGAGTCGGTGCGCGCTTGGACCGAGCGCACGAACCCCTTCGTGACGAAATCGTCGGGCTCGAGCACCACCGCCCCGCCTTGCACGGTGTACCGTCCCGATCCCGTCAGTGTGTGCGGGTCGGGTCCCGCGGAGAAGCCCGGCAGCGGGATGGGCAGCGACGGCGCCTTGGTCCAGCGCACCGTCACCTTGTCGGTGTAGCTGCTGTCGGCGGCGAGCGTAATGCGCGCGCTGTCGACGACGCCCGCGACCACCGAGCCGGCGAGCTGAAATTGGAACGGAATCGGCGGCCGGGCCGACGCGGCGCGCGACAGCACGTAGGCGCCCGTCGGCAGCGCATCGGTGCGCGGCGCCGGGCGAACGGTGCCCGCCGCCAGGGCGCCCCCGCAGAGGAGGGGTATGATCGCGAAACGAAGGGTCATGGTCGAGAGGCCGGAAAGTTCACCTCCAAGATACACAGGAGGGCGGTCGAAGTTCGCCGGCCTGCGCTGGCGAGCGCGGCCGCAGTGTGGAAGGCGGCCCGCCTTGACGCCCGGCCCAACGGAACCCATACTGGCTATCACCTAGACTCTCTAAGGGAGAACGCGGATGGCCGGCACCGGCACATCGGTGGCGCTGCTGCAGGGGACGCTCGACGTCATCGTGCTCAAGACCCTGAGTTGGGGCCCGATGCACGGTTTCGGGATCGCGCGGTGGATTCAACAGACCACCGACGACGTGTTGCGCGTCGAGGAGGGCTCGCTCTATCCGGCGCTCTACCGCATGGAGAATCGCGGTTGGGTGCGCGCGCAGTGGCGCATCACCGACAACAATCGCCGCGCGAAATACTACAGTCTCACGGCGGCCGGCCGGCGGCAGTTGGCGGCGCAGACCGGCACCTGGTCCACGTTCTCGCTCGCCATGGCGCGCATCTTGAGCGCGACGCGGCAGCCCGCCTGAGGCGCACGCGCCGTGCCGGCCCCTGATCTCCCGCCCGACGACATGCCTAACGAACCGCGGTGGCGGCGATACCTGCGCTTCTGGCGCGCGGATCCCAGGGCCGACGTCCGCGACGAGCTCCGGTTCCACCTCGAGGCGCGGGTCGCCGAGAACCTCGCCGCGGGCATGTCGCCGGACGACGCCCGTCGCCTGGCGGCCGAGCGATTCGGCGACGTGTCCGCGGTGGAGCAGTCCCTCGCGTCGCTGACGCGCGAGCGCGAGACCATCGATCGGCGCGTGGCGTGGCGCCAGGTGATCGCGCAGGATCTCCGCTTCGCCGTGCGGCAACTGGCGCGCAATCCGGTGTTCACCGGCGTGGCGGTGATCACGCTGGCGTTAGGCATCGGCGCCAACACCGCCATCTTCAGCGCGGTGTACAGCGTGCTGCTCCGGCCGCTGCCCTACGCCCACGCCGATCGCCTCGTCGAGCTGCGCGAAGGCGCCCAGGGCGGCGGCTCGATGAACGTGACCGCGGGCAACTATGATGTGTGGCGACAGCGGTCGCCGCAGTTCTCGGCGTTAGGCGCGTATTGGTACGGATCGTTCACGCTCACGGGCATCGGCGCGCCGCAACGGCTCTTTGCCCTCGACGCGTCGGCCGATTACTGGCGCGCGCTGTACATCCCGCCGGTCATCGGCCGGTACTTCGGCTCGGCCGAGGACCAACCGGGCGCGCCGAACGTCGTCGTGCTGTCGTATGCACTGTGGTCGTCCACGTTCGCATCGGATCCCCACGTGGTCGGTCGCGTCCTCACGCTCAACGGCAACGCGTACACCGTCGTCGGTGTGGCGCCGGCGGCGTACGCCTTCACCCCGACGGCGCCACAGATTTGGGTGCCGCTCGCGCTCACGCCGGAGCAGCGCGCCGAGCACGCGGACCACGAGCTCACGGTGGTGGGCCTCCTGCGCGATGGCACCGCGCTGCCCGACGCGATCCGTGAGCTGAGCGCGGTGCAGGGTGAGCTGGCGCACGATTACCCGCGCGGCGGCATCGACGGCAGCATTGTCGGGCTGCCGCTCCGCGACAGCGTCGTCGGTGCGGTGCGGCCCATGATGCTCGTGTTGTTCGGCGCCGTCGGACTCGTGCTGCTCATCGCGTGCGGCAACGTGATGAATCTCCTGCTGGCGCGCGCATCCGTCCGCCGCAAGGAAGTCGCGATCCGGAGCGCGCTGGGCGCGGGGCGCGCGCGACTCGTGGCGCAGCTGCTCACCGAAAGCGTGCTGCTCGCCGCGTTAGGCGGCGTGGCCGGCGTCGCGGTGGCGGCCCTTGGTCTCCACGCACTCCTCCGCGTGAGCCCGGGCGGCGTGCCGCGTTTGGGCGACGCGACGCTCGACGCGCCGGTGCTGCTCTTCGCCGCGATCGTCGCGCTGGCGTGCGGCGTCGTGTTCGGCGTGTGGCCGGCGCTCCGCGCGACGCGACTCGATCTCCAGCAAGCTTTGCGCGAGGGATCGCGCGAGTCCAGCTCGGCGGTCCGCGGATCGATGCGCACGCTGCTCGTGATCGGCGAGGTGTCGCTCGCGCTGGTGCTGCTCGTGGGGGCCGGATTGCTGGTGCGCAGCGCGATCGCGCTCCAACGCGTGCCGCCGGGGTTCGATCCGAACGGCGTGCTCGTGGCAAACGTCGCGCTGCCGGCCGCGCGCTATCCCACGGACAGCGCCATGACCACGGGATTCGAGCGCATCGCCCAAGCGGTCCAATCGGTTCCGGGTGCCGTGTCGGTCGCGCTCGCGTCGCGAGTTCCGATTGCGCAGTTCGGAATGGACTGCACCGTGCGGCGCGACGGATCCACGCCCGACGATGGCAGCGGCGTGGATGCGAACATGCGCAGCGCGACCGGGAACTACTTCGGCACCATGCGCACGCCGCTCTTGCGCGGACGCACCTTCGGCATCGCGGACGTCGCGAGTGCGGCGCCGGTCGTCGTCATCAATCAGAGTTTGGCGCATCGCCTCTTCGGCGATGCGGATCCGATCGGCCGGCGGATCACGCACTGTTCGGCCGACGCGCCGGTGTGGCGCCAGGTGGTGGGCGTCGTGGCCGACATGCGCGCCAGCGGCCTCGAAGAGCCGCCGCCTAACGAAGTGTTCTACCCCGTGGCCCAGCTGCCGTTTTCGGCGATGAGCCTGGTGATCCGCTCGCCGTTGCCGCCGGCGTCGCTCGCCCCGCTGGTGCGCCGCGCCGTGGCCGGCGTCGATCCGGAGCTCGCCGTCTCGGGCGTCGCCACGATGGATGAGATCGTCGCCCGCTCCATGGCGACGCCCCGGTTCACCACCACGCTGCTCGTGCTCCTCGGCCTAACGGGACTCGCGCTCGCCGCGGTGGGCATTTACGGGATCATCGCGTACTTCGTGAGCCAGCGCGCGCACGAGATCGGCGTGCGGATGGCGTTGGGCGCGACGCAGCGCGGCGTGTCCCTCATGGTGCTGCGCCAGGGATTGGCGCTGGCCGGCGCCGGCGTCGCCATCGGTCTCGTGGCGTCGGTCGCCACCACGCGCGCGCTGGCGGGCATGGTTTACGGAGTGGGCACGCGCGATCCGGTGACGTTCGTCGTCGTGGCCGGCCTGCTGCTCCTCGTGGCCGCGCTCGCCAGCGTGGTGCCGGCACACCGCGCCACGCGCCTCGATCCGCTCGAGGCGCTGCGCGGCGGGTGATCGGTTAGGCGCCGCCCGGCGGTTGCGGGAGCTCGCGCCGGCGCGCGAGCCACGTCTCCCACCACCGCGGCGCGTTCGGGTCCACCATCCGGATTCGCACGTTGCCCGCGATCGCCGTCCCCGTGATGCGCACGAGCGGCGCGTCGGGCGCCGCCGGCGCGACCCCCGACCCCTTGAACTGGAATTCGCCCATCACCGGCGTGCCGCTGCACTCCACGCGCAGCGCGTTCGGCACGAGAATCTTGACCTCGCCCATGATGCACAGCACCTCGATCGTCGACACGCCGGGCGCGATCGCCACCTCCGTCAGATCGAGCGTGACCTGGCCCATGAACGACGCCACGCGCATCGCCCGCGGGAGCTCCCAGCGGCCCACGCGCGAAATGCTCGACAGCATGGACGTGAATCCGTGGCGGGCCGGCACGCGGTCCTCCGACACCAGCACCGGTCCCACCACCGGCGCGTGAGCGACCGGCGGCGCCACCAGCGCGCTGCCTAACGGCAAATTCGTGGGCGACGGAATGGCCGGTCCGTCAGTGCGGCGTGGTGACCCGGACGCCGGGCTTCGGGAGCGACGCGGGGTCGGCGGGTCGCTGCGCGTACACGTTCACCAGAAACCGCTGCGACTCGGTCACGCGCTCCACCTCGATCGACGTCGCTTCGACGATTTGCTCGATGCGCGCGAGACGTCCCTCCAACGCCGCCCTGTCCTCCGCGGGCGCAATCGGCCGCTTTCGGCCGAAAAACGCAATGAGGCAGCGAGTGAGCGCATAGAGACAGCCCATCCCGAACAGGAACGTCAGAACGTCTTGCAGCATGCTCTCGGTCATCGGCGCTCCTCCCCAACAGGAAGCTGCGCCGGAACGGGCTCGCGGCGCTCGGCGAGCAGACGCGCGCTGAAGCGCTGCGCCTCGCTCACCCGTTCCACCTCGACGGCGATGCTTTCGACGGATTGCTCGATGCGCTCGAGCCGTGCGTCCAGATTTCCCAGCTCGAGCGGCGCCTTCAGCTTGGCACGCGAGCGCGCCGACAGCGCATACGCGATCCCGCACACGCAGGCGCCAAACGTGAGAATTGCCGTAATGGCCACCAACATGGCCTGATCGCCGCTCATCCGCGTCTCCGAAGGGTGCGTCTCAAGATTCCTTACGCGCGACGCCGGCGCCAGGTGTCAACATCCGGTCAAGGACGACACGGGGCCCGTCGCCGAACGATTGCGTCGCCTCGCGCGGCGGGCCAGAATCAATTGCCTGCCGTCACGTCCATTCTGCCATCGGAGACGTCGTTGCGCGTCACTCGCTTCCTGTATCCAGTCCTGTCCACAGTCCTCGCGAGCGTCGCCCTTCCGGCCGGCCTTCGCGCGCAGTCGCGGCCCTCGCCCGCGGCCGACCCCGCGGCCACGGTAGAATCGGGACGCCCGCTGCCGGGCCCGGTATTCGAGTCGGCGCCGTTCACCCGCGCCGTCGCGCGCGGGACGCGCACCCGAACCGGCGAGCCCGGGTCGTCCAACTGGGTCCAGCACGCGCGCTACCGCATCGACGCGTCGCTCGACGTCGTCGCCCCGCGCCTAACGGGAAGCGAGACGGTGGTCTACCTCAATCGCTCGCCCGACACGCTGCGCGCGATCGCGGTCTACCTCCGGCAGAACGTGTTCGCGGCCGGGAGCCCGCGGCGGAGCACGGTGCCGATTACCGGCGGCGTCACGCTGTCGACCGTCGCCGTGGCCGGCCGCCGGCTCGCGGCGTCGTCCGATACCACGCACCCCGGGTACGCGGTCGACGGCACGGTGATGTGGATCCGCCCGCCCGCGCCGGTGCTGCCCGGGGACAGCGTGCGCCTCGCGTTCGCCTGGTCGTTCACGCCGCCACCCTCGCCCTCCGACGGACGCGAGGGGCATGACGGCCACGTGTACTTCCTCGGCTACTGGTATCCGCAGGTCGCGGTGTACGACGACGTGAACGGCTGGGTGACCGACCCGTACTTGAACGGCGCCGAGTTCTACATGGATCCGGCCGACTACGACGTGCGCCTAACGGTGCCGCACGGTTGGGTGGTGGGCGCCACCGGCTACCTGGTGGATTCGTCCGTGTATTCGGCGCGGACGCGTGCCCGGTTAGGCGAAGCCCGGCAGACGGGCCGCGTGGTGCGCGTGCTCACGCCGGGCGCCGACGCACGGGCGGCCTTCGCGGCCGGTCCGGCGCGCCAGGTCTGGCACTTCACCGCGCCCAACGTGCGCGACGTCTCCTGGGGCACGAGCGACCAGTACGCCTGGGACGCCACGCGCGCCCTCGTGACGCGCGCCGGCGGCGGCCAGGACACCGTGGCCATCAACAGCTTCTTCCGCCTCACCGGCCGCGCGGCGGCCTGGCGGTTAGGCGGCGCGCGCTTCACGCGCGACGCGATCGAGAAGTTGTCCGACTGGTTGTGGCCGTACCCGTGGCCGCAGATGACGTCCATGGAGGGCGTCATCCAGGGCGGCGGCATGGAATACCCGATGATGACCCTCATGCAGTCGTGGGCCGACACGCTGTCCCTCGCCGGCGATCTGATGCACGAGACGGGGCACATGTGGTTCCCGATGCAGGTCGGGTCCAACGAGACGCGCCATCCGTGGATGGACGAAGGCCTCACGCAATTCGACGTCGCCCAGTGCATGCGCGTGCTGTACGGCGAGCCGCGACAGGGCGGACGGCCTAACGATTCGGAGCCCGGCCAGCGGAGCCTCTACCTGGGCGCGCTGCGCCAGGGGCTCGACGAGCCGCTCATGCGCTGGGGCGACCTCTCGTCGTCCGACCTGTATTTCATCACGTACTACGACAAGACCGCGCAGGTGCTCGCGGCGCTGCGCGCGGTGATGGGCGCCGACGCGTTCCACCGCGCGCTCCGCGAGTACGGACGCCACTGGGTCGGACGCCACCCGTATCCGGTCGACTTCTTCAACACGTTCGATGCGGTCGCGGGCCGCGACCTCTCGTGGTTCTGGGATACGTGGTTCTATCGCGCGTGGCCGCTCGATCGGGCGATTGCGTCCGTCGCTCCCGACGGCGATTCGGTCGCCATCACGATCGAGGACCGCGGGCTCGCGCCCATGCCCGTTCCGTTAGTCGTGACCCGCGCCGGCAACGTGACGCAGCGCATCGACGTGCCCGTGGACGTGTGGCTGCACGGACAGCGGCGCTACGTGGTGCACGTGGCGCGCGAGCCGGCGATCAGCCGCGTCGAGATCGACCCGCACGGCGACTTCCCCGAGCTCGATCGCTCGCGGCTCGTCTGGATGCCCGGGTCCTAACGGACCCGGGTGCCGGTCACTCGTCGCGGAGCGCGATCGACGGATCGAGTGCCGCCGCGCGGCGCGCCGGCAGCCACGCCGCCGCGGTGGCCACGCCAAGGAAGAGCACCGAGA
>JANWIK010000109.1 GCA_025449955.1 Gemmatimonadaceae bacterium
ACCCGACGCCGTTCACCCGTCGCTCGCGACGGGATCCCTCGACGACCAGATCGCGCACCACGAGGCGAGGCGTGTCGCCCGCGCTCGTCGTCGGGTGCGCGGGAAGCGCATCTCGGACCAGTGACACGTCGCGACCAACCATGGCGCGCGCGATGTCGCCTGGCGTCGCGGCTGCCGTGTCCATGCGGCCGACCGTTTGCCCGTGTCGCATGACGGTGATTCGCGTGGACACGTCCATGACTTCGTCGAGCTTATGCGTGATGAGAATCACCCCGCCGTCGGGTCGTGCGTCGCGCAAGGCTCGGAGGACGCGCCACAAGTCGCGCACCTCCGGAGGCGACAACACCGCGGTCGGCTCATCGAGAATCAGGACGCGCGCGCCGCGGAACAACGCCTTCAGGATTTCGACGCGTTGGGCCTCACCGACGCTCAACTCCGAGACGCGGCGTCGAACGTCTATTGGGAATCCATACCGCTCTGCCACGGCCGTTGCGTCGCGCTCCGCGCCGGCCACATCGAGCGACCACCCGCGCCGTGGCTCACGGCCTAACACAACGTTCTCGGCGATGGTGAGGGTGGGCACGAGCATGAAATGCTGGTGCACCATGCCCACGCCGGCGCGAATCGCGTCGGCTGTCGACCAGCCCGTCACGACCCGTCCGTCTACAGTCACGCTGCCGGCGTCGGGGGTGAGCAAGCCGCTCAGGATATGCATCAAGGTCGACTTCCCGGCGCCGTTCTCGCCGACCAGCGCGTGGATCTCGCCGGCCGCGACCTCGAGTGTCGCACCTCGATTGGCGATCACCGTGCCGAATCGTTTCTCGATGTTCACCATCGAGACCAGCGGCGAGCCGATGCCCCGATCTCCGTCCACGCCGCTCATGGACTAACGGGAACCACGATCTGCCCAGACTCGATGCGCGCGGCGATCGAATCGAGCTTGACGTGCACGCTGTCGGGAATGAGCGCACGATTGCCGGCGTCATAAACGTAGCCCACGCCGCCCTGGGCGAGGCCGTACTCGTAGATGCCGCCGCGGAACGTGCTGTCGCGGACGCGCGCAATCTGATCGTACACCACTTGGTCGACCCGCTTGACCATCGACGTGAGCACGTGACCCGGCGCTTCCGCGTATTGGTCGGCATCGACGCCAATCGCCAGCTTGCCCGTCTGACGCGCCGCTTCGAAGACGCCTAACCCGGTCGAACCGGAGGCGTGGAAGATGATGTTCACGCCGGATTGGTACTGGCTCAACGCCAGCTCTTTGCCGCGACCGGGATTGCGAAAGGCATCGGGAGTGACACCCGCGTACTGCGCGATGACGAGGCAATCGGGGCAGACGTACTTCACGCCGGCTCGATATCCAGCCTCGAACTTGTGAATTAGCGGGATGTCCATCCCGCCGACGAAGCCAAGTTTTTTGGCTCCGCCAACCAGCGCGGCGAGGGCGCCTACTAGGAAGGACCCCTGTTCCTCGCGAAACTTGAGCGCCGCGAGATTGGGCGGCGGCGCGACGACATTGCCATGCTCGTCAGTCGTCAGGGAATAGTCGACGCCGGCGAAGTGGATCGTCGGATACTCGCGAGCGGCTTGCGTGAGGTCGTCCGAGAAAATGAACCCCACGCCGACTACCAGGTCCATCTTTTCGGAGGCCAGAAGGCGCAGTCCCGCTTCACGATCCGAGCCGTCGCCGGGCTCGATATAGTGGATGCGCGCACCGAAGGCCTGCGCCGCTCGTTGGGCGCCGCGGTAGGCCCCATCGTTGAACGACTTGTCGCCTCGGCCGCCGACGTCGAATACCACGCCAATGTTGAGTCCCGGGCCTGTCGCCGAGGTGCCGGCTGCGGCAGGATGAACCAACAGCAGGCCGAGATGCGCCGCCAGAAGGAGCGCGATAGCGAGCATGAGCGTGCGCATTCGCGCCTAAGTTGGGATCGGCGGCAGGGCGCGGCAAGCCGCACACTGGGTACCGTCTTGCATCTGAAACCGGCAGTGGGCAGGTTGCAGATCCAGTTCAGACGGGAAGGAGGTCCGGTCTCATGAGTACACCTGAGATGTTTGGGCCGGAGGATGGGCGGTCATATGGCGAGCGCCGTTGGGTCGAATCGCGCCGCGAAACGGACCGCAGGGATGGCAACGTTGTGCCGCGTCGATCGCCGGACCGGCGCACGTCGCGCGCGGTGACGCCGCAGGCGGGCGCGCCCGTCGCGGAAAACGACCTGCTCGGATTTCCTCTCTCGGACAAACAACTCGAGGCGTGCCTGCGTGCGGCGCTGGTCGAGGATGGGGCATATCAGGACATCGCGACGGCGGCCAGCGTTTTGTCGGCGCGCCGCGCGCATGCCACGATCGTCGCGCGTCAATCCGGTATTCTGGCTGGTATTCCGCTCGTCGTCGCCGCGTTTCGGCTCTTCGATTCCAATGCGGCCCTTCGCGTGGACGTCGATGATGGCGACCGTGTGACCGACGGCGCTCCGGTCGTGCGCATTACGGCGCTGTCGCACGCGATTTTGTCGGCGGAGCGCGTGGCGCTCAACTTCCTGCGACACCTGTCCGGCATCGCGACGTTAACCTCACAATACGTCGAAGCCGTGCGCGGGACATCGGCCCGCATCGTCAATACGTGGAAGACGACGCCGGGCATGCGCGATCTCGAGCACTACGCGGCGCGTGCCGGCGGTGCGTTAGGCGTTAGGCACAAGGGCCTGGACGTGGTGCAGATTCGCGACACGCATCTGACGGCCGTGAATCGCGACATCGCGATGGTGGTCCGCCGGACGCGCGAGCTCGCCTCCGACCATACCCGCATCGAAATCGCCTGCCGGTCCCCCGCGGAAGTGCGGAGCGCCGTCGTCGCGGGCGTCGATGCGGTGCAGCTCGACGGCATGACGCCCGCGCACGTCCGGGAGTGCGTCGAGATCGCATCGTCGCGCGTGTCCACCCAAGTGGCCGGCAACGTGAGACTGGACACCGTACGCGCGTTTGCGCAGGCGGGTGTGGACCGCATCGCCGTCGACGCGCTCACGCAGCGTGCGCCCGCGCTCGATCTCGAGTTGGAGTTCGAGGCCGGCTGATGGGCGACGTGCTCGCCGCCAGATCGCAGATGGCGGTGTCGCTCGGCTTTCACATCCTGTTCGCGGTCGTCGGCATTGCGATGCCGGTGCTCATGGTCATCGCCGAGGCGCGATGGCGGCGCACCGGCGATGCGATGTATCTCGAGCTGGCCAAGCGTTGGGCAAAGGGCACCGCCATTCTGTTTGCAGTCGGCGCGGTCTCGGGTACTGTCCTGAGCTTCGAGCTCGGACTTCTCTGGCCCGGGTTCATGCGATTCGCCGGCGCCATCATCGGGATGCCATTTTCGCTCGAGGGCTTTGCGTTCTTCGCCGAGGCGATCTTCCTCGGCGTGTACCTTTACGGATGGTCTCGCATCTCGGCGCGTGCGCACATCGCTGCCGGTGTGCTGGTGGCCCTGAGTGGTGCGGCGTCGGCGTTGTTCGTCGTGCTTGCGAATGCCTGGATGAACTCCCCGGCGGGTTTCCAGCTGGTGAACGGTGCGCCGACCGATGTAGATCCGGTCGCTGCGATGTTGACGCCGGCCGCGTTTCCCGAGGTGCTGCACATGCTGCTCGCCGCCTACGCCGCCACCGGATTCGCCGTGGCGGGCATACACGGCTTCATGTTGCTCCGCGACCAACGGAACGCATTTCATCGACGTGCACTCGTGGTGGCGCTCATCGTGGGCACGCCGGCCGCAATCCTCCAGCCGCTCTCGGGCGACATCAGCGCGCGATATGTGGCGCAATGGCAGCCGCCGAAACTCGCAGCCATGGAAGGGCAGTTCCGCACCGAAGCCGGCGCGCCGCTGCGCATCGGCGGAGTTCCGGATGTGGCTGCCCAACGGACCCGGTGGGCCTTTGAAATTCCGCACGGACTGTCGTTGCTCGCGTTCCACGATCCGCAGGCCGTGGTCCGCGGCCTCGATGCCGTGCCGCGACGCGATTGGCCTCCCGTGCCGGTGGTCCACATCGCCTTTCAAGTGATGGTTGGGTTAGGCACGTTGCTCGCCGTCGTCGGCATCTGGGTCGCGATCGCGGCGTGGCGCCGGACGGACCTCGCCGCGAACCGGTGGCTCATGCGCGCGGTCGTCGTCGCATCGCCGATGGGTTTCGTGTGCATCGAGGCCGGCTGGACCGTCACCGAAGTCGGCCGGCAGCCGTGGGTGATCTACGGCGTGATGCGCACGGCCGATGCGGTCACGCCGATGCCGGGGCTCATCGTCCCGTTCGTGCTCATCAGCGCGCTCTATTGTTTCTTGGGCGTCATCGTCGCGTGGCTGTTGTACGACCTCGTCATGCGGAGTCCCATCGCGCGTGAAGGCGACGCGACGATCAGCCCCGCCGCCGCCTAACGGAACGCGACCGTGGCGACCACGATTGCGCTGATCGCGCTCGTCGCGCTGAACGCGTACGTGCTGCTGGCGGGCGCGGATTTCGGCGGCGGCGTCTGGGACTTCTTCGCCACGGGTCCGCGCCGCACGGAGCAACGCGCGCTCATCGCCGACGCGATCGGCCCGATTTGGGAGGCGAATCACGTCTGGCTGATTCTGGTCGTCGTGCTGCTCTTCACGTGCTTCCCGGCCGCGTTCTCCGGGTTGGCAATCGCGCTGCACATTCCGCTCACGCTCATGCTCGTGGGCATCGTGCTGCGCGGGTCCGCGTTCGCGTTCCGGAGCTATGGGAGCACCGCAGATGCGCCGCAGCGGCGATGGGGTCGTGTCTTCGCCATCGCGAGCGTGCTCACTCCGTTAGTCCTCGGCGTATGTATCGGCGCGATCGCATCGGGTCGCGTCGGCGACATGCTCGAGCGCCTCGATCGAGGCGCCGCCGAGGCGTCGTTCGTGTCTCTGTACGTGTCGCCATGGTGCTCGCCCTTCACGATCGCCGTCGGCGCGATGGCGCTGGCACTGTTCGCGTTTCTCGCCGCCACGTATCTCACGGTCGAAGCCGATGAGGCGGCGTTGCGCGAGGACTTTCGCCGACGTGCCTTGTGGGCGGCAGCTGCCGTGTTCGTCACCGCGTTCCTCGCGCTCATTCTCGCGCGTTCGCACGCCCCGCGCGTCAGCGCAGGACTCATTGCATCGGTGTGGGCGTTGCCACTTCATGTGTTGACCGGAGCCGCCGCGGTCGTCGCGATTGCGGCGCTCTGGGCGCGACACTGGCACCTCGCGCGCGTTGCCGCTGCGGCGCAGGTGTCACTCATTCTGTGGGGATGGGCCGCGGCCCAAGCGCCCTATCTCGTCCCGCCCGCCTTCACCGTCGCAAACAGCGCCGCGCCGCCGCGCACGCTCGAACTGTTTCTCTGGGCGCTTGGCGTCGGCGCGCTCCTGCTGTTCCCATCGATCGCCTATCTCTTTTGGTTGTTCAAGTCGGCTGGCCGGAACGGATCCGCCGCGCAAGAGTCCGACTGACGTCCAACGCTACTGTTCCGTCCGCCATTAACGTCGCCTGACGTCGGTCGTCCAACCAAGTGAACGCCCTGTGGAACGGGCCGAACCTTGCATTTACGATCGATAAATCGATGCGCTTCAGCGCAAGGACGGACGACATGATCGAACGAATGAAGCACAGGATGACGACGGCTGCGCTTGCTGCGACTCTTGTCTGTGTCGCTGCCTGCGCCTCGGGTCCGCGTGGCGAGCGCGTGTACGTTCGCGAGGCGCCGCCTGTCGAGCGCGTGGAGGTGGTTGGTTCCTCTCCGGGAGCAGGCTACGTCTGGGTTGCCGGGCACTGGAATTGGGACGCGCGGCAGTACGTTTGGATTCCCGGCCGCTGGATTGTGCCTGACCGCGGCTATCGGGAGTGGCGCCCGGGGCATTGGGGCCACGACCGCAACGGCTGGTACTGGGTCGAAGGCCACTGGCGCTAGGAGCCGGCCCGCACGTATCGACCAACGCCCGCGCGAGACGACGCTGTCCGCGCGGGCGTGCTGCATCCACCGTCACGCTCGCTGAGTACGTTACGATGTGAACGCGATTCTGAATAGCATATGCACGGCGCAACCGTACTCCTCGCAACCAGACGCCATGCATGACTGAGCCAGATCACCCGCCATCATCGTCGGCCGAGGACGACGCCGAGCCGCGCGCCGATGCACCGCCGAGCGATGTCGTAACCTGCGATGTGTGCGGCAGTGCCGACGTGACGTGGCTTCGGTGCAAGCTCATCTGCTCGCATTGCCATACCACTCTCATGACGTGCGGCGATCTCTGAGCGGCGCTGCCTAACCGTGCCGCGGAGCGGGAGCCGCGTCGCCAAGGGGCGGCGCGTCCACCGCGAGCTCCAACTGCGCGCTCAGCGTATCCGGCAGGGTCGTCGGAGCATCGCACGTGTAGCGCCGGCACACGAAGGCGGTGGGCGCGTTGTTGATCGGCTCCCGGTGCCGCAAGAGGGCCACGTCGGCGCTCGGTCGGCCGCCGGCCAAGACGAGGCCCGGCACGTACTGCATTGCGACGACGCGATTGAGGGCCGCGAATCCGACGCTCGTCATCTCGCCTAACAACGCAACTTCGATCGGTCCGTACACCGCCATGTCGGCAGCGCTCAGCACGTGGCCGAATGCGAGCGGATAACGCTCCACGGCGTCTCCGGTGTTCGACAACACATCCACGGCACGCTGCCGCCACGCATCGCGGTCCAACAGATCGCCCATGCGCAGCAACAACTCGACGGCCAGCGACGTCCCGGCCGGAGTCGCGTTATCGGTGAGGTCGCGCGGGCGCGTGATGAGCGTCTCGTGGTCGTGCGCCGTGTCGAAGAAGCAGGCTGCCCGGTCATCCCAGAACCAACGCAGCATCGCCTGGGTCATCCGTTCGGCATGCGCGATCCAGGACTCGTCGAACGTAAGCTCGTACATCGCGAGTGCGGCCAGTGCGACTGCGGCCTGGTCATCGAGAAAGCCGGGCATCCGTCGGGCATCGCGCGATGGGTTCCATACGCGCATCACGCGACCGTCATCCACGAGCTCGCGTATCAGGAATGCGCCGGCGCGCATGGCGAGGGACCGCGCGACGTCGTGCTCCAAGGACCGCGCCGCTTCGGCGAGTGCGCGCACCATGAGCCCATTCCACGACGCGAGAATCTTCTCGTCGCGCGCCGGCCTCGTACGCCGCGCCCGGGCCGCGCCGAGCGCGGCCCGGGCCCGCCGTACGAGGCCCAGGAGCTCCTCGCGCGACAGCGCGCCGCCCAGCCGCGCCACCGTGACGTCCGGGTCGGCCGCCACGTGCAGAATGTTGCGCCCCTCGAAATTCCCGACGCGCGTCACGCCCCAGTACGCGGCGGCGGCGCGCGCATCGTCGCCTAACGCGGCGTCGAACTCATCGGCCAGCCATACGTAGAAGCGACCTTCTTCGCCTTCGCTATCCGCATCCAGCGACGAATAGAACCCGCCTTCGGGCGAGGTCATCTCGCCGGCCAGCCATCCGATGAGGTCCTCGATCACCAGACGGATTTCCGGATCGCGCGTGACCTGGTACAGGTGAACGCCCAACCTGCACAGGAGGGCATTGTCGTACAACATTTTCTCGAAGTGCGGCACGAGCCACCGGTCATCCACGCTGTAGCGATGGAAGCCGCCGCCCACCTGATCGTGAATGCCGCCGCGGCTCATGGCGAGGAAGGAGTCGCGCGCCACGATCATTCCGTTAGGCAAGAGCCCGCGCCGCCACGCCGCCAGCGCGAAGTCCAACGCCATGGCGTGCGGAAACTTGGGTGCGCGCTCGAACCCGCCGTGGCGTTCGTCGTATCGCCGCGCGATCCCGCGTGCCGCTGTCGCCAGTACGGCCACGGTCGGAGCGCCGCCGGCCGCGCTCGACGTTTCGATCCGACCGTACATCGCGCGCACCTGTGCCGCCGCGGCCTCGACGTCACCGCGACGCTCGCGAAACGCCGTCAACACCGACGCCAGGACGCGGCGAAACGACGGCATCCCCATCCTGTCGTTGGGCGGAAAGTACGTGCCGCCATAGAAGGGTACGCCGTCCGGCATCAAGAATACCGTCATCGGCCAGCCGCCGTGTCCCGTCATCGCTTGCACGGCGCTCATGTAGATCGCGTCCAGATCCGGCCGCTCTTCACGATCCACTTTGATGTTCACGAACGATTCGTTCATGAAGCGCGCGGTATCGGCGTCTTCGAACGACTCGTGCGCCATCACGTGGCACCAGTGACACGCCGCATAGCCGATGCTCAGCAAGATCGGCCGCCCTTCACTCCGAGCTCGCTCCAGCGCCTCCGCGCCCCACGGATACCAGTCGACTGGATTCTCGGCGTGTTGCCGGAGGTACGGACTCGTCTCACGCGCGAGGCGGTTCATCCGGCCCTCGCCTCGTCGACCGCGCGAGCGTCTCTGCGACTCACTGCCATTCGGCATCGTGCGCCATATAATCCGACCATGCCCTCCAATGTAGTCGGCGCGAAGCGCAGCAGTCCGAGCTGGATTCCCGCAACCATCATCACGCTCCTCACACTCGCAACTTGGCCGCTCGCCGTCTCGCCGCTCGTCAATCTCGAAACATCGGCGCCCGCTCCTTCGGCGCACCTCGCACTCGGCGCCGGGTTCGTCGCACTCGCCCCGATTTGCGACCTCATGGATTCGCTCACGCTCCTGAGCGTGAGTCAGACCATCGCGTTCCTCGTGTCGCTGGCGGCGCTGTACGTTGTGTGGCGCGAATTGCGATGGCGACGTGTTGGGAGCACGCTCTTCCGCGAGGTGCGTCTGGCGATCGTTGCACTCGCCTCGATGCTCGCATTCTACGCGATGTGCATCGTCGCGCCGCGGCCCATGGCGCGCCTGACACTCGACGACGCCGACGCAGTCTCGGTCGACGTCCATAGCCACACGCGATTCTCGCACGACGGCCGATCGTCGTTCACGCCGGATGCGAATCGCGCCTGGCACCGCGACGCCGGGTTCGATGTCGCGTTCATCACCGATCACAGCCGCTTCGAGGGTGCACGAGAGGCGATGCAACGCAATCCAGCGCGAGCCGGTGACGGACTCACCGCGCTGTCGGGCGTCGAGTTCGTCGGCATGCACAATCACCTCGTCGCGCTGCAAGCGAGCGACAGCGCGACGGCTCGACTTGGCATCGATTCAACCGGGGGACGTGCGGTTGCAACGGGTAGCGCCGCGCGATATCCGGTTCTCGTGCAAACCATACCAGACAACCTCGACCGACTGGTGCCGCCGGATTCGAGTGGCCGCTACGGTGTGATCGCCATCGAGCTGTCCGACGGTTCGCCGCGAGGCATCGAGCAGAGTCAGCACGACCGGTCGCGCATTGTACGTCTGGCCGACAGTCTCAACCTCGCGCTCGTTGCCGGGTCGGACAATCACGGATGGGGCCGCACGGCCGTCGCGTGGAGCGTGCTGCACATACCGGGATGGCGCTCGCTGTCGCCCGATTCGTTAGGCAACGCCATCGTCGATCGGATTCGTACGGCGCGCCGCCGTTCAGTCGAGGTGATTGCGCGCCGGACGCCGGATGCCGCCGGCTCGCGCGTCTTCATGGTAGCGACGTTACCGGCGGTCGCGTGGAACATCCTGCGGACGATGTCGCCGCTCGAGCGGATCACGTGGATCACGTGGGCGTGGATCGCCACCGCCCTCGCCGTGTATGCGGCCGACCGTCGCACGCCCATCGTGCAATGACGGCACAGCAGTCCCGACGCATGAGCGGCGCGGCAATCGCTGTCCTCATCGTCACGGTCGCCGCGGTGATCCGCGCCATCTTCGCCACGATCATCGCACTCCCGCCCGACGAGACGTACTACTGGGAGTGGTCGCGCCACTTGGCCGGCGGTTTCTTCGATCACCCTCCGGCGATCGCCGTGCTGATCCGCGCCGGCACGTCGCTGTTCGGCGCGACGCCCTTCGGCGTGCGCATCGGCAGCGTGTGCGTCGGTTGGGCAGCATCCGTGTTTCTCGTGCTGCTCGCGCGACGCCTGGCCGACGAACGGGCGGCCATCATCGCAGCTGTCGCGCTGTGCTGCATGCCGCTCGCCGCGGCCGGTCTCGTGCTCGCCACACCCGATGCCCCGTTGCTGTTCGCGTTCACGCTCACGCTCCTGGCACTCGACCACGCGATATCCGCGGACCCGGGCAGCGCGCTCGCAACCCGGTGGTGGCTCGCCGCCGGTGTTGCGTTAGGCATCGCCTTCGTGTCCAAATACAACGCGGTGCTGCTTCCGTTGGGCGTGCTCATCGCGTGCCTGGCCGTGCCGTCGCTTCGCCGCCAGCTGCGCACGCCGGGACCGTACGTGGCCGCGGTCGTCGCCGTGCTCGTTTTTCTGCCCGTCATCCTTTGGAATGCCCGTCACCAATGGGTGTCGTTCCGCTTTCAGCTCGACCACGGATTCTCGTCGGGCCACGGGACGCCGTTCTCGCGCGAATCCTCGCTGATCGGCGGGCAGATCGCGCTCGTGTCGCCCATTCTCTTCGCGTTGTTGGCGGTCGTGGTCGCGCAAGGCGCACGGAGCCGAGAGCCGAGGCGCGTTCTGTTGTCGGCCGTGTCGGCCACGGTGTTTCTGTTCTTCTGCATCGGCGCGTGGCGCCACCCGGCCGAAGCGAATTGGCAGGCGCCCGCGTACATCCCGGCCATCGGGCTCCTGGCCGCGCACACGTGGGCCCTGCGATCCCGTGCGTGGTCCCGGTGGGTGACCGCCGCCTGTACGTTAGGCGGCGTCATGGCGCTCGCGATCTATGTCCAGGCCGTCGCTCCCGTGCTCCCGATCACGGCGCGCGATGATCCGACTGCCCGCGGCACCGGATGGGACTCGCTCGCGGCGCGCATGCAGGTCCTGGCCGACCGTCAGACCGCGCAATCTGGTGCCCGCGTGTGGCTCGGCGGCGACCGGTATCAGGAGGCGTCCGAGATCGCGTTCCATCTGCCGAGCCACCCGCAAACGTTCTCGCTCAACATCGAGGGCCGGCCTAACCAGTACGATCTCTGGCCCGGCTTCGCCGATGTCGCCCGCAGGGGTGACGACCTCATGCTCGCGTTCGAGGTCCAATCTGCCGACTCCGTGGGGCCCGTCGTCCGCCGCTTGCGTCCCTACTTCGACGACGCGCGCCTCCTCGACGTCGTGGATCTTCGTCGAGGCAGCGAGGTGCGTACGCGCCGGCGCGTGTGGCTACTCGAGCGCTGGCACGCGTCGTGGCCACCGAAAGGATTCACGCCGTGATCGCGGTCAGGCGCTAACACTTGCCTTGGGACGCAACGGGCAGGAATGTTTGCTCATGTCCGGCGACCCGCCTTGTTGGCTTCACGAGTTCAACGACTTCTCCATGACCACGGCCATCGCTCCCGAGCTCTCCGCGTTTCTCGCCACGAACGACCGGCGCATCCACGACGAGCTGTTCGCGTTTCTCCGCATCCCCAGTGTGAGTGCACGCTCCGAGCATCGGGGTGACATGACGCGCGCGGCCGATTGGCTCGCCGGGTCCATGCGCGCCGCCGGACTCAAAGCCGAGATCCTGCCCACCGGCGGTCACCCCGTGGTGTTAGGCGAGTGGCGTGGCGCGCCCGTCGGCGCCAAGACCGTGCTCATCTACGGCCACTATGACGTCCAGCCCGTCGAGCCGCTCGACCTCTGGACCACGCCACCCTTCGAGCCCGCCATTCGCGACGGACGCATCTATGCTCGTGGATCGGTCGACGACAAAGGGCAACTGTTTCTGCATATCAAAGCGATCGAGGCGCACCTGGCCACGCGCGGCTCGCTGCCGGTCAACGTGATCGTACTCGCGGAGGGCGAGGAAGAAGTCGGGAGCGACAATCTTGCGCCGTTCATCGAGCGCCATCGCGACCGCCTCCGCTGTGACTACTGCGTCATCTCGGATTCGTCGATGTTTGCGCCTGGGCTGCCGTCCATTCTGTCATCGCTGCGCGGGCTTGCCTACTTCGAGATCGAGGTGGTGGGCCCAGCGTCGGATTTGCACTCCGGCATCTACGGTGGCGCGGTCGTGAATCCCGCGACTGCACTGGCTCGCATCATCGCGTCGTTCCACGACGAGCACTGGCACGTCGCGATTCCCGGTTTCTACGACGCCGTTCGCGATTGGGAGCCGCGTGTTCTCAATGAGATGCGTGCGCTACCGTTCGATGACGAGCGGTTCCGCAAAGAAGTCGGTGCGCCGGCACTGGACGGCGAGGTCGGTCGGACGACGCTCGAACGCATCTGGACGCGCCCGACGTGCGAGGTGAACGGACTGCTCAGTGGGTACACCGGTGAAGGCGCCAAGACGGTCTTACCCGGTAAGGCCATGGCGAAGGTCAGTTGCCGTCTCGTTCCGGATCAGACTCCCGACGCGGTCAAGAAAGTGCTCACGGCGCACGTCGAGCGCGTCGCGCCGCGCGGGGTGTCGGTCACCGTGCGCGCGCTCCACGGCGGTGTCCCGTGGCGTGCCGAGATGAGTGGTCCGTTAGTCGACGCCGCGCGCCGCGCACTTGCCGGCGCGTTCGGGCGGGAGCCGGTCATCACAGGGGAGGGAGGCTCGATCCCCGTGGTGGGCGATTTCGAGCGGATCCTCGGCGTGCCGGTGCTGCTGATTGGATTCGGGTTGCCGGGCGAGAACGCCCATGCGCCTAACGAGTGGATGAGCGACGAGAATTTCGTGAAGGGGACGCGCGCCATCGCGATGCTCTGGGACGAGCTCGCGCTGCCGGCGACGTGACATCCGGGCGCATGTGCGCCCGGCCCGACGAGCTCACCGGCTGCTACAGCCCCGACAACAGTGCGTCGTTGTTAGGCGTCGCCGCGATCCGCTTGATGAGCCACTCCATGCCTGACTGCGGCGGCATCTGCTGCAGTCCGCGCCGGAGCGTGAACACCGCGTCCAACTGATCGGGGCGGAAGAGCTTGTCCTCGCGACGCGTGCCGCTGGTCGCGATGTCGATCGCCGGATAAATACGCTTCTCGGCGAGCGAGCGGTCGAGCTTGATCTCGCAGTTGCCGGTTCCCTTGAACTCCTCGAAGATCACGTCGTCCATTCGGGAACCGGTCTCGACGAGCGCGGTCGCAATGATGGTGAGCGATCCGCCGCCGTGTTGCGGAGCTACCGATCGCGCCGATCCGAAGAAGGCCTTGGGCTTCGCCATCGCCGTTGCGTCGAGACCGCCGCTCAACGTGCGGCCCGTTCCGCGCTCAACGGTGTTGTGCGAGCGTGCCATCCGGGTGAGCGAGTCGAGTACGATGACGACGTCCTTTCCGCTCTCGACCAGACGCCGCGACCGCTCTAACACGATGTCTGCTACGTCGACGTGACGCTCCGCGGGTTGGTCGAAGCTCGAGGCGACCACTTCACCACGGCCCCACGAAATCATCTCGCTCACTTCTTCCGGTCGCTCGTCGACTAACAGGACCAACAGCACGGCTTCCGGATGGTTGATGGCGATGCCTTCGGTGATCGCCTGCAGGAGCATCGTCTTGCCGGCTCGCGCCGGGGCGACGATCAATGCGCGCTGTCCATAGCCGATCGGGGCAATAAGGTCGATGGCACGTCGCGTGAGCTCTGGTCCGCCCTTGGCACCACGCCCCGTTTCGAGAACCAGTTTCCGTTCCGGGTACGAGGCGATGAGCGAGCTGAAATCGGGGCGACGTTGGGCACTCATCGGATCGTCGCCGTTGACGCGCTGCAATTCGACTAACGTAACCCGGCCACGATGATCGCGACCGGTGGTTGCTTCGATCAAGTCGCCGCGCCGCAGCGCGAACTGGCGCACCATGAGCGGAGAGACGAATGGATCGCCCGGCATGGGCAAGTAGCTGTCGTCGGCGCGTCGTACGAATCCGCCCTCGCGCGAGGAATCGAACCACCCTGTGATCGTTCCGTCGGCGACGATTGGCTGCGGTGGGCTGCCGTTGCTCGTGTGCTCCGGACGTGGACCACCGCGCCCGCGACCACGTCTACCTCGCCTACCGTTGTTGGGGAATCGTCCGTCTCGTTGTCCATGATGCTGCTGCTGTCCGCCACCACCGCCCTGATTGTTCACCTGCCCTGATCCAGCCGGCGGATTGCTGGTACTCGCGCCACCGGTCGGCGTCGTCGGCGGAGTCGCCGGCGGCGTGTTGGGCACGGAATCGGCGACCGGCTCCGAGTTCGCGCCCGGTGTCGGACCGCTCGTGCCTTCTCCGTTGGGCGTCTGAAAGGACTCTGCGGATTCGCCGTTCATAGGCAGTCCAACGTCATCCCGATATGGACTTGGTTCGGATTGCGTATCGCGGGGTCCAGCGCCGCGGTTCTGCGGACGCGGACCGCGACCGCGCCGGGTGGGGCGTCGACGATCGTTCATGCACCAATGTGTGTCATGGGGTAATTGAATCGCGCTCACGGCGCCCACCGATGTGGGTGCCCACTGCGCTTGCTACGTCTCTCGCGAGATGCGCCATTCGCAACGAATACGGCTGCGATGCACTCTCGACGTTTGTATGGATCTCGGTCTATCGGCGAGTCCGACCCCGGTATCACAGTCGGCGCGCTCCAGCGCGACACACGACTCGTGATTCTACCTTTGCCGCGATCTCCCCAACGCGTCACTTCACGCGCGTTCGGCCATCGCGGTTGCGGTTGCGTTCAACGGCGGAGCCGGATAAAACGCGATACCGCACGGACCCTGCCATGCGCTGTGGCCGCCAGGGCTGCGCCCTCGACCACCTCGATTATCACCTACTCCGAGCCAACGCGCAACCTTTGCGCCGCGCCAACTTCGGCCCGTCCTGCTGCCCTCACTCGTACTTAGTGCGAGCCGCGGATCACCGAACGAGGCGCTCTTCGACCACCTCGTCGAGCGAGCGCACGGTTCCGATGATACGTCGTACGAGCTCGATGATCCGCTCTACTGCGAGGCGATGCTGCGCGTCGAGCGTGGACTCCATCGCCAGAAGCTGCGTTTCCGCAAGCAACGCGGCGAGCGGATTGTTGAGCTGATGCTGAACGAGCGCGGTAAGCTTCTGGAGGTCGGTCTGCGGCGGGATCTCTGGCACCTCTGACGCCGTAGACGACTTCGGAGCGGGTTCAGTCACGGGCTGACACGGCCTCTCGCCAATCGGTATGTTAATCTAATCATGTTTGCGCCTTCAATCGACCCCGCCACCGCTATTGCGACTGCTGTCAAAGAGTACCAAGAAAGCAGCGACGTCGGGAGTCTCCTCAAGCAGCTCGAATCGATCTGCTCGTCCTGCCCCGACGCGGATGCGCTGATAAAGTCGGTCGAGCCTTTCCAAGAGATTCCCGAGGTGGCGGGACCGGTCTACGAGCACGTGGTTACGGCCAGGCCTGGGGACGCGCGCGCTCTCGTTCGGTTAGCCAATGCGTATTGGTTATCGGGACGCGGACCGGAAGCGGTCCAAGCGCTGGCCAATCGAGCGATAGCGGCGGACCCCTCGAATCGCGGCGCGTGGCACCTCTGGGCGCTGAGCGAATCGACGCTTCGCGATCGAGTGGATCGTTGGCGCCACGTTGTCGAGCGCTTTCCGCAAGACGAGCTCGCGCAGGCAAACCTGGCCGATAACGCCGCCAGTTTGGCGTCTACGGAAGGAGATCGCGGAGCGCTTCAGGTCGCACTGAGAACCTACAAGGGGCTCCTCAAGACCGCATCGAGCAGCGACCAGCGAGTGGCACTCGAACGCGCGGTCGCTACACTCGAACAGTGGCGTCTGTAGGCTGAAACGACGTGGGGCTGCTGCCAATCGGCAGCAGCCCCACGCAGTGTTTGCGATCGCTCGCAGCCGCTATTAGGAGCCGAGCTTGGTGACGTTCTGAGCTGCCGGTCCCTTGGCGCCCTGAACGATGTCGAACTCCACGCGCTCTCCCTCGCTCAGCGTCTTGAAGCCACTTCCCTGGATGGCCGAGTGGTGAACGAAGCAATCCTTCTGTCCGTTCTCCGGGGTGATGAAACCAAAGCCTTTGCTGTCATTGAACCACTTGACCGTGCCGGTGGTACGCATACGAATCTCCTGACGTGTCGGTCGAGTCCGGATGCGTCCGTACCTACCGACGATGTGACCCGCGAACTTTTCGCCGTCGCGGTAGGCGCGCTCGAGCACTCGCTCGGGCACAAGCACACTTCGAGATGTGAAAAAGGACCTCGGCTCTAAGCCAGGTCCGTGGTGTTCGCTGGTGTTCAGCTGGCGGTAATGTAGGTCTATGAAGCGGTCAAGTCAATGCTGGGCCGGATGGCGCCTGCCTACCGGATTGGCATCTCGCGTTTGACACGCTGCGTTTAGGCGCTGGCCTCACTCAGCCGGCGCGTGAACCGCCGGACAACGCCGAGTAATTCATCGAGGTCGAAGGGCTTTTGCAGCACTGTGCAACTGCAGGCCTGGAGCAGATCCTGGGCGCGTTCGCTGGCGTCACCAGTCGTGAAGATTGTCCGGTTGCGCAGATGCGGCTGGAGAGACGACGCCAGCTCGAAGAGCACATCGCCGCGCATGTCAGGAATGCGAAGGTCGGTGATGAGACAATCGAAGTGTTCCGACCGTACGAGGGTCGCGCCAACCTCGCCCGACTCGACGGCCCGGACTTCATAGCCGGCTCGCGAGAGAGCGATGGACAAGGCGCGACAGATGGACGGTTCATCGTCCACCACCAGCACGCGCGCGCGTTCATCGTAGATCTTCATGCTTCGCTTGCTCCCGGACGGCTTAGCTGTGCCGTCAGCTCTCGAATCAACTTCTCCGGTTCGCCGCGTTGGCGCAGCATCGACGGAGTGAGTCCTGTTGCCGCTCGCACCTGACGTGCGAACAAACGGCCGCTTCCGTAACCGAGCTTCTTGGTAATGTCGTCCAGCAAGTAGCCTGGGTCTCGCATGTAGTGCACGGCGCGCGTGAGTCGCGCCGCAAGAATCAGCATTCTCGCCGAGGCCAACCCAAGTCGGTCGAGCCATCGGTCCAGATTGCGGCGCGTCATGCCTGCTGCGCCGGCCAGATCTTCGACGCCGCGAAACGTGTGCGGCATGTCGAACAACTTCGTTATCGCTCGTCGCAGCATGAGCGGTGCAGCTTCCAATCGTGGCGCCAGGCCCTGCAGAACGATATCGCTCAACTGCTGCGCCGGCACTCGTTCGAGCAACTCCCTCAAGCGTCGCGGTTCATCATCGAAGCCGCGCAGAATCAAATGCCTGACGCCGAGGTTTGCCAACTCGACAGTCGCACGGAGCAGTTCCGGCGACAATGTGGTGTACACCACGACTGGAAGCGTCGGGTGACGACCAATGAGTTGTTTGAGTGCTTCGACTTCGATCGATCCGTCGGCGCGAGGATCAATGACGACGACGTCAATCGGTCGAAATCGCACCGCATTCGAGAGCGTGTCCCAGTCGGTGACGACCGTTAGGACATGCTCATGTTCGAGCGCGGCTCGAAGGTGCGACGAGAGGGAGTTAGGAAGGCGGGCGAGTACTTCCACAGTTGGCGCCACTTTGTCCTAAAAGTGCACATCGCTGTCCTAAAATGTGCATTTACGCCAGGACGCGCCAACATACCTTGCGGGACGTTTGTGACGCCACATCACTCCCGTCCGCGAGGTTACCATGGTCCGCCGTCGCCTTACAGTTCTCGCTCTTGTCATCGCCTCCGCAGCACTTGCTGCTTGCGCCTCCCCCACGGCGCCCAGTCAGGGCTGCGCAGT
>JANWIK010000110.1 GCA_025449955.1 Gemmatimonadaceae bacterium
CGCGCGCCACCGCGTCCTCGAGCGTGGCTGCCCGCTCGAGAAATTCCGTTTCCAGGTGGCCGCTCACGCGCGGCTCGCCCGGCGACCATTGCACGAACAGCAGGTACGCGCCCACGGGCGCCGACGCATCGCCGGTGTCGTCCGTCTCGATCGACACGCTGTACGAACGGCCGTCGCGCCCCTCGAACGCCGCCGGTCGCGCATGCACTGCCATGTAGCCGCCGAGCGTCCGCTCGTCGCCCTTCGAGTGATCGGGGGGAAGGAACCTACCCACGAGACATCAATGCCGCCCGGCCACGAGCTCGCGCACCATGTTGCCGGTGATGAATGCCACGTTTGCCGGACGCTCGGCCAACCGGCGCATGAGGTACGGATACCACTGCGTGCCGAACGGGACGTACACCCGCATGTTGAATCCTTCGCGCACGATCTGGTCCTGCAAATCGCGCCTAACGCCGTACAGCATCTGGAACTCGAATCGCTCGGCGGGAATGGTCTGCGCGCGCGCGAAGCGCTTGGCCTGCGACAGAATCGCCGGATCGTGCGTCGCGATGCCGGGATAATTGCCCTGCGCGAGCAGCGTCTGCATGCAGCGCACGTAATTCGCATCCACGTCGTGCTTCTCGGGGAACGCCACCTGGGCCGGCTCGTTGTACGCGCCCTTGCACAACCGCACGCGGCACTTGAGCTCCACCGCGCGCTCGACGTCGGCCTGCGTGCGGTACAAATAGCTCTGCAGCACGATGCCGACGTGCTCGGGAAAGCTCGGGTACAACCGGTCCTCGAACAGACGGAGCGTGCGCTCCGTGTACGCGCTCCCTTCCATGTCCAACCGCACGAACGTGCGGTAGCCGCGGGCGCGCTCCAGAATCTCCTGCATGATGTCGACGCACAGCTCCTCGCTGATGTCGAGGCCCATCTGCGTGAGCTTTACCGACACGTTGGCATCGAGCCCGGCCTCGTGAATCCGGTCGAGCATCCCGAGGTACGATCGGCTCGCCGCGCGCGCTTCGACTTCGTTGGTCACGCTCTCGCCTAACAGATCGAGCGAGGCGCGGATCTTTCGCGCGTTGAGCTGGCGGACCGCCGCCAACGCCGTGTCGAGCGTCTCGCCGGCGACGAACCGCGACGCGAAGCGCTTGGCCATGCCGTTGTGGCGCACGAAATGGAACAGGCGAGGCTGGTTCGACAGATACAAGAAGGTTCGGCGCAGCATGTCGTCTGATGATCAGGGACGGAGAAAAACGCACGGCCGGTGCATGCCCAACGATTGCGCGCCGGGGCATAAGCTAGTCCTCGCGTTCACCGGCAGTCCAGTCAGTCGAGCCACCGTCCGCCGCCTTGCGCGGCGCGGTCGTGCAGAATGCGCGCCGGCTCGAACCGCGGGGCGAAGCGCCCGTGATAGACTTCGAGCTGCCGCACGATGTGCGCGATGCCGACCGAGTCCACGTAACGGAACGGGCCGCCGCGGAACGGCGGGAACCCGATGCCGAACACCGCGCCCACATCGCCATCGCGTACCGAGCGGAGAATTCCTTCCTCGAGACACCGCGCCGCTTCGTTCACCATGGCGAGCACGCATCGCTGCTGCATCTCGAGCACCGGAATCTCCGTACGGTTCACGCCGGTCGGCAACAGCGAGTACACGGTTTCATCGACGCCGGCCTTCTTGCCGCCTGGTCCATCGTAGCGATAGAAGCCGCTCCCGCCCTTTCGGCCCAAGCGGCCCGACGCGACGACCCGCGACAACGACTGTGACGGCGTGAGCCGATCGCCGAATGCGTCGCGCAGCACCGTCGCCACTTTGGCGCCGACGTCGAGTCCGACTTCATCCATGAGCGTGATCGGCCCAACGGGGAATCCGAAATCGACTAACGCGCGATCGAGCGCTTCGATCGACACGCCTTCGTCCAACAGATAGCCGGCCTCGTTGAGAAACGCGGCCAGCGTGCGGGTGGTGTAGAAACCAGGCCCATCGTTCACCACGATCACGTGCTTGCCGAGCTTCTTGCCGAACGCGACCGCGGTCGCCGTGGCCACGGGCGTCGTGCGCGGCGTCACGATCACCTCGAGCAACGGCATCTTGTGCACGGGCGAGAAGAAGTGCATGCCCAACACCTGCTCGGGACGCGCCGACACTTCGGCGATGCGCGAGATGGGAATCGTGCTCGTGTTCGACGCATAGATCGCATCGCTCGGCATGACGCGCTCGGCCTCCAGCAGCACGCGGTGTTTGACCTCGATGTCCTCGAACACCGCTTCGATCACCAGGTCGCAGCTGTCAAATCCCGAGTAGTCGATGGTGCCGCCGACGAGCGTCATCTGGTCTTCGTACTGCCGGCGCGTCATCTGCTTTTTCTGAACGCGCTCGGTGAGTACGTCGCTCACCGCTTTCAGGCCTTTGGCCACGCGTGCATACTCGGCATCCTTGAGCCGCACGATCGTGCCCTGCATCGCCGACACCGACGCGATCCCGGCGCCCATGAATCCCGCCCCCAACACGCCTAACTTCTTCACCGGTAGTGGGGCCACGGGCACCGCGGTGCCCGGATCCTTCTTGAGTGACGTTGTGGCGAAAAACAAATACACGAGCTGGCGTGACACCTCGCTCACGGCCATGTCGCCGAACAACCGCGCTTCCTCGGCGTAGCCGCGATCGACGCCGAGCTCGTATCCGGCGCGGATCGCGTCGATGGCGGCGAGCGGCGCCGGGTAATTGCCTAACGTCTTGGCCAGGACGCCCGCGCGGGCGCGCGACAACACCAGGCGGCGGCCGAGCGGGTTGTCCTCGAGCACCGCCGCCGAGATGCCGCGCGAGAGGCGGCCGCGCGAGCGCGACATCTTGCCGTCGGCGAGCTGGCGCGCGCGATCGACGGCGATGTCGCGCAGGATGGCCGGATGCACCATCTCGTCCACCAGGCCTAACTGGAGCGCCTTCTTCGCGCGCACGTTGCGGCCGGTGAGAATGATGTCCAACGCCGCCCGCAGCCCCACCAGCCGCGGCAGCCGCTGCGTGCCGCCCGCGCCGGGAAAGATGCCTAACTGAACTTCGGGCGCCGCCATCAGGCTCTTGGGATGGTCGGTAATGATGCGGTACGAGCACGCGATCGCCGCCTCGAGCCCGCCGCCGAGACACGCGCCGTGAATCGCCGCCACGACCGGCACGCGCAGATGCTCCAACCGGCTCATCAACGCCTGGCCGCGCCGGCTCAGCTCCTCGCCGTCCTGCGCCGTGTGCAGCGCCGTGAATTGCTCGATGTCCGCGCCGGCGATGAAATTCTCGGGCTTCCCGGAGATCAGCACCACCGCGCGGATCGCCGCATCCCGGTCCACACGATCGAAGAACGTCGCGAACTCGGCCACCACCTGCGCGTCGAGCACGTTGACCGACGCGTCGAGAACGTCGAGGGTCGCGATCGCGATGCCGTTCTGAACGTCGACCGTCAGAGCCGACGCGGTCTCGACCGTTTCGGTGGCCGCGCTCACGCGGCGTTCTCCAGCACCATCGCGAATCCCATCCCGCCGGCCGCGCACACCGTCATCAATCCGAACTGACCGCCGCGCCGCCTGAGCTCGTGCGCCAACGTCGTCGTGATCCGCGCGCCCGTCGCGCCGAACGGATGTCCGATGGCGATCGACCCGCCCATCACGTTGAGCCGCGACCGGTCCACCTCGCCCATCGGCCGGGGGAAGCCCGCCCGCTCCGCCCACGCCTGGCTCTCGAACCCCTGCAGGTTGGACAACACCTGCGACGCAAACGCTTCGTGCATCTCCACCAGGTCGATGTCGGCCAGCGTTAGGCCGGCGCGCTCGAGCGCCTTGGGCGCCGCGAACACCGGCGCCTGCAGCAGCTGCTCACCCGGATCGAGGGCCGCGTACGCGTACGACCGCACGTAGGCGATCGGCTTCATGCCTAACGAACGCGCCTTCTCCTCGCTCATCAGGATCACCGCCGCGCCGCCGTCCGTGAGCGGCGACGAGTTTCCCGCGGTCACCGATCCGTACCGTTTGTCGAACACCGGCTTGAGCGCCGCCAACTGCTCGAGACTGGTATCCGTGCGAATGCCGTTGTCGCTCGTCGCCCATGTGCTGAAGGCGGGCGGTATGTACAACGGCATGATCTCCGCGGTCAGCCGGCCATCCTGCGTGCCCGCCGCCGCCAAGCGATGCGATCGCAGCGCGAACTGATCCTGCTCGTCGCGCGGAATATGGTTGAGCTTGGCCATCTTCTCCGCCGATTGTCCCATCGTTTCGCCCGTCGACGGCTCGGCGATGGCCGGCGTGATCGGCACCAGGTCGCGCGGACGCACGCGCGAAAACGCCCCGATGCGTCCGCCCAACGACTTCGCCCGGCCCGCGCTCACCAACACGTCCGAGAATCGCCGCGAATGCAAAATCGGAACGTTCGACAACGACTCGGCGCCGCCCGCAATGGCCACGTCCGCGTGCCCGAGCACGATCTGGTCCGCGGCGTCGGTGATGGCCTGGTTGGCCGAAGCGCACGCGCGACTCACCGTGAACGCGGGGATGCCTTTCGGGAACACCGGCAGCAACGCAACTTCACGAGCGATGTTCGGCGCGAGCACGGATGGCACCACGGTGCCGAATACGATGATGTCGACTTCTCGCGGGTCGAGCGACGTGCGCTCGAGGAGCTCCGCGACCGCCGCGCGCCCCAGGTCCTGCGCGCTCATCGGCTTGAGGACGGTCCCCGCCTTCGCAAACGGCGTCCGCAACCCGGCCACGAGTGCCACGCGCCGGCCGTTGCGTCCATAGCTTTCCATGGCGGAAACTTAGACCGGAGGGTTGTCCAGCGCCACGCTCCAACCCTCCCCGCGGCGCGGTCTTCGCCCATGGTTATTGCGCTCGCGGCTTTGCTTTGACTTCCTTCATCGCCATGGCCCGCGCCACGTATCGCTCGCCCGCATCGTCCCGCACCAAGCCCTCGCGATACTCGAGCATCGCCAGGGGCGCCAGGAGCGACGGCAGCTCGTCGCGCCGCAGCAGATGCGCGTCGCTCGTCGGACCGCGGCCGAGCGTCCGTTGGGCAACGGTGAACGTCTCAATGATCATGGTGCCGCCGCCGCGCAATAGCGACGACAGTCGCATGAACGTGTCGCGATCGAGAAAGTTGACGCACACGATCGCATCGATGGTCCCGTCGCGAAACGGCGGCGTGGCCGCGTCCGCGACAACGACGTCGAGCTGCGACACCGCGCGCGCCTCGGCCAACGCGCTCGCCACGATGTCGACTGCGACCACGCGACGTCCCGCGCGCGCGAGCGGTACCGCGTGACGGCCGCGCCCGGCAGCGACATCGACGATCAGATCGCGCGCGCTCAGCGAGAGCGCGCGCGACATCACCCATGCCGACGGCGCGCCGAGCGGTGTACCGTGCGCATCGCCGTGACGCGTTTCCCATCGCTCACGGTCGGTCATTGCACGTCGAGGTGCGTCGCCCGATGACGCGCGAACCGCGTCCCTCGTTCGGCGCTGCCCAACGACCAGCGTTCGTCGCCGCGCTCGAGCGCGAGACGTTCGACGTGCTCATCATCGGCGGCGGTATCGTGGGCACGGGCATCGCACGCGATGCCGCCATGCGCGGACTCCGTGTCGCGCTCGTCGAGCAAAACGATTTCGCGAGCGGAACATCGAGCCGGTCGTCGCGGCTCGTGCACGGTGGGATCCGATATCTCGAGCACGGTCAGTTGCACCTCGTATTCGAGGCGAGTCAGGAACGTCGCACGCTCATGCGCATCGCGCCGCACATTGTGCGACCGCTCCAGTTTCTGTGGCCCGTCTTCGACGGCGCGCGAATCCCGAAATGGAAACTGCGCGCCGCCCTCACCATCTACGATGCGTTGGCCCTGTTCCGCAACGTGGCGCCGCACCGCGCGCTCGGCGCGGCCGCGGTCACCAGGCTCGAGCCGGCGCTGCGGCACGCCGGCTTGCGCGGAGGCGCTACCTATTTCGACGCGTCGACGGACGACGCTCGTCTCACGCTGCTCAATGCGCGCGCCGCGCACCACGCGGGTGCGGTCGTCGCCAGCCGCGTGCGCGTGGACGGCTTGCTGCTCGGCGATGCGGTGCGCGGCGCCCGCGCGCACGACACGATCGGCAACCGCTCCTTCGACATCTCGGCACGCGTGGTGGTCAACGCCACCGGTCCGTGGAGCGACGTCATCCGCCGGTTCGCCGAGCCTAACGCAAAGGAATCGGTGCGCGGGACCAAGGGCGTCCATCTGTCGCTTCCCGCCGAGCGGGTGGGCAACGCCGGCGCGCTCACGCTCTTGTCGCCGATCGATGGCCGCGTGTTTTTCGTGCTGCCGTCGGGCGCAACCACCATTGTCGGCACGACCGACACCGACTACGATGGCGCCCCCGAGGCGGTGTGCGCCACTCCCGCGGACATCGCGTATCTCCTCGAGTCGGCCAACGCCTACTTCTCCGCGGCGCGACTCACGGCGGACGATGTGATCGCCGCGTGGGCGGGTATTCGCCCGCTCATCGGCGGCGACCCGCGGCATCCCGACGCGTTGTCGCGCGAACACGCGGTCACGACGACGGCTCCCGGACTCATCACAGTCTCGGGCGGCAAGCTCACCACCTACCGGTTGATGGCGCGCGACACCGTGAACGCGGTCCAGCGGTCGTTGGGCCGACCGGTGCGTGAAGCCGCGACTGGTTCGGTGCCATTGCCAGGTGGCGACATCGCGCTCGATGCCCAACTGAATGTTGCGGCGCAGCGCACCGGGTCGCACGTCGTGGCGGCGCACCTCATCAATCGATACGGCGCCGAGTGGGCGGCCGTGTGGGCGCTCGCCGAAGCCGACGCGGCGCTCGCGCTCCCGTTGGCGCCGCCGCTCCCGCACGTGCGCGCCGAGATCGCCTGGGCCGTGACGCACGAGATGGCGCTCTCGTTAGGCGACGCGCTCATCCGGCGCTTGAGCCTGGCATGGCAGCTCGCCGACCATGGCGCGGCGCTCGCCGAGTCGATCGCTGAAGACTACGGGTGGACCGCGGCCAACGTCGCCGAGTACGCGCGCGACACCACGGCGATGTTCGGGCGTTCGTCGCCTGTGGCCGTCACGCCTTCACGTGAATCGTGAGCAGCTGGATGATTTCCAGCTGCCGAGTCATCGTGGGCAGCTTGAGCATCGCCACTTCGCCCACTGCCTTACCGACCAGCGCGCGCCCGATGGGCGACGCCATCGTTACGTGGCCTTCCTCGAACTCGACGGCATCGCCGAACACCAGGTGATACACCTCGAGCGAGCCGCTCTTCACGTCCTTCACCGTCACCCGGGAGCCCAATCCGACTTTGTCGGTCGGAATCTGCGCGATGTCGATTTGCGAGAGCTTGCTCAACCGCTGGCGCAGTTGGCCTAACCGGGCCTGCACGAACTGCTGCCGCTCCAGCGCCGCCTTGTACTCGCTATTCTCGCGCAGATCGCCGAGCTCGACGGCTTTCCGAATCTCCTGGGGCAGAACGACGTTGAGCTCGTGCTGCAGCCGCTCGACCTCGGCGTGCAGCTTTTGCTTGAGTTCCTCGATCATCGATGTATCACGGCGCAAAAAGTGGAGCGCCCGGCCACCGGGAAGGCGGCCGGGCGATTGCAAGCAAGTGTGCCTGGGAGCCTCTCTCTACGGAGCGATTGGCGCGAATCCGCGCCGCGCGCCGGGCAGCGCAATGGTGTGCGCCCGCATCGCCTGCGCGAATCCCCGCGCTCGTGCTCCGGACAGAGACCTCATATCTCCATAGTAGACGCCAAACGGGGCCGTGTCTAGCCTGAGAACAGGCAAGAGGGAATAGAGAAAGGGAAAGGGGAATGGAGATGGCGATTCGAGTGATATCACACGACGATGTCGTGCAAATCTGCATGTCGACCGTCATCGGTCGGTCGATCGGCTACGACGTCAGCGCGTTCCTCTGCCGGGGCGTGGTGGTCGATCTCGGCTTTCCGTTGGTCGCGCGCGATTTCGCGCGATACCTGGCAAGTGTGCACCCTGCCGGCGCACTCATCACGCATCACCACGAAGACCACGGCGGCAACGTCGAGCTCGCGGCAACGCAGGGTGTACCCATCGGTGCGTCCGACGCGACGCTCGCGATGCTCCGCGAGCCGCCGCATCTCGAGCTGCACCGCCGTGTGATCTGGGGCACGCCGGCGCCGCTCCGCACGCCGATCGTACGGTTCACGAGCGACGCGCTGCGACTCGTGCCGACGCCGGGCCACGCGCCGGATCACCACATCGTGTGGGACGCCGAGCGCGAGACGATCTTCGGCGGCGACCTCTTCCTCGGCGTGAAGGTTCGCACGGCGCACCATGGCGAGCGTCCGCGCGAGCTCGCGCGGAGTCTGCGCGCGACGGCGGCGCTTCGGCCGCGTCGATACTTCGATGCGCATCGTGGGCCGGTGCGCAATCCCGTGTCTGCGTTAGGCGCGAAAGCCGAGTGGCTCGACGAGACGATCGTGGCGATCGAGCGCCGCATTGCCGATGGCTGGTCGGACCGCGCCATCGCGCGCGCCATCCTCGGCCGCGAGGACTTGGCGTACTATGTGTCGCGCGGCGGGATGTCGCGGGTCACGTTCGTGGCGCAGGTCCGCGCCGAGGGCGCCTAACGCGCCGCGCTCGTGCCTACCGACGCGAGGCCTTCGCCTCTCGGATCAACGCGTCCATCATCTCGCCGCGCCGCTCGTACAGCCGCTTGAGCCGGCGCGGTTTCCGCTTGGCCAGCGCGTACGACGTGAGCAGCGGCAACGCGATCGTCGAATCCGTGTAGCACACCACCGCGTCCGGCAGCCGGTCCGGGTCGATCTTGCCCCAGCTCACCGCCTCAGCCGGCGTCGCGCCCGACAGGCCGCCCGTGTCGGGGCGCGCATCGGTCACCTGCAGGAAGTAGTCATGGCCCTTCTCGTCGATGCCCAACACTTCCTGAATCTGCGGCTCCGTCTGTAGCATGAAGTTCTTGGGGCTGCCGCCGCCCATGATCATCACCGCGCTCTTCCCGCCCCCGCGCTTCGCCGCGAGCACGATCGCCGCCGTCTCGTTCACGTCCAGGTTGGGATCGATGACCAGCGCGTTCCCCTCGAGCGCCAGCGCGGCCACGTTCATGCCGATCGACGAATCGCCGGGCGATGACGTGAAGATGGGCACGCCCGACGCGTACGCCGCCGAGAGCAGCGAGCGCTGTCCAATGCCTAACGTGTTCTCGCGCTCGCGCACGTAGCGTCCGCACAGCCAGTGGAATTCGGCGCTCGACATCGGCCGCTGGAACTCCGGACTCCGCATGATCTGCCGGAAGAACGCGTCGGTCGACAGCAGCACGTCGTAGTCGAAGAAGATGTCGTAGATGCGCACCACGCCTTCCTCGCGCAGCACCACGTCGCTCTCCTGCGCATTGCCGCGGTGCATCGACAGGCCTAACCCGTAGTGCGTGTCGTGGTACAGGTTGGCGCCCGTCGAGACGATCCAGTCCACGAATCCCGCTTCGATGAGCGGAATCAGCGCCGCCAGGCCCAAACCCGCGGGCGTGAGCGCGCCCGTGAGCGTCAGCCCCACGGTGACGTCGCGCTCGAGCATCTTCTGCGCGAAGAGTCCCGCCGCCTCGCGCAGCCGGCCCGCATTGTACGCCAGAAACGTTTCGTCGATGAGCTGCGCCACGCTCTCGGTGCCGTCGATGCGCCGCGGGTCGATGCGCTGTCCGCGCAGGAAGCGGCTCGTCTCGCGCGCCACGTGCGCGGTGCGCGTCCGCTCGCGCTCTTCCGCCTCGCGTTTCTGCGCCGCCTTGGGCGCCGCCGCCGTCGGACCGCGGCGCGCCGCGCCACCCTTCTTCGATTTCGCCATCGGCTGCCGCCTAACGATTAACGTGGACCAGACCGCGCCGCGCGGCACTCACGATCGCGACCCCACCGGCCGCGCCTCGTACGCGTCGATCACCGCCTTCGCCGCGTCCGCCGGATCGTCCGTCACCAACATCAGCTCGAGATCGCCCGGCGAGATCTTGCGCTCCTGCAGCACCCGCGCGTGCAGCCACCGGATCAGCCCCGCCCAGTAGTGCCGTCCGAACATCACCACGGGGAAGTGATAGATCTTGCCCGTCTGAATGAGCGTCAACGCCTCGAACAACTCGTCTAACGTGCCGAATCCGCCGGGGAAAATAATGAACGCCGACGAATACTTGATGAACATCGTCTTCCGCACGAAGAAGTAGCGGAAGTTGATCAGCGTGTCGACGTACGGATTCGCCCCCTGCTCGAACGGCAGCTCGATGTTGCACCCGATCGACCGGCCGTGCCCCATGCGCGCGCCTTTGTTGGCAGCCTCCATGATGCCCGGCCCCGCGCCCGTCATGATCGAGAACCCGGCTTCGGCCAGCAATCGCGCCGTCTCCTGCGCCGCCGCGTATTGTGGATCGTCCGGCCCAACGCGCGCCGAGCCGAATACCGTCACTGCTTTCTCCACCGTCGCGAGCGTGTCGAACCCCTCGATGAACTCCGACATGATGCGCATCAACCGCCACGGATCGGTGCGCGTGAAATCGTCCGACGGCATCCGCGAGCCCGGTGCGCGAAGCAGTTTTTCGTCTTCGGTGATGAGCGGCGGAATGTAGTCGCGAATGGACTGGTCGATCGGGCGCTCCTCGACGATCTTCACCGCGCCCGATTGCCGCCCGCGCTCGACTTGTGATGGCGGAACGCGGCCGGCTTTGAGATGCCCCGCCTCCGTCCGCTCGCGTAGCCCCTCGCGCGCGCCCTGCTCGGCCTCCGCCATCTGCCGTACATTCGCTTTCTTTCCTGATGCCGTGACCACGGCATTGGCTTTCTTTCGAGGTTTCTGTCGTGAGGCCATGGGTGCGCGGAAAGAGAAACTCTAAGCTAGCCCGCCGCTCCTCCTGTTGGGAGGGACGCGCGCGCGTCGACGATGTCCCGATACACACGCTGAGTTGTCGCTCATACTGATTCTGTTCGACGGTGCCCGCGCCGACGCGTTCGACGTTCCCTTGGCGCACGGCGAGCTCGGCCATCTTGCGCGACTGCGCGCCGAGGGCGGATTGCACACGGTCACAACCGTGTTCCCGTCGGTCACCGGCCCTGCGTACGCACCGTTCCTCACCGGCAGATATCCGGGTCCCGTCGGCCTCCCGGGTCTGCGTTGGTACGATCGCGCGCACACGCGTTGTCGCGTTCCGCCTTACTGCCGGAGTTATCTCGGCGCGGAAATGCGGCACATGGATCGCGATCTCGACCCCGCGGCGCCCACGCTGTTCGAGCTCGCGCCGTCGCGCTTCACCGCGATGAGCATGATCTCGCGCGGCGCCCGCGGCCGCGCGCAGATGGGGCGTGACCCGCGGCTGCTCTGGAATCTCGCGCGCACGCATTGGCGCGGGGACGCCCGCGCGTGGTTCGCGATCGACGAGCTCACGGCGCGCACGGCGCAGGCCCGCATTCTGGCGCACGACCCCGCGATCACGTTCCTCGCGTTCTTGGCGCTCGACAAGTGCTCGCACGCGTCGGGCCACGCGTCGCCCGGTGCGCACCGCGCGTTGGTTGCGTTAGACCAGTTCGTGGGCGCGCTGCGCGCCGACGTCGAGCGCGCGGGCCGGTGGGATCGCACGCACCTCTGGATCGCGAGCGACCACGGACATTCCGCGGTCGCCGCGCACGACGACCTGGCCGACGCGATCCGCGGCGCCGGCCATCGCGTGATCGCCCACCCGTGGGTGTTCACGCCGCGGGCCGATGTCGCGGTGATGGTGAGCGGCAACGCGATGGCGCACGTCTATCTCGATCCGTCCGAGCGCCGGCGCCGCTGGTGGCCAAGTCTAACGGACCGTTGGGCGCTTCTCGCCGATGGGCTCCTGGCGCGCGAATCGATCGACCTGCTGCTGCTCCCGCACCGCGCCGACCGCTGCGAGATCCGCGCGCGCGATGGCGGCACGGCGTTCATCGATCGGCATCATGATCGCATCGCGTACCGCCCGGCGACCGGCGATCCACTCGGCCTCGGCGACTTGCCGCCGCTCGACTCGATCGAATGCCACGAGGCCACGCTGGCCGGACAGTATCCCGATGCGTTAGTCCAGATCATGGCGCTCGCCGGCGCGCCGCGTTCGGGCGATATCATCGTGTCGGCCGCCCGCGGCTGGGACCTGCGCGCGCGCAACGAACCGATCCCGCACGTGAGCACGCACGGCGCGCTGCTCCGCGATCACATGCTCGTGCCGCTCCTCACCAACCATCGTCCAGCGCGTCAGCCGCGCCGCACCGTGGACGTGATGCCGTCGGCGCTGCGCGTGCTGGGTCTCCCCGTTCCGTCCGCCGTGGATGGATGCAGCTTCGTGTGATGCGTTAGCTTCGCACCGGGCGTCGCAAGAGCGGCGGGATGGACAACACCGCCCACGCCACCTCCAGCAGGATGAATCCCCAGCGATGATCGAGGATCGCAATCCACGCCAACAACACCGAGCCGACGAAGTTGAGCAGATTGAACCAGCGGTCGTCGCGTTGGAGCCAACCGCGCTGCAGCGCGGCGTACCCAATGAGCACCAGAATGGCGCCGCTCAGCGATACGACTTGATATCCCAGTTGAGAGAGCACACGCTCCTCGTGAAATTGAATGTGAGTTGCCGACACCACCCCGGCGCCGGAGACGTCGCTGACGACAAACAATAGTCAGTCCACTGGTCGTTCGTGGTCGCGCCTCATCGTCACGCTCGCCGCGCGCGCCGCCGTGCGGCCGCCGCTGGCAATCGATCTCCTGCGTGTCGCGTGGCGATTCAGGCGGCGCGGCTGGTATCGCCGTGCTCCGTTCTTGCCGGTGCCCGCTCGCGATTACGTTCGCTGGCGCATGTACACGGCGTACGGCGACTACGATGCCGTGCCGCCCGCTGAGGATGTCATCCGATACGCGCGCTGGATAGGGACGCCGCCGTGAGCGCCGGACGCGCTGCGTCGCTCGAGCACCGCATCAAGGCGCAGGCCTACGGCCTCGGCTTCGACCTGGCGGGCATCGCTCCGTTAGGCATTGCCGATTCCGCGGCGGCCTTCGACGACTGGCTGGCGCGCGGCTACGCCGGCGGCATGACGTATCTCGAGCGGCGCGCCGACGTGCGGCGCGACTCCCGCCTGCCCGTACCCGGCGCCACCTGCGCGGTCGTCGTCGGCCTCGACTACGGCGGACGCGAACCGCCCGGCCCCGTCGCCCGCTACGCGCGCGGCGACGACTATCACGACGTGATGCTCGACAAGCTCCGCGCGCTGCACGCGTGGATCGCATCGCACGTCGGCCGCGACGTCCCCGGCAAAGCGTACGTCGACACCGGCCCGGTCCTCGAGCGCGACCTCGCCCGCCGCGCGGGACTCGGCTGGTTAGGCAAAAACACGACGTTGATCAATCCCACGTTAGGCTCGTGCTTCTTCATCGGATCGCTGTTCCTCGCGCTGGACCTCGCCCCCGACGCGCCGTTCACCGCCGACCATTGCGGCACGTGCACCCGGTGCCTCGACGCGTGCCCGACGCACGCGTTCACGGAGGCGCACGTCCTCGATGCGCGGCGCTGCATCTCGTACCTCACCATCGAGCTTCGCGGCGAGATTCCCGCCGAGCTGCGCCCGCTCGTCGGCGAGCTCGTGTACGGCTGCGACGTGTGCCAGGAGGTGTGCCCCTGGAACGAAAAGTTCTCGCGGCGTCTCGCTCCAGAGTCGCCGTTCGTCCCCCGCGCCGCCGTGGCCGGCAAGAGCGCGCGCACCCTCGCGCACGCCATTCTCGCCATGGACGATGACTCGTTCCGCGACGCGTTCCGCGGCTCGCCGATGAAACGCGCCAAACGACTCGGCCTCGAGCGCAACGCCGCAGTCGTTCTCGCGAATCTCGGGGACACGAGCGCCGAGGCGTAGCACCGCCCACCGACGACTCGCGTCCGGCGCCCGTTGATCGACATTCTGGCGCCCGGCGCCAAAGACGGTAGCTTAGTCCGAGCGAAGCCACCCTCCCTATGGCGCAAGCTCGAAAAGCACCACGACTCCCCACGCGCACGTCCGGCCTTGCTCGGCGTCAATCCGCCCTGCTCCGCCTGAGCGCGTCCATCGCGTCCGCGCAAAGCGAACCCGACGTCTGTCGCGCGGTCATCGATGGACTGCACGACGAAGCCATCGGCTACGACTTCATCGGCGTGTTTCTGCTCGATGCGTCCACCGGCGAGCGTGTGTTAGGCGCGTCCGTCGGTTGGGATGACATCCCGCCCGGCATGCGCATCCCCGCCGGCCAGGGACTCAGCTCGCGTCCGCTCCGCGACGGCACCGTGCACTACACGCCCGACGTGACGCTCGAGCCCGAATACGTGCCGGGCCTTGGCAACGGATCGGAGATCGATGTCCCGCTGCGTGCAGGAGACGATGTGCTCGGCGTGCTCGTCGTCGAAAGCCGCGAACCCGATGCGTTCGGACCCGTCGACCGCGAGATCCTCACGGCGTCCGCGCAACACGCCGGCATCGCGCTCGCGCGCATTCGCCTCATCGAGGAGCAGCGGCGCCTCGCGTCCGCCGAACGCCGCCGCGCCGATGAGCGACAGGCGCTCCTCGACACGATCACCGATCTCTCGGGCAGTCTCGAGCTCTCGCGCCTCCTCGACGCTGTCCTAACGCGAGCCGTCACGCTCATCGACGCCGCGGGCGGCGAGCTCGCGACGTACGACGATGGCACCGGCGAGCTCGTGATCGCCGCCAATCACAACATGGTGGAGGATTCGCGCGGCACGCACCTGAAAGTGAACGAGGGTGCGATGGGGCTCGTCGTGAAAACCGGCGAGCAGATGGTGATTCCCGACTACCAAACGTGGGCGGGACGCTCGTCGCAATACGCGCGCATCGACGCGCGCGCGGTGGTCGTCGCACCGCTGCTCATGGGACACCGCGCGGTCGGCGCGATCAACGTGTGGCACGAAGATCCGGCGCGCACGTTCTCCGAAGCCGACTGCCGTTTGCTCGCGCTGTTCGGACAGCAGGCGGCGATCGCGCTCGAAAACGCGCGCTTGTTCGCCGCCGCCCAACGCGAGCGCCAGCACTTCGAGGTGCTCGTACGCAACAGTCCGGTGGCCATCGTCGTGCTCGATGTGAACCACCACGTGCTCTCGTGCAACCCGGCGTTCGAGCAGCTCTACGGCTACACGCAAAGCGAAGTGATCGGCGCGAATCTCGATGACCTCATTACCACGCCCGAAACGCGCAGCCAGGCGGTGTCGTACACCGTGCAGGCCGCGCAATCGCGCACCGTGCAAGGCATCGGCCAGCGACGGCGCAAAGATGGAAGTATGGTCGACGTCGAAGTGCTCGCCGTCCCGGTGATCATTGACGGCGTGCGCACCGGCATGATGGGCTTGTATCACGACGTGAGCGAGCTGCTCAGCGCGCGACAGGTCGCCGAAGCGGCGAACAGTGCCAAGAGCCAGTTCCTCGCCAACATGAGTCACGAGCTGCGCACGCCGCTCAACGCGATCATCGGCTACAGCGAGATGCTCGAGGAAGACGCCACCGATCGCGGACACAGTGACTACGTGCCGGATCTGCAGAAGATCCGCGCCGCCGGCCGCCATCTGCTCGCATTGATCAATGACGTGCTCGACCTCTCGAAGATCGAAGCCGGGAAGCTCGACCTGTACCTCGAGACGTTCGATCTCACGACCGCCATCACCGACGTCGCCACCACCGTCGATCCGTTAGTCACGCGCCGGCACAACCGCCTCACGGTGCAGTGCGCCAGCGACCTCGGTGTCATCCACTCGGACCTCACCCGTGTGCGGCAGGTGCTGCTGAATCTGCTGTCCAACGCCTCGAAGTTCACCGAGAGCGGCACCATCACGCTGGCCGCCGAGCGCCAGGGCGGAACCGTCGTGCTGCGGGTGACCGACACGGGCATCGGGATGACGCCCGAGCAGATGGGGCGGCTGTTCGAGCCGTTCTCGCAAGCCGAAACGACGACCAGCAAGAAATACGGCGGCACCGGGTTAGGCCTGGCGATCACCCGCCGCTTCTGCGAGTTGATGGGCGGCGACGTGGCCGTGGAGAGCGAGATGGGACGCGGGTCGGCCTTCACCGTGCGCCTGCCCGTCGACGCCGCCGCTCCGTTAGGCGCGGAACCGGCCCTGCTTGCGCCGGCGGACGCCGCGCCGTCGCTGCACCGCCGCGGCGGCCTCGTCCTCGTGATCGACGACGACCCGGCCGCGCGCGCCATCACCCGCCGCGCACTCACCCGCGACGGCTACGAAGTCATCGAGGCGGCCGACGGAGAATCGGGCCTCGCCTTCGCCAAGACCCGGCACCCCGATCTCATCACCCTCGACGTCCTCATGCCCGGCATGGACGGCTGGGCGGTATTGGCCGCGCTCAAATCGGACCAGACCCTGGCGACCATCCCCGTGATCCTCCAGACCATCGTCGAGGACCGCAACATGGGATTCGCCCTCGGCGCCGCCGAGTACCTCACCAAACCGATCGATCGCAAGCGTCTCGCCTCCCTCGTTAGGCGGCACGTCCCGACTACGTCGGCCGGCCCGATCCTCGTGGTCGAAGACAACGAGCACACGCGCACGTTGTACGCCCGCACGCTCGCCAAGGCGGGATGGACGGTGACCGAAGCCGAGAACGGACGCGTGGCGCTCGAGCGCATCGCCCAATCGCGGCCGTCGCTCGTGCTGCTCGATCTGATGATGCCGGAAA
>JANWIK010000111.1 GCA_025449955.1 Gemmatimonadaceae bacterium
CCGCTCATCTGGTGCGCGGCGAGCAGCACGATCACGTCGAAGGCCCACTTGCCGCAGAAGAAGAACAGCGCGTTGAGCACGACGTCATCGGCGAAGAACACCGCCTTGAGCCACGACGCGCCGAAGCCCACCAGGCTCATGCCTAACGCGCCGGCGCCGAAGGCGTGCGGCTCCAGCGAATCGGCCACGAGCCCCAGAATGAGCCCCAACAGCGCGGCGTTGCCGGGCCGGATGCGAATCGCCACCAGCAGGAGCCCGATGAGCAGAAAATCCGGACTCGCGTGCCATCCGAGCATCGGGCGCAGCGTGTAGTGGAGCAGCACGAGCACCACGAACGCCAACGCGGTCCGCGCGAGATCGGTGGGTCTCATGGCGTCAGGAGCTCGGTGCTGTCGGGCGGCGCGGGCGCGGGCGACGGAACGGTGCGACGCGTGGTGTCCGACGGCGAGCGCGAAGAATCCGGACGCACGCGCGCCGCGTCGCGCAGCGTGTGCGGCAGCGTGTGCGGCAGCGTGTCGCGCCTAACGCGATGCACCGAATCGCGGCGCACCGTCGCCGAGACGAACGAATGCACCGCCGTGTCCACGCGCGACGTGTCGCCGCGTGCGAGACGCGACGCGCGCTCGAGCGAATCACCCGCCGCGACGATGGCCTTCACCGCGGCATCGGTGCCCCGCCCGCTCTGCCACACACCGTCCACACCGGCCACCGTGCGCTGCGGTAACAGCACCATCACCGTCGACATGTCCTGCGGCATCACGGCCGGCCGCAACAGATACGTCCGCGCCCACAATTCCGACGTCTTGAGCTCGCCTAACACCGTGCCCACCGGAATCCCGCGCGGAAACGTGCTGCCGAGTCCCGAGCTCACGATGAGGGTGCCCGGCTTGAGCGTGCTGCGCACCGGGACGCCGCGCATCTCGAGCAGGTACCGCTCCGGGTCGCTCCCGTCGTGCGCCGCCACGATGCCGAACGCGCTGCCGTCCTCGGCCATCGCGCTCACGCGAAAGTCGGGGTGCGCCCAGACGATCGCGATGCTCATCGTCGGGTCGACCGTTTTCACCATGCCCGCCAGCCCCTCGGGCGCCACGACGGGGCTGAACATGCGCACGCCGGCGTTGGACCCGGCCGAGAGCGTGACCGTGTATTCCTCGCCGATGTCGCGCCCTTGCAGCGCCTCGGCCGGCACGAATCCCCATTTGAGCCGCGCGCCTAACTGGAGCGTCTTGCGCAGCCGGTCGTTCTCGGCGTTGAGGGCATCGAGGGTCATCGCCTGCAGCTCCACGCTGTCGCGCGCCGTGATGCGCGCCTCGCGCGTGAGCCAGGCCTGGTGCGTCATCTCCGCGTCGTGCTGCAGCGAGACCAGCGGCGCCAGCACCGTGTGCCGGAGCGCCGCCGTGAATGGATCGCGAAGATGTTCGGGGAGAAACTGTGCGACGAAGGCAAGCACGACACAGACTACGAACAGGATGCTGTCCCGGCGACCATAGGTGCGGGATACGTTGCTCACGGCGCCATCAAGACTGGAGCACCGACCAGTACTTGTCCTCGTCGTCCAGGATCCGGCCGGTGCCGCGCACCACGCACGTGAGCGGATCTTCGTCCACGTGGATCGGCAGGTTCGTTTCCTGGCTGAGCAGGAGGTCGAGCCCGCGAATGAGCGCACCGCCGCCGGTCATCACGATGCCGCGATCGACGATGTCGCTCGCCAACTCCGGCGGCGTGATCTCGAGCGCGCGGCGCACCGCGTCGACGATTTGCTGGATCGGTTCCTGGATTGCTTCGCGAATTTCGCTCGAGTGCACGCGGACGGTTTTCGGAATACCGGACACGAGGTCGCGCCCCTTCACTTCCATCTCGCGCTCCTCGCCCACGGGCGCCGCGGAGCCGATCTGAATCTTGATCTGCTCGGCCGTCGGCTCGCCGATGAGGAGATTGTAGTTCTTGCGCATGAACTGCACGATCGCGGTGTCGAGCTCGTCGCCGCCCGTGCGGATGGACGTGTCGCTCACGATGCCGGAGAGCGCGATGACCGCGATCTCGGTGGTGCCGCCGCCGATGTCGATCACCATGTTGCCCGTGGGTGTTTCCACCGGCAGCCCGACGCCGATCGCCGCCGCCATCGGCTCGGCCACCATGAAGACTTCCTTGGCGCCCGCGCCTAACGCAGAGTCGCGCACCGCGCGCTTCTCCACTTCGGTGATGCCGCTCGGCACGCACACGATGACGCGCGGCTTCACCTTGAACACGTGGTTGTCGATGATGAGCGTGAGGAAGTAGCGGAGCATCTTTTCCGTCACGTCGAAGTCGGCGATCACGCCGTCCTTCATCGGCCGCACGGCAATGACGCCGTCGGGCGTCCTGCCTAACATGCGTTTGGCCTCGAGGCCGACACCCTTGATCTTGCCCGACGCCCGGTCGATGGCGACCACCGACGGTTCGTTGAGCACGATCCCCTCACCTTTGACGTAGATGAGGGTGTTCGCCGTGCCGAGGTCAACGGCGATTGCGTTCGCGGGAAATAGCGATCCCGCCTTGAAGAGGGGCCAGCGCATCAGAAAACCAGGCTAGCGTTCCTGGCGGAACGCGGTGAGCAGCAGGTGGGGAATAGCACGGTCGCGGTTAAGCTAGTCGCGCAGACAAATTGCAGCAAGGTGTTGGCTTGACAGTACCTAGCGTGTGTCGATAAGCTCGCACGCATGAGCGGCGCTCCTCCGGATCGTGCCCCATCATCGTCATCAGTGAAACGCCGCGCCGCCGACATCGCGATCGTCGACCCATCCGTCTGCGATACGTGCGGACTCTGTCTTCCGCTCTGCCCGCCCGCCGCCATCGCGCTGCATAGGGACGGGCTCCTTATTGACGATTCAATTTGCACCGGGTGTCGCAAGTGCATCGCACCCTGCCCGGTGGGTGCACTCTCGATGGTGCCGCGTGATGGCAGCGCGATGACGACGACCGGCCTCGGATGACTACATCGCGCTGCGATGTGCTGGTGGTCGGTGGCGGACCGGCGGGACTGATCGCCGCTCGCGAAGTCGCTTCGTCGGCTCCCGACCTCGACGTGATGCTCCTCGAACGCGACCGGGCGATCGGTGCGCCGGTGCGCTGTGGTGAGGGCGTGGGCCACGCCGGCATCGCCGACTTCATGGACCCGGTGGACGCACCCTGGGTGTCGCGCCGGATCACACGCGTGGTGTTCGTGGCGCCCGACGGCACCCAAGTGCGCGTCGCCGAGGGCGACGTGGGCTACGTGCTCGATCGGTCCCGCTTCGAGCCTGCGATCGCCGAGGAGGCTGGCCGGAGCGGCGCCGAGATCGTGATCGGCACGGAGGCGACGTCGGTCGCGCGAACCGACTACGGCTGGCGCGTAGCGACGCGCGGTCCGGCGGGCGCCGGCACCATCGATGCCCGCCTCATCATTGCCGCCGATGGCGTAGAGAGCATGGTGGGCCGTTGGGCCGGGCTCGACACGCGCGTCCCCTCGCGCGACATGGAGAGCTGCGCCCAGTACGTGGTGGCGGGCATCGCGTTCGACCCCGACGCGATCTACCTCCACTTCGGCAGCGACATCGCCCCCGGCGGTTACGCCTGGGTGTTCCCGAAGGCCGTCGGCGTGGCGAACGTTGGACTGGGCGTGGTCGCGCTCAGGGCCGAGCACGGGCGCAGCGCCCGCGCTTATCTGGACCGATACCTCGAGTCCTACTTCCCGACCGGCGTGCGCACGGGCTACACGGTGGGCGGTGTGATCGTGTCGACGACGTTGGCGCGCACGGTGACGGACGGGATGATTCTGTGCGGCGACGCCGCGCACATGATCAACCCGCTCTCGGGCGGCGGGATCGTGAACGCGATGAAGTCGGGCCGGCTGGCGGCCCACGTGGCCGTGGATGCCGTACGCACCGGCGACGCGAGCGCCGGCCGGCTCGAGCGTTACCACGGGGAGTGGATGCGGCTTCTGGGCGACGACCACGTGCGGTTTTACCGGATCAAGGAAGCGTTGGGCAAGTTCGACGACGCGTTCTTCGACCATCTCGCGCGGTCGGTGAACGGGATCCCCGAGCATCGGCGCACGTTAGGCAGGATCTTCGCCCGCGCGCTCGTGAGGCATCCGGCGTTGTTTCCGGTGGTGGCGAAGTACTTCGTCTGAGACGGGGCGGCCTGGAGGCTTCTACGCTCATGGCGGACGCGGATGAGACGGATCAAACGGATCCAATCTGATCGCTCCGGTTAGGCGGGATAGTGCGACTGGGCGGATCTCGTTGTTGCGGGGAGGCTGGCTGCAACCAGAAGAGCGGAACCAACGGATCAGGGCGGATCGTTCCGTTAGGCATGCGAATACCATCGCGGAGGATAGAACCGTTGTTGCTGTTTAACAAACCTTTGCCGTTTTGTTGCTCTATCCGCAGTTATCCGGTGTTTCCGCTGTTATCCTTTCATCATGAGCGTAGCAGCCAGCCCCACCTGCTCGTCCACGCGAATGGTTGGCCGCCGTCGCTGAATGATCGATGTACCGACCGCGCACCGATTGGCGACGGTACCGGCCAACACGTCGAGCCCCGCAAGCGCGCCAAATCCGGGCGTCGCGGGCGACCACATGTAGACGGGATGCCGCGGTACGGCGAACAGATCGCCGCCCCACCGGCGCGCGCCACCGATTGTCAGGCCAAGGGTATACCCTTCCCGTTCCGCGATGCGGTGCTCGCGCTCGCCGTGCGCACCGAACGGCCAGCTCACGACGGCCGGGTCCACATCGAGCGCGTCACGGATCGCGGCGCGCGAGCGTGCGAGCTCGCGCGCCGCGTCGTCATCGGCGAGCCACGTGAGGCGCGGGTGACTCGCGGTATGCGACGCGAACTCGATTCCGCGCGATTGCCAGCGGCGCATGTCGCGCCAGGCGAGGTGCGCGAACCGGCGGCCGCCGTACGCCACGTCCCAGCGATTGAGACGGCCCGCGTAGTCGGTGACGACGAAGCAAATCGCACTGAACCCATGCGCGGCGAGCACCGGGAATGCGTGCTCGCGCAGCGCCCGGTACCCGTCGTCGAAGGTGATCGCGATCTCGCGGGGGCCGCACGGGCGCGCGCCCGTTAGGCAGGCGCGCAGCTGGTCCAGCGAGAGGGTGGTACAGCCGCGGCGCGCGAGGCGCTCGAGCTGTCGCGCGAACCGGCGGGGCGACAGGCGCGTGACGCCTAACTCGACGCGCCGGTCGACCTTGTGGTAGCAGAGGATGCGCGGCGGCGTCACGCCAGCGCGCTGGCCACCGGCGTGAAGTCCAAGCCGAACGCGTCCGCCACCGCCGGATAGACCACCTTGCCGTCCACCACGTTGAGACCCTTGGCCAAGGACGCGTTGTCGCACAGCGCCTTCTTCCAGCCCTTGTTCGCCAACTGCAGCGCATAGGGGAAGGTTGCGTTAGTCAGCGCCAGCGTCGACGTGCGCGGCACGCCGCCCGGCATGTTCGCCACGCCATAGTGAATCACGCCGTCCACGACGTACACCGGATTCTCGTGCGTCGTCGCGTGGATGGTCTCCACCGATCCGCCCTGGTCGATGGCCACGTCCACGATCACCGAGCCCGGCTGCATGAGCTTGAGATCGTCGCGACGCACCAGCCGCGGCGCCTTGGCGCCCGTCACCAGCACCGCGCCCACCACGAGATCCGCGGTCGCGATCTGCTCCAGAATGGTGTGACGGTTCGAGTACACGAGCGTGACGTTGGCCGGCATCACATCGGAAAGATAGCGCAACCGCTCGAGCGAGATGTCGAGAATCGTCACCTTGGCGCCCAGGCCCGCCGCCATCTTGGCCGCGTGCGTGCCCACCACGCCGCCGCCCAGAATCACCACCTTGCCCGGCGGCACGCCCGGCACACCGCCTAACAGAACCCCGCGGCCGCCGTGCAGCTTCTCCAGGTAGCGCGCGCCCTCCTGCACCGCCATGCGCCCGGCCACCTCCGACATCGGCGTCAAGAGCGGCAGCTCGCCGTTAGGCAACTGCACCGTTTCGTACGCGATGCACGTGGCGCCGCTCGCCATGTGCGCGCGCGTCAGCTTCTCATCGGCGGCAAAGTGGAAGTACGTGAAGATCGTCTGCCCCCTCCGCATCCGCTTCCATTCCACCTCGATCGGCTCCTTCACCTTCATGATCATGTCGGCCTGCTTCCAGACCGTGTCGGCGTCCGGCGCGATCGCCGCGCCCGCCTTCACGTACAAGTCGTCCGCGAAGCCGCTGCCTTCGCCCGCCGACTTCTCGACGAGCACCTTGTGACCGTTGGCGACCAGCGACTCCGCGCCGGCCGGCACCAGCGCGACGCGATTCTCGTTCGTCTTGATCTCTTTCGGAACGCCGATGAGCATGGCTTGTTGATCGTGGTTTACGGGTTGTCTGAATGAACTGCGGCGCTGTGGCCGACGGAAAATGCTACCAGTCGCCGCCGCCCAACGCCAGCACGGTTTGCTTGTCCGGATCGAAGAACGCGGCCGACACCTCCGCCACGACTTCGGGGGTAATGTCGTCGATCAAGGCGAGCACCTGGTCGAGCGAGCGGAACGGCTCGTCGTACAGCGCCACGCCGGCCGCACGATACATCCGCGACGACGGGCTTTCCAGCGACAGCGTGACCTGCCCCTTGAGCTGGCTCTTCCCCTCGGCGATTTCCTCGATCGTCAGGCTGTCGGACGCGAGACGCGACAGCTCCTCGCGAATCGCCGCGCGCGCTTGCATGGCCGTCTCGGGCGCCGTGCCCACGTAGACACCGTGCGATCCAGTTTCGGGATGAAAATTCTGGAACGAATACACCGAATATGCGAGCCCGAGCTCTTCGCGCACGCGCTGGAAGAGCCGCGAGCTCATCCCGCCGCCCAACACCGTGTCCACCAGCACCACGGCGTAACGGCGCGGGTCGCTGTGCGCCACGGTAGGCGAGCCGAACACGATATGCGTCTGCGCGCCCTCACGCGCCACGTGACGCTCTGTTGGCGGCGCGGGCGTGAGCGCCGGCGTCGGCAACGGGGTCGCATCGCCGCGTTCGACTGCCGCCCAACCGGTGTCGCTCAGCACCTGGAGCAGACGGTCGTGCTCCACGTTTCCCGCGGCGGCCACCACGACCTGCGGCGGGTGATACGCCCGCGCGTGCAGCTCGCGCAGCTCGCGCACGCCTAACGCAGTGACCGTCTCGCGGGTGCCGAGGATGGAATAGCCGTAGGGATGCGCGCCCCACATCGCCTCGTTGTGCATCTCGAATACGAGGTCGTCGGGCGTGTCCTCCACCATGCCGATTTCCTCGAGCACCACCTTCCGCTCGAGCTTCAAGTCCTCGGCGCGCAGCAGGGGTTGGAACACCAGGTCGCCGATGACGTCGGCCGCTTGCGGAAGGTGTTCGTCGAGCACGCGCGCCTGGAACGATGTGTGCTCGCGCGCGGTGTACGCGTCCAAGGACCCGCCCAACACTTCGAGCGAGAGCGCGATGTCGCGCGCCGACCGCGACCGCGTGCCCTTGAACACCATGTGCTCGAGCAGGTGCGACACGCCCATGCGCTCGCGCGGCTCGTGCACCGATGCGGCGCGCACCCAGGCCCCGAAACTGACCGACCGCACTCCCGGCATGTACTCCGAGAGCACGGTCAGTCCATTGGCCAACGTGGTACGGCGCAGTCCGGTGTCGGGCTTTCGCCTAACGGAGCTCACCGCCGCGAGCGACCGCCGCGCCGAGACCGGGAGCGCTGCTCCGTGCCGTCCCCGCCGTTGTGCGGCTCCGCGTCGTCGGCGGCGCCGGCGGCTGCCGGCTCGCGTTCGCCCGACGGCGTGCGAGGTCCGCGATGCTCGCCCTGTCCGCGGCCCTCGTTAGACTCCGGCGCGCCTTCCGGCTTGGGCAGGAGCGCCTTCATCGAGAGACGCAGCCGTCCGCGCTCATCCTTGTCGATGAGCTTGACGCGCACCTTGTCGCCCTTCTTCACCACGTCTTCGGTTTTCTCGGTGCGGCCGTGCTGGAGCTCGGAAATGTGTACGAGGCCTTCCGTGCCCGGCAGGATCTCGACGAACGCGCCGAACGGCGTGGTGCTCTTGACCACCGCATCGTACGTGGCGCCGATCTCCGCTTCCTTGGTGAGCGACTGCACCATCGCGCGTGCCTTTTCCATCGCTTCGCCACCCACCGCGGCGATCGTGACCGTGCCCGTGTCGTCGACCGTGATCTCGGCGCCCGTCTCGTCCTGAATGCCGCGAATCGTTTTGCCTTTGGGTCCGATGAGGTCGCCGATCTTCTCGGGGTTGATCATCATCGTCACGATGCGCGGCGCGTACGGCGACAGATCGGCGCGCGGTTGGGCGAGCGCCTTGTTCATCTCGCCCAGAATGTGCAGGCGGCCTTCTTTCGCGCGAGCCAGGGCTTCGCGCATGATCTTGAGGTCGAGCCCCTCGATCTTGATGTCCATCTGGATGGACGTGATACCCGTTTCGGTACCCGCCACCTTGAAATCCATGTCGCCGAGATGATCCTCGGTGCCCAGGATGTCCGTTAGGATCGCGTAGCGCTCGCCTTCCTTGATGAGGCCCATCGCGACGCCCGCCACCGGCGACTGGTACGGCACGCCTGCATCGAACAGCGCCAGCGATCCGCCGCACACACTCGCCATGGACGAGGATCCGTTGGACTCGAGGACGTCGGACACGATGCGGATGGTGTACGGGAACTTCTCGAAGTCGGGCAACAGCGGTTGCAGCGCCCGCTCGGCCAGGTTGCCGTGGCCGATCTCGCGGCGGCTGGTGCCGCGCATCGGCCTCACCTCGCCCGTCGAGAACGGCG
>JANWIK010000112.1 GCA_025449955.1 Gemmatimonadaceae bacterium
CCTCGTCCAACGACAGATCGTTGGGGATGAATTTGTCGCGTGGCATCATCCGCTCGACCACCGGATGGCGGCCGGCGACGATCTCGAGTCCGAAATCGTCGGACATCGCCGGACGCACGTAGCCTTCACGCTCCGCCACCTCGGCCAGCGACGCGAGCACGTCCAGCGACGCGACGATCGCCGCCGCGCGTTGCAGCCGTGCGATCTCTGCACCCGCGCGCGCACGCAGCGCCTCGAACAGCGCGCGCTCGCGTACCTCGAGCCGCTCCGACGCCGTGAGGACTTTTTCCTCGTACTCCTTGAGCTCGGGCGTCACGTAGCGCTCTTCGCCTGCCAGCGTCTGGCGACGTTGATAGTCCGTCGGCACCAGGCGCTTGTTGGCGTTGGTGATCGAGATGTAGTACCCGAATACCTTGTTGTAGCCGACCTTGAGCGACGCGATGCCCGTGCGTTCACGCTCCGCCGTCTGGATGCGTGCGATCGCGTCCTTGCTACCGTCGCGCAGCGCCCGTAGCTCATCGAGCTCGGCGTCGACGCCGTCGCGAATTACACGCTCGTCGCCCACCGCGACCGGCGGCGCATCCACGAGCGTCGCGCCGAGATCCGCCGCCAGGTCCGCGCACGGATCCCAGTGCGCGAGCATCCCGGCCACGAGCGACGCACCCGCGACGCGACGCGCCGCCTGCTCCACCGCCGGCAGCGACGCGAGCGACGTGCCTAACGCACCGAGCTCGCGCGGCGTCGCGCGTGCCGCCGCCGCTTTTCCCGCCAGACGCTCCACGTCGCGCACGCCGTCCAGCGCCGTTCGTAAGGCCGAGCGGGCCAGGGAGTCGGCGGCCAGCGCCGCTACGGCGCCCAGTCGCGCCTCGATGGCGTCTCGTTGGGCGAGCGGCGCGAGGAGCCATTGGCGCAACAGGCGCGCGCCCATCGGCGTCGTCGTCCGATCGAGCACCGCGAGCAGCGTGCCCGCCGCCCCGCCGCCGCGCAGCGACTCCACCAACTCGAGATTGCGCCGCGTCATGTCGTCGAGCGGCATCGACGACCCGTCGCGCTCGATGATCGGCGCGGCCAGATGCGGCAATCCCGCCGGCTGCAGCTCGCGCAGATACCGCACGAGCGCGCCGGCCGCGCCCACGGCCGGCGCATCGCCGGCGCCGATCCCGAATCCTTCGAGCGACGCGACGCCGTATTGCCGCGCCAGCTCGTCGGCCGCCAGCGTGGGCTCGAACTCCCACGCCTCGCGCTCCGTGACTAACGCATCTTCCTCGCGCGCCGACGCCGCACGCAACGCGCTACTCGGCGAGCCGCGCGCCACGAGCACTTCGCTCGGCGCGAGACGCGCCAGTACGGCCGGCGCGTCGCCCGCCGTCGAACACACGAGCCGCAGCTCGCCCGTCGACAGGTCCGCCGCCGCGATGCCGACGCCCGCCGCGCCGTCGTATACCGCGCACAAATAGTTGTTGAGCGCGCCGTCCAAAAGATCGTCGGAGAAGGCCGCGCCGGGCGTGATGGTCTCCACCACTTCGCGACGCACGATGCCCTTGGCGAGCTTCGGATCTTCGACTTGCTCGCAGATCGCGACGCGATGCCCCTGTTCCACCAATCGCCGCAAGTATTCGTTGAGCGCCTTCACCGGCACGCCGGCCAACGGCACCTCTGCCGCCCCGCCGTTGTTCCGGCTGGTCAGCGTTAGGCCGAGGGCGCGGGAGCCCAGCTCGGCGTCCTCGTAGAACATCTCGTAGAAGTCGCCCATCCGAAAGAGCAGGATCGCATCCTGGTGGCGCGCCTTGATCTCCCGGTACTGCTGCATCAACGGCGTGGCCGTGTCGCGGCTCACGGCGTCTCCGCGCTCGTGACGTACGCGGTGAATTTCTTGGCGCGCATGGCACCGGCCGCGGCGTTGGCCTCCGCGCGCGTGGCGTAGCGCCCGACGCGCACGCGGAACGGTTTCGCCGTTCCGACCACGCGCGCCGGATAGCCGCGCGCGACCAACGCGTCGCGCAAACCCGTGGCCGATGCCAGCGTCGAGAACGCGGCCACCTGAATCGTGTAGCGGCCGGTATTCGACGTGCCGCTCGTCACCGCGGATGGCGCCGGCGTCGTGGGCGCCGGCGACGCGGCGTGCGAAGCGGGACGCGACGCCGCCGTCTGCGCCGTCGTGTCCACGCCTTGGCATCGCTGATCGAGGTACGAGATCTGATTGGCCAGCTCGACCTGGCTCGCCGGCGTTAGGCGCGACGCATCCGCCAGACGCGCGCAGCCTGTCGGCATGTTGCCCTCGTCGAGCAACGTGCGCGCGATCCAGAACTCGGCGCGGCCCCGATTCGGGTTCTCCGGGTGTTCCACCACGATGCGCTGCAGATGCGCCACTGCTTGGTCGCGATCGCCCCGCGCCAGCTCCAGCTGTGCGAGCCGCATCAGCGCATCGGCGCTCCGCGCCGATGCGGGGTACGTCACGATTATCGTCCGGAGATCGCGCTCCGCGTCGGCCGCGGTCGCCGCGACCACGGCGCGCCAGTAGAGCGCGTCCACGTACCGGGCCGATCCCGGCGGCACCGTGTTCAGCCGCTGCCCGACCAGCGCCCGCGCGGAGTCGCCCTGTCCCTCGGCGGCCAATCGTTGGGCGACACGAAAGATAGTGTCGCCGGCCGTCGAATCGGCGCGCACCGAATCACGCTGCACCGAATCACGCTGCACCGAATCACGCTGCACCGAATCACGGTGCACCGAATCGACGTGCACGGAGTCGACGCGCGGTGCCGCCACGCGCGCGGAATCGGTGCGCGCCGAATCCGGCGTTTGGCCCCGCGCGATGACCGGCACGAGCAGCATCACACCCACGAGACAGCGTATCGTCATGACGATCGGGGAAGATGGTTAGGCGTCAGGCCACGGCCGCGTGCCGGCTCGCCGGCCCGTGGGCGGCGGCGCACATCGCCAATACGAGTCGCGCCAGAATCTCCTCGTCGGAGGAGACGCGCGTCTCCTTGAGCGCGATGTCCGCCGCCAACAGCGCGTCCATCGCGCGATCCAGCGCCGCGTCATCCCACACGTCCAGCGCCGCCACCCACGATCGCACGGCCTCGCCCCACGGACGACCCGTGTACGCGCCGCCCACGCTCTTGAGCAGATCGTAGTACTCGCGCTCGAGCCGGCCCGCCGACGTCCCCTTGGCGCGCATCGCGAGCCCCCACGCCAGCGCTTGCGTCTGCGCCGTGAGCGCCATCACGATCGGCACCGCGGACACCTTGGGCTGATCCAGCACGTGCGCCAGCAACGCCAGCGCGCGCGGCGCGTCGCGCCGCCCAACGGCGTCGAGAAAGTCGCCTAACGTCTCGCCGCGCCGCACGCCCACCACCGCCGCCACCGCCGCCTCGTCGATCGCGCCGCCGTTGGTGTAGCTCGCGAGCTTGTCGAGCTCGCCCGCCAGCGCGGCCAGATCGTTGCCCGCGTGCTCGAACAACAACGCCGCCGCGTCCTCGGTGACCGATACGCCTAACGCAGTCTGCGCGTGATGCGCGATCCATTTCGGCACCCGATTCCCGGCGAGCGGCTCCGTCTCGAGCGCGAACGTCCGCTGCACCAGTGCGCGATCCGGCTTGCCGCGCTCCGCCGGCCCGAACACCAGCACCAACACGATGTCCGCCGCACCTGTGGGCGACGCGCCGTGCTCGAGAAAGTGATCGACCACGGCGCGGGATTCCTTTCGCAACGATGCGGCGTCGCGCACCACCACCACCCGGCGCTCCGCCATGAGCGGCGGCGTCGCGAGCAGCGACGCGAGCACCTCGGCGGTCACCGACCCGGCATCCCGAATGTCGAGATTGAAGTCGCGCGTCCCAGGATCGAGCGCGGCCGCGAGCAATTGGCGCACCGCGGCGTCCTTCAGGAACTCTTCCTCGCCGTGAATGCTGTACGCGCGTTCGAAAGAGCCCGAGGCAATCGACTTGTAGAAGGCGCGGTCGTCCGGCATAGCGACGAATATAACGCGCTTGGGAATGCTACCGTCCCAACTCCTCCGCCGCGAAATGCTCCTGGGCCTGCTCCGCCATCATGGCCGCCGGCCACACCGGAAGCCCCATGGACGCCGACGCCACGAACGCCGAGTTCAAACCGGACGGTGACGCAGTCGGCGCGATCCGTGGGCGTATCGCCACGACCGGCGGCAGACGAAGATCGCGCGCCGGACGAGCCACATCGAACACAATCGCCGCCAGGAATCCGATCACGACCACACTCGCCGCCGTCGCCAAAAACGATCCGACGCCCGGACCGCGGAAATGCTCCGCGCGGGCGTCGGCATCATGTGCGGCCAACAATTTCTCGTTCAGCCGATCCAGAAAGTCGGCCGACGGCTCGAGCGGCGGAAGATTGCGGAGCACCAGCAACCCGCGCCGCATCGCCGTGTCGTATCGCGAACACAGCACGCACACCGCCAGATGCAGCTGCATCTCGACGACGTCGTGCACCGCCAGCGTCTGATCCAGAAACGCCGGGTGCAGATTATGGAATTCGCGACAATTCATAGATGCGGGCCGAGCTCCACTGCGTGACGACACGCTTGGGATACCCGATCCCTGGGGCCGGGTTCCAGCGCGAACGATGTGCACTGGATTGACCGCCCGGTAGTGCCTCTAACGCCCTCCACGCTCGCGCCGACGCGATGCTGTGAAGACAATGACCACCAGCGCAACGGGCGGAGCCCGAGAGGCCCCGCCCGCCGCGTCCCCACTCGCCCTGCCTAACGCTATCGCAGCGCCGGCTCGATGATCGCCGCGAACGCGTTCCGCGCCCGGTTCAGCCGCGACTTGACCGTCCCCAGATTACACCCGGTAATCTCGGCGATCTCTTCGTACGACTTGCCCTCGAGCTCGCGCAGAATGAAGACCTGCCGATGATGCTCCGGCAGCCGCGCCACTGAGCTCTCTACGAGCTCGCGAAGGTGCCGCTTCCTGTAGAGGTCGTCCGGCCGCGACACGCGATCCTCGAACTGCAGCGGCCGGTCGTCGTCCTGCCAGTTCTTCCGAATGGTCTGGAAGAACACCAGCGGACTGCGCGACCGATTGCGGAGCTCGTTCTTGGCCAAATTCGACGCGATGGTGTATACCCACGTCGAGAACTTCTTCGAGCGATCGAAGCGGTGCAGGTGACGATACACCCGGATGAAGACCTCTTGAACGAGATCTTCGGCGCGCTCGCGATCGCCGATCGTGCGATAGATGAAGTTCAGCAGTCGGGTCTGGTAGCGCTCCACCAGTACCTGGAACGCGCGCTCCCCGCCCGCGAGGAACTCGGTAACGAGCGCCGAGTCATCCAGAGCGTGTAGTCGCTCACGAACCGGAACCGGCGACTCGACTGCGTGCCTAAGTGCGACGTCAGCCATTGCTGCTCCCCGACCAATGAAAGGTTCGCTCTCGAGGAGAGACGAAACGCGATGCGGTCGTGCACACATTGCGCGACACCCGAAAAGGCATGGCCCGTGCCTGCGCCGCCGAGCGTCTTTCGTGGCGCGTAACACGCTGCGCAACAACAACTTGACCTCATTCAACTGGTCGATGAAAAGTGCGCCGAACGCAGCGGTCGTGTCTACTTTCGGAGACGAAAGCCCCGATACTTTGAGACACGTTTGCCAGCCCCGTGTGTACCCAACCGCCGCTCGACCCCCTTCGTTCGACCAAGCACGTCTGGAAACAGTTGCCGTGCGTCCGCCTGATCAGTCTGTCACCGTTGCCCCTGGCCTATCGGCCTAACCGTGAGCCCAACGTGAGCCCAAGACTGCGCCTCGCCGCGATGGCTGCCGCGATCGCCCTCGCCACTCGCCCCACCGCCGTTCTCGCCCAGCGAGCCGCGGCGCCCGACACCTCGGCCGGCGCCGAGCTCTCCGGAGAGATCTACGACAGCATCGATGTCGCGCCGATCGGCGACGCCATGGTGGAGCTCGTCTCACAGACGAACTCCGCGCTCTCGTTCACGACCACGAGCGATTCGTTAGGCCGTTATCGGATCGCCCACGTGCCGCCGGGGAAATACGTCCTCGGCTTTCTCGACGAGAGCCTGGCTGAATTCGGGTTGAGCGCCGTCGAGCGCACCGTGGACGTGGGCGCAGCGCCCATGGACAACCTCACGTTGGCCATTCCCGGGTCCGGGGCGTTGCACGACAGGATTTGCGGAGCGGCGGCGCCGGGCGACTCGAGCAGCGTGATGGTCGGCTTTGTCCGCGACGCCACGTCCGGGACGCCGCTCGGGCGGTCCATCGTCGTCGCCGCCTGGCACCATGTGGTCATGGACTCGCGCGGGGTGCACAACAATCGTGAAGACGTGCCTGCCAAGACCGCGCCCTCGGGTTGGTTCGCGGTCTGCGGCCTGCCGTCGGACCGGCCGGTCGAAGCGCGCGCGGTGCTGGGCGCGCGGGCGACGGGCTACATCGAAATCAGACTGCCGAAACACGGCGTGCTCGTGCGTGATTTCGACCTGGGCGCCGACAGCGCAGTGGCGGGCGACGTCGGCAGCACCGCGTCTCCGTTAGGCGAGCCCTTGCGGCACGGGACGGCTCGAGTCGTGGGCGTGGTCACCGACACCACCGGCCGCTTGCTCGAGGGTGCGCACGTCAGCCTGTGGGGAGCGTCCGCGGGTGTGACGAACGTCGACGGGCGCTTCGCGCTCGATTCGCTCCCGGCCGGCACGGGCACGCTCGAGGCGCAGTACCTCGGCTTCGAGCCGGTGCGGAAGGTCGTCGATCTCGCCTCCGTTCGCACCGACAGCGTGCGCATCGTCATGAGCAAGGCCGTGCGGGTCCTCAGCGCCGTGCAGGTGACGAGCAAGAGGGGGCTTTTACGATACCAGGAGTTCGACGAACGTCGGAAAACCGGAACCGGGCACTACTACACGGGAGCCGACGTCGCCAAGACCGATCCGCTCCTTCTGTCGGACTTTTTCTACAGGGTGCCCGGGATTCGCGTGCAGCCCGTGTCCGGGGTCGACTTCGAGCTGTTGTCCACGCAAGGCGGCGGGATGAACAATCTCTGCAGCCCCGCGGTTTGGATAAACGATGTGCCGATCCAACAGGGCGGTCTCAACCAACTGGTGCAGCCCAACGAGGTCGTCGGCATCGAGGTCTACGATGCCGCGACCGCACCCCAGCGCTATAAGGCGGGCGAGTGCGGGGTGGTCATCATCTGGACCAAGTGAGCCCAGCCTAACTTCGTTAGGCGCCGAGTGTGAAGCCGGCCACGTAGAGCAGGGTGACGGCCGTTTTGCCGTCCACGATCTCGCCGCCCTGGATCATCTCCAGTGCGCGCGCGAGCGGCGTCGGCAGGGCCTCCACGAACTCGTCCGCTTCGGGGCGCGCGTCGCCGCGCGACAATCCGGACGCCATGAACGCGTGGATCCGCTCGTCGGTGAAGCCCGGCGTCGTGTAAAACGTGTAGACGTGCTCCAGCTTCTCCGCCGTGCACCCGGCCTCCTCGAGCAGCTCGCGGCGCGCGCACGCTTCGGGCGACTCGCCGGCCTCCAGACGTCCGGCCGGGCATTCGATCACGTAGCCCTCGGCCGCGTAGCGGTACTGGCGAATGAGCAGGATCTGCGGATCGGCGCCCCACGGATCGGTGAGGAAGGGTACGATGAGGCTCGCGCCCGGATGCCTAACCATCTCGAGCTCGCCCGTCGACCCGTCCGGAAAGCGCACCGTGTCGACGTCGACATTGATGATGCGGCCGGCATACCGCCGCGTCGAAGACACCCGTCCGGGATCAGGCATGCGTCAGTCGGTGATGTCGGCGCCGTCGGCGCCGTACTCGAGGAGGGGACCGAACTCCATGGCTTCGAGCGTAGCTTTGACTTCCGATGCATCCCCGACCACCACGACCTGCAGTGCCTCCGGGTGCAGATGCCGCTCGGCTGCGCGCTGCACGTCGGCGACGCTCACGGCGCGTATCGCATCGCGATAGGTGTCGAAGTAGTCGAGGGGCAGATCGTACGCGGCCAGCGCGGCGAGCGCGCGCGCGATCGCATCCGTCGTCTCGTACTTGATCGGGAACACGCCGCCGAGGTAGCTCGTTGCGAGCGACAACTCGTCCGCGCTCACCGGCGCCGCGCGGATGCGGTCGATCTCGGCGAGCACTTCGCGCGCCGCCTGGGCGGTGACGTCGTTCTCCACGGCAGTCGACGCCACGAACGGGCCGGCGCCGCGCCGCCACGCGAACCCGGAGAACGCGGCATACGTGTACGCGTGCGCCTCGCGCAGATTCAGGTTGATGCGCGACGAAAAGAGGCCGCCTAACACAGCATTCATCACCAGCGTCGGGAAATAGTCGGGGTGCGTCCGCGGCAGGCCGATGTGTCCGATGCGCAATTCCGATTGCGGTGCGTCCTCTTTGTACACCAAGTGCACCGCCCGCGTCGTCCGCGCCGGCGCGTCGCTCGGCGGCGCGCACCGGTCCGCGCGTCCGTCCCACCGGCCGAGGGTGCGGCGGGCCAGCGTTAGGCCCTCGTCCACGGACAGATCGCCGGCCAGCACCAGCGTCGAGCCGTGCGGCCGGTATCGGTTCCGATAGAACCGGACCATGTCGTCGCGCGTGAGCGTCGTGACCGTGTCGGGGCCGCCGTCCTCGGGCCGCGCGTAGCGCGACACCGGGTCGTACACGAAGCGCGCGAACATCTCGTCCGCCAGGCCGCGGGGCTCCGTTCGCATTTGCAGGAGATCGGCCAAGCGCTCCGCGCGCAGACGCGCCACGTCCCGCTCGGGGAACGACGGTTCGAGCACCAGCTCGCCCACCAGCGACAGCGCCGCTTCGAGGTGCGTCGTGAGGACCGTCACGCCCACGTCCGCGGAATCCCAGTCAGCGCCCGCGAACACGCCCGCGCCTAACCGTTCGAAATGCTCGGTGAGCTCGTTTCCGCTCCGGCGCATCGTCCCTTCGAGGAGGCCGCGCGCCGTGAGATTGGCCACGCCGTCGCGTCCGGCCGGCTCCGTCGACGCGCCCGCGTCCACGAGGAGCAGCGCCGTCACCACCGGCAGCTTGTGCACCGGCGCGACGATGACCCGGAGTCCGTTCTCGAGCGACGAGATCTCGAATCGCGGGAACCGGTAGGGCACCGGCGGCGCCGGCGGCGGGCGCACCGGCGACAACACGGCCCGCGGCGCCTCGGCCCCGCTCATCGCGCCGCCCCCGACGCCGCCTCGGCTTCGTTAGGCAGCCCGCCGTCGCCGGGCTTCGGCACGTACACGAGGCTGGCTCGATTGTCAGCGCCTAACCGTGCGCGCGCGAACGCGTTCACGCGATCCACCGTCACCGCGCTGTAGCGCTCCGTCTGCTCGTTGAGCAAGAACGGGTCGTCGAACTGGGCGGCGAACATCGACAACTTGTCGGCGCGCTCGCCGGCCGACTGCAGCGACGTCACGAACGACGTCTCGATCAACGCCACCGCCCGCTCCACCTCGGCCGCCGTCACGCCGTCCCGCTCGAGCGCGGCCACCTCGCGCGCCACTTCCTCTTCCAGCGCGTCGCTCGACACCTCTGGTCGCGCCGTTGCGTCGATCACCAACAAGTCGGCGCCCTGTGTCAAATCGAACGTGAATGCCGTGGCGTCACTCGCGATCTCCCGCTCTCGAACCAACTCGCGCTGCAACCGGCTCGCCTTGCCCAACCCGAGGATCGCGCCGAGTACGCTCCCCGCGTAGTACTCATCGGTGCCGAACACCGGAGCGCGAAACGCCAGGAACAACCGCGGCACCATCACCATATCGGGAACGACCTCGCGCCGCGCTCCGCCGAAAGTCGGCGAAAGCCGCATGTCCGCCAACGGCGGAATGCTGGCCGGGCCACGAGGAATCGCACCCAGGTATTGCGCGACCAACGCACGCGCCTCGGATGGATCGAAATCGCCGGCAATCGACAACACGGCGTTGTCGGGGCGGTAGTACGTGGCGAAGAAGTTGGCGATGTCCTCCAGACGCGCCGCCGACAAATCTTCCATCGACCCCATGAGCGAGTGATGGAATGGATGGTTGGGCGGATACGTGAGCGCCGGGAGACGCTCGGACCACGTACCGTACGGCTGGTTGTCCATGCTCCAGCGCCGTTCGTTCTTCACCACGTCGCGCTGTGTGTCCAGTTTCTGTTGGGTCATGGCCGGAAGCAGACCGCCCATGCGATCGGCCTCGAGCCAGAGCGCCAATGCAAGCTCGTTGGACGGGACCGTCTCGTAGTAGTTCGTCCGATCGAGCCACGTGGACCCGTTCAGCGTTCCGCCGGCGCGCTGGATGAGCTCGAAATGTTCGTTTGCGGCAACGTGCTCCGACCCTTGAAACAACATGTGCTCGAACAAGTGCGCGAACCCTGTTCGCCCCGGCCGTTCGTTCGCCGACCCGACCCGATACCACAAGTTCACGGCGACAATCGGCGCCGTGTGGTCCTCCGACAACGTGACGACGAGCCCGTTGGACAGCCGATAGCTCTCGATCGGAATGCGCATATACGAAAGTTGCACGGCGCGGTGGAGCGGGGAAACCCCGACGAACGCGCACGTGCACCCTCTCGTGCTTGACATGGTTCGGAGTCGGCATCATGTTCACGATCCCTACGACCCCGTGTGAGGCGCGCCTATACGACGCGCCTCATGGCGTCGGTGGGAGGACGTGCGTGGCTCCGTCGCAATCTCTTCCACGCGGTCGCGTGTGCGTTCTACATCCACATTGGTACGGAGGTGGGTCCCATGGCAGCGGAATTCTACATCGGTGAATCCCTGATCGGCGACGGGAACGAGGTGGCGCACATCGACCTCATCATCGGCTCCAAATCGGGACATGCGGGACAGGCGTTCGTGAGCGCGCTGTCGAATAACAAGGACGGCTTCACCAGCCTTCTCGCCGTCGTCACGCCTAACCTCGCGGCGAAGCCGGACACCATTCTGTTCAACAAGGTCACGATCAAGGGCGCGAAGCAGGCGGTCCAGATGTTCGGACCGGCACAGGCCGCCGTCGCCCGCGCTATCGTCGACTCCGTCTCGTCCGGCGTGATTCCGCGCGACAAGGTCGATGACTACTGCGTCCTCGTGGGCGTGTTCATCCACTGGGACGCCAAGGACGACAAGAAGATCTTCGACTTCAACTACCGCGCGACCAAGCAAGCGCTCGAGCGCGCGCTCAAGGGTCAGCCGCGCATCGACGACGTGATCGCCGGCGAGAAGACGGCTCGCCACCCGTTCGCGAGCGGCGCGGAAGGATAATTGCAGACCTCGGTCGCGCATTCACGATCGGTGAATGCGCGCCGGCGAGTTTCTACAGATACGACCACACGGGGCGCTTCGCAGCGCCCCGTGTTCTTAAGACGGGTGGCCCCCATGAAAAAACTCCTGCTCCAGCTCGATTCGAATCGGCTCGCCAGCGCGTTCGACGAAGTCGTCGCGTATGATGGTGGCGCGGATGTCGTCATGCAGCGCGGCGGAGCGACCGAGGCTGACGTTCGCGATCTCATCTACGGATGCATCTTCACGCGCGGTCCCAAGGATCTGAACAACACCGCCGTGTTCATTGGCGGCAGCGACATGGCAATCGGTGAGAAAATGCTGGCCGCGGCGCAGAAGACGCTCTTCGGACCATTCAAGATCTCGATGATGCTGGACTCGAACGGCTCGAACACCACGGCCGTCGCCGCCGTGGTCAAGATCACGCGCGCGGTTCGCGACGTCCGCGGGAAGAAAATATTGGTCACCGCCGGCACCGGCCCCGTTGGGCTGCGAGCGGCGGGACTGTTCGCCAAGGCGGGCGCCGTCGTCACGATCACGTCGCGCAAAGAAGAGGAAGGCGACAAAGCGCGCACCGCGATCCAGTCGCGCTTCGGCGGCGCGATCGCGGTGGAGTGTCTGCGCAACGCATCGGAGGCGGCCAAAGTGCTCGACGCGGTGCGCCCCGACGTGGTGCTCAACACCGGCCCGGCGGGCGTGCTGCTCGTCCCCAAGGCCGCCTGGTCCAACCGCCAGGGCCTCGCGGTCGCGTGCGACCTCAACGCCGTACCTCCGTTAGGCATCGAGGGCATCGAGGTGAACGACGACGGCAAGCAGCAGGGCGGCGTGACGACGTTCGGCGCCATCGGCGTGGGCGGCTTCAAGATGAAAGTCCACAAGGCGAGCATCGCCCGCCTGTTCGAGCGCAACGACGCCGTGCTCGACGCCGAGACCATCGCCGAGCTCGCCGCGGGCCTACCCGCCTAACGGACCGGCGCCCCGACCGCGCCCGCCATGCCCCGCACGCTCGGCATCGACCCGGGAACCATCACCATCGATGTCTGCGGCCTCGATGCGGGCGACGTCTATCTCGATCGCTCGATCCCCACGGCACAGGCGGTGGCGGACGTCCCCGCCTTCATCGCGCTCCTTCGCGATGCCGGTGCGTCGCTCATCGCCGGCCCGTCGGGATACGGCCTCCCGCTCACGCCCGTCGAGCGCGCCACCGAAACGGATCTCCGCCTCGCGTATCTCTCCGCAACCGACGATCACGGCGGCATCGGCGGTCTGCGCACCCTCGCCCGCGCCATGCGCGACGCCCATCTGCCCGTGCTCTTCACGCCCGGCGTCGTGCACCTCACATCGGTCCCGGCGAGTCGCAAGGTGAACCGCGTCGACATGGGCACCGCCGATAAAGTGTGCGCCGCCGCGCTCGGCCTCTACGACCAGGCGCGGCGCCGCCGGTGCGCCTACGCCGAGGTGTCGTTCGTCCTCCTCGAGTTAGGCGGAGCGTTCTCGGCGGCGATCGCGGTGCACGAGGGCCGCATCGTCGACGGGTTAGGCGGCACCGCCGGTCCCATGGGCGCCCGGGCCGCCGGCGCGCTCGACGGCGAAGTCGCGTTCCTCGCCGGCACCATCGACAAAGCGACGCTGTTCGGCGGCGGCGCCGCGAGCATCATCGGCAGCAGCGATCACCTGGCCGACCACCTCGCCGCGCCGCGCACACCGCGCGACCAGGTCGCGCGCGACGCGTTGATCGAGAGCGCCGTCAAAGCGGTCGCCGCGCTGTGCACCGTCGTCCCGCACCCGCACGAGATCCTGCTCTCCGGCCGCCTCACGCATGCCGACGCGATCGGCCGCGAGCTCCGGCGGCGGCTGAGCCCCTTCGCTCCCGTTAGGCGCCTGGAGGGATTCGCGCACACCGCCAAGGAAGCCGCGCAGGGCGCGGCGCTCCTGGCCGATGGCCTCGCCGGCGGACCCAACGAGCCCCTCGTGAACGCGCTCGGCGTCCGCGAGGCGTCGGGCACGATCCTCGACCACCTCTTCGTCATCTCTCCCGATGCCGCGCGACGACGCCTCGGCATCGACTGACGCCCGGAGCGTCGTCATCGCCGGATTCTCGACGCGCGCCATCGTCGATTCCGCGATCGCCGCCGGCTATCGGGTCGCGTCCGTCGACGCGTTCGCCGATCTCGACAACGCCGCCACCCCCGCCCTCGCGCTCGGGACGACCGGGTCGCACATCGCGCGGTTCACTCCGTTAGGCATTGCCCGCGCCGCCCGCGCCCTCCCGGCCCGGTTGGCCGCGTACGTGGCCAGCTTCGAGAACCATCTCGACGCCGTCCGCATGCTGGCCCGCGGCCGACGACTCCTCGGCAATCCGCCCGGCGTGTTGGCGCGCGCCCGCGCACCCGATGTCGTGGCGCGCGTGCTCCGCGGTCACGGATTCGCCGCTCCCGAAATCCGACTGCGTGGAACCCGCGATCCCGGCCGCACCGCGTGGCTCGCCAAACCGTTCGCTTCGGGCGGAGGTCACGGGATCACACGCTGGCGTCGAGGCACGTCGGTGCGTTCGACGCACTTTCTGCAGCAGCGCATCACCGGCTTGCCCGGCTCGTTGGTGTTCTCGGCCGATGGCCGCGGCGCCGTCCCGTTCGCGTTCAGCCGTCAGCTCATCGGCGAGCCGGAGTTCGGGGCGTCGGGCTTTCAGTACTGCGGCAGTATCCTTGTCCCGGCTCGAGCGGCAACGTTCGCCAACGCCGACACGTTGTTCGATACCGCCTGCAACATCGCCGACACGCTCACGCGTGAGCTCCACTTGGTTGGAGTCAACGGGATCGACTTCATCGCCCATGAAGGCACGCCGTTCGTGACGGAGGTGAATCCCAGGTATACGGCATCAATGGAGCTGGCCGAACGCGCGTTCGAATTCTCGGTGTTCGACGCGCACGTCTCGGGTTCCGCTGGCCAAACGCCGCGTTTCGACCTGGCTGCTGTCCGAAACGACACGAGCGTGGACGTCATCGGCAAGGCAGTCGTGTTCGCGAGGCGAACCGTCACGGTTGGCGACACGTGGGCATGGCTGGAAGACCCGTCGGTGAGCGACGTACCACAGCCTCGACAAAGGATTCGGCGCGGCAGCCCCGTCTGTACGATTTTCGCACGCGGCGTGTCGGAAGCCGCTTGCCACGCCGCGCTTGTGCGGCGCGCGCGAAAGCTGTATGTGCAAATTGGGGGCAGCGGGAGGAAAAGCGCATGAGCGAGATGCCGGGGCTCGTCGAGCATGTCACCTGTCTTGGGTGCGGCTGCTCCTGCGATGACATCGTCGTAGCGGTGCGCGACGGACGCATCGCCGAGGCCCGCAGCGCGTGTCCGCTCGGCTCTGCATGGTTCGGTGACGGCAGCGTGCCCACCGACATCCGCGTGCGCGGCGCCGCTGTCTCCATCGATGCCGCCCTCGACGCCGCGGCGACGATGCTCGACGAGGCGCGACGGACGCTCGTGTTTCTGTCGATCGACACGTCGTGCGAAACGCAGCGGGCCGCCGTGGCCGTGGCGGACACGTTGCGTGCGGTGGTCGACGGCGTGAGCTCGTCGAGCGTCGCGTCCGGCATCCTGGCTGCCCAACGGCGCGGCCGCGTGGGCGCCACGTTAGGCGAAATCCGGAATCGCGCCGACTGCATCGTGTTCTGGGGCACCGATCCCGCCGCGCGCTATCCGCGCTACGCGTCGCGCTACGCCCCCGAGCCCGCGGGGCTGTTCGTTCCCGACGGACGCCGCAGCCGCACGCTGGTCTCGGTCGACGTCGGCGACGCACGTGGTCCCCGCGACGCGGATCTGCGCCTCGGCATCCCGGTGGATCGCGAGCTGGGCGCGATCGCCGCGCTCCGCGCGTCGCTCGCCGGTCGATCGTTAGGCGAACACCCGCTCGCCGGCCTGGCCGATCTTTCGCGCACGCTCGCCGCCGCGCGCTACGTCGCGATCATCTACGACGCCGAGCCGGGCGCGTTGCCCCCTGAGCCCGGGCGAGCGGAATCGCTCATGGCGCTCGGTCTCGAGCTCAACGCCACCACGCGGGCCTGTGTCATGCCGCTCCGCGCCGGGGGGAATCGCCTGGGCGCCGAGGCGGTGCTCACGTGGCAGACGGGCTATCCGATGAGCGTCGATTTCTCGCGCGGACATCCGCGGTACCGGCCCGACGAGGGCGCCCGGGCGCTCGTCGCCGCCGGCGCGGTCGACGCGGTGCTCGTGGTCGGCCGTCCGTTAGGCCTACCGTTCGCGATCGACGCCGCCCGCACCGTCGTCGTCGGCCCCGCGGCCACCGCCGCCGCGTGCGCGATCGCGATCGACACCGGCGTCGCCGGGATTCACGAGGGCGGCACGGCCTTCCGGATGGACGACGTGCCGCTGCCGCTCCGCGCCCCGGTGCCGGGGCCGCGCGTGGCCGCCGACGTCGTGCGCGACCTCGCCCAACGCATCGCCGCGCGCCGGGCGCGCCGCTCGTGACCGACCGGCTGCGCATCACGGGCGGCGCCGTGTACGATCCGGCGAACGGCGTGGACGGCGACGTGCGCGACGTCTGCATCGAGAACGGCCGCATCGTGGCGTCGCTGCCTAACGATTCGCCTCGCCTCGACGCGCACGGCATGGTCGTGATGCCCGGCGGCATCGACATCCACGCCCACATCGCCGGCTCGAGCGTCAACCACGCGCGGCGTGTGTTGTCCGACGAGCGCACCGCGGATCCCGCGGCGGCGCCGGACCTGCTCGATGCCGTCGGCCGCTCGGGCACCGGCGGCACCGTGCCGTCCACGTTCACCACCGGCTATCGCTACGCCGGGCTGGGCTACACTACCGTGTTCGATGCGGCCGTCGCGCCCGTCAGCGCCCGCGACACGCACGCGCAGTTGGACGACACGCCGATCATCGACGCGGGATTCTTCGTGCTCATGGGCAACGACGCGTATCTGCTCCAGCAGATCGCCGCCGGTGAACGCGACCGCGCGCGCGACTACGCCGCCTGGTTGTTAGGCGCGACCGGCGCCTACGCGATCAAGCTCGTCAATCCGGGCGGCGTCGAGCTCTGGAAGCGCAACGTCCGCGCGGTGAAAAGCATCGACGATGCGAACGGCCTGTCCGGTGCGACGCCGCGCGCGATCATGGAAACGCTGGCCGACGCCGCGAACGCCCTCGGCTTGCCGCACCCGGTCCACATCCACTGCAACAACCTCGGCATGCCGGGCAACGTCGCGACGACGCTCGACAGCATGCGTGCGCTGTCGGGTCGACGCGCACACTTCACGCATCTCCAGTTCCACGCCTACGCCGGCGGCGCGGACAAGCCGTGGGCGTCGGGCGCGAAAGAGCTCATCGCGTACGTGAACGCGCACACAGAAGTCACCGCCGACGTTGGGCAGGTGATGCTCGGCCATGCAACCACGGTCACGGCAGACGGCGCGGTGGAGTATCTCCTGCACGCGAGCAGCGGACGCCGCTGGGTGAACGTCGACATCGAGCTCGAGACCGGCTGCGGCATCGTCCCGTACGAGTACCGCGATGCCGCGGCCGTCGCATCGCTCCAGTGGGTGGTCGGACTCGAGCTGTTCTTGTTGTCCGACGACCCATGGCGCGTGGTTCTCTCGACGGATCATCCGAACGGTGGTGTCTTCACGAGCTATCCGGAATTGATCCGCTTGCTCATGGACAAGGCGTACCGTGACGAGCGGCTCAAGGGTGTGAATCAGAAGCTGCTCGCCGGCACGGCGCTCGCCGATGGGTTGTCGCGCGAGTACACGCTGCGAGAGATCGCGATCATCACGCGCGCCGGTCCGGCCCGTCAGTTAGGCCTGACCAGCAAAGGCCATCTGGCGCCGGGCGCCGACGCGGACATCACCGTCTATGCGCGGGACGTCAACGTCGCCACGATGTTCGCCATGCCGCGATACGTGATCAAGAGCGGAACGCTGGTGGTCGAGGAGGGCCAGCTGCGGCGCGCGCCGGCGACGCACCGCTTGCACGTCCGTCCGCAATATGACGCGGCGGTGATGCGCGACGTGTCGAGCTGGTTCGATCGCTACGGGACCATCGCCCTCGCTAACTATCCGGTCGCGCCGCCTCGCGATGCGCCGGTTCCCGTCGGCGCGAGCGCCTGACGTGCAAATCCGCGGCGTCGCCATCGAAGACACGTTCGCCGAAGCGTTCGGCATGCGCGGCGCGCGCGTGATCATCACGGCGCGCGACACGCGGTGGGCTGTCGAAGCGGCGCGCGAGATGACCGGCTTCGCGACTTCGGTTATTGCGTGCAAGGTGGAAGCGGGTATCGAGCGTGAGCTTGCACCGTCGGAGACCCCCGACGGCCGCCCGGGCGTGAGCGTCTTGCTCTTCACGATGGATTCGGAGAGTCTCGCGAAGCGCCTGATCGAGCGTATCGGGCAAACGGTGCTCACGTGCGTCACCACGGCCTGTTTCGACGGCCTTCCCGACGCCGACGAGCGCATGTCCATTGGCAAATCGCTGCGCGTGTTCGGCGACGGCTTTCAAGGCAGCAAGGTGATAAACGGCGAACGCTACTGGCGCATCCCCGTCATGGAGGGGGAGTTTCTCGTACAGGAATCGTTCGGCAAAGTGAAGGGTGTAGGCGGCGGTAACTTTCTCATTCTCGCCGAGAGTGACGAGGCGGCGCTCGGCGCGGCGCAGGCCGCGGTGGACGCGATGCGCGGCGCACCCGGCGTCGTGCTGCCGTTTCCGGGAGGCATCGTGCGCAGCGGCAGCAAGGTGGGAGGCAAACGGCACAAATTCATGATCGCGACGACGAACGACGCCTATGCGCCCACGCTCCGTGCGCTCACGCCATCGTTGCTGCCTAACGGAGTGAACGCGGCCCTCGAGATCGTGCTCGACGGGCTGGATGCGCCGTCCATCGCCGCCGCCATGCGTGTCGGAATCGACGCCGCCTGCCGCGCCGGCGTGCACAGCATCTCGGCCGGCAACTACGGCGGCAAGCTCGGCCCGCACCACTTCCATTTGCGCAAGATCATGGACGAGGGCACGGCCGCATGAGCGACGTAATCACGCTCACGCTGCGAGCGCCCGTCGCGCGCCGCCTCGAGGTGGAGGGCATCGCGCCCAATGCCCTCGCGACGCTCGACGAATCCGACATCGCGCGGCTGCCGGTCTGGGACGGCCCGCACACTGTTCCGTTAGGCGACGTGTTCCAGGTGCGCGGCGGCCGCTCCGATCGCGTCCGCGTGAGCGGCGACCTGTCCATGATCGATGCGGTGGGCGCCGGCATGACCGCGGGCGAGCTCCAGGTGGAAGGAAGCGTCGGCCGCTACGCCGGCACGCGCATGGCCGGCGGCGTCCTGCGTGTTGCCGGCGACGCCGGCTACGGCGCCGGACTCGAGATGACGGGCGGCCTGCTCGACATTGCCGGCAACGCCGGCGACCGGTTAGGCGCCGGACGCCTGGCGGCCGCGCGCGGCATGGCCGGCGGCGAGATCGTCGTCCGTGGCAACGCGGGCGCCGAGATCGGTGCCACGATGCGGCGCGGCACCGTGGTCGTCGCCGGCGATGCGGGCCCGCGCGCCGGCCTCGGCATGATCGCCGGCAACGTCATCGTGTTAGGCAGGGCGGGGGAGGACGCCGGCCGCTTCAACAAGCGCGGGACCATCGCGGTGTTCGGTCGCGTGTCCGTCCCATCGACGTATCGCTTCGCCTGTACTTATTGTCCGCCGCACATCGCCGTGACCGTCGCACATCTCCGCACGCACCGCAGACTCGTAATCGCCGATGACGAACCGACCGCGCGATTTCGCCGCTACAGCGGCGACATGGCGGAGTTGGGCCGTGGCGAGATTCTCGCGCGGGGCGAGGAGCCGTGAGCACCCTCCACCTCAACGAGCGCGCCTGGCAGCTCGCCGACGGCATGGTCGAGCGCGCGAGCCAACTGCGCATCGCCAGTAGCCTCCTGCCATCGGGCACGCGCCTCCTCGACGCCGGCATCGAAGCGGCCGGCGGACTCGGTGCCGGCCTCGCGCTCGTGCAGTTGTGCACCAGCGGCCTGGCCGACATTAGTCTCACTTGGTTACGAATTGGGTCGGACTCGTATCCCGGCGTACGCATCTGGACCGACCACCCCGCGCTCGCCTGCATGGCGTCACAGTACGCCGGGTGGTCGGTCCAGGTCGGAAAGTATTTCGCGATGGCCTCGGGTCCTCTGCGCGCGCACGCGCGCGTCGAGACCGAGCTGTTCACCAAACTCGGATACGCCGAGCAGGCCACGCGGGGGGTGTTGGTGCTCGAGGGGCGAACGCCGCCCACCGATGAAGTCGCGAACTACGTCGCGACGCGCGCCAAGCTCGACCCGCGCCAGATCACGATGGCCATTGCTCCGACCGCCTCGCTCGCCGGCGGCGTGCAGGTGGTCGCGCGCATTCTCGAGACCGCGCTCCACAAGATGGAGTCGTTAGGCTTCGACGTCCGCCGCGTCGTCAGCGGCTTGGGCGTCGCGCCGCTTCCCCCCGTGGCCAAGGACGATCTCCACGCCATCGGCCGCACGAACGATTGTGTGCTCTACGGCGGTCAGGCCCACTTCACCGTCCGCGCCGAAGACGACGAGCTCTCGCAGCTCGCGAGCAAGCTCCCCGCCTCGGCGTCGCACGACTACGGCACTCCGTTCTACGACATCTTCAAGCGCTACGGCGGCGATTTCTACAAGATCGACAAGATGCTCTTCAGCCCCGGCGAAGTCTGGCTCACGAGCGACACGTCGGGCAGAACATTCCACGGCGGCAAGTTGGATCCCGAGGTGCTCCGCACCTCGCTGATCCAGTAACGGCCCCTACGCCGCTACGCCCTACGCCCTACTCACGCCTTTCCTCGCCTAACGACTCGCGTCCCGCGCCCCTTTCCCCTTTTCCCCATTCCCCCTTCCCCGAGGTCTCCCGTGTTCTGCGTCGTCGTGCTCTACAACCATCCCAAGGATCCAGCAGCGTTCGAGAAATACTATGCCGCTACGCACATCCCGCTCGTGACGAAGCACGCCAAGGCAATCGGCTTCACGCGCGCCGTGCTCATGAAGTTCCCGCGCAACCTCGATGGCTCGAAGCCCGGCTACTACCGCAAAGCGGAGCTCTGGTTCGACTCCGAGGCCGCGCTCACGCGTGGAACGGCGACGCCCGGCTTTGCCGCCGTTGCCGGCGATTTGCCTAACTTCGCCACCGGCGGCTTTGCCGCGCTCGTCGGCGAGGAAACCTGACGCCAGTGTTCGTCGCCATCCTCGCCGCACGCACCGGATGGCACACCGATGAGCTCACACGCGCGCTCGCCGCCCGGGGCGCGCGCGCCGCCGTATTTCCGTATGAATCGCTCGTCGCGTCCATGGGCACCCGCACCGCACTCGCCGCGCCCGACGAAAACCTCCTCGCCGCCGACGCCGTGCTCGCGCGCATCATCCCCAACGGATCGCTCGAACAAATCGTGTATCGGGTCGACGCGCTGCACTGGCTCGAAGACGCCGGCGTCGCCGTCATGAACCCGCCGCGCGCCATCGAACGCACCGTCGACAAGTTCTACACGTCGGCGCTCCTCTCGCGCGCTGGTCTCGCGACTCCTGATACCGTCGTCTGCGAGCGCGCCGACGACGCCATGGCCGCCTTCCGCGACCTGCACGACGTCATCGTGAAACCGCTCGTCGGCTCCATGGGACTCGGCATGGTGCGCGTGAGCGATGAAGAGATCGCATGGCGTGTGTTCCGCGCGCTGGAAGCGATCCACGGGGTGTATTATCTTCAGCGCACAATCGAGCACGAAGGACGCGACGTCCGCGTCTTCGTCGTTGGCGACCGGGTCGTGGGCGCCATCGAACGCTCGGCGGCGGGTTGGCGCACCAATCTGGCTCGTGGTGGACGCGCTCGCGCGATCACGCTGCCCGCCGAATGGCACGCCATGGCGCTGTGCGCGGCACGCACCGTTGGCGCTGCATACGCCGGCGTCGACCTCCTGCCCGCTCGAGACGGCTCAGTCTATGTACTCGAGGTGAACGGCATCCCGGGATGGCACGGGCTCCAGACGGCTACCTCCATCGACGTCGCCCAAGCGATCGTCGATCACCTACTCGACGCCTATCGCGTCCAACACTGACGCCCGGTCGTCGCGCATCCGCACGCCCAACGACAGCCGCCGACGTCGCCAGCGCTGCTCAATTGGCCTGCCTCCTCGAGGCCAGCGCACCCAAACCAGGCAACGTCGCTCCGGCCGCGCACACGCACTTTCGGGACACGCGATACGACCACTTCCTCGCCAGTGCCGCCGCCATCGGCCCGGCGTTCCTGCTCTCGAGACGCCGCTCGCTCGGCACCACGATTCGCGACGCGTGCGCCGCCACCGCGCGATGGACCAGCACCAACACCAACCTCGGCATCATCCTCTTGTTGGCGCCGCTCGCACGCGCCGCACTTGACGCTCAAGGCGGCACGCTGCGCGAGCGCGTCGTCCGCGTGCTCGGCCGCACCACGGTGCGCGATGCCGCAAAGGTCTACGCGGCCATTCGCCTGACGCGACCCGGCGGCTTGGGACGAACCGATGAACAGGATGTCGCCGGTGCGCCCACTCTCGCACTGCGCGCCGTCATGGCGCTCGCGGCCGATCGCGATGGCATCGCGCGTGAGTACGCCACTGACTTCGCCGTCACCTTCGAGCTCGGCGCGCCGACGCTGGATCGCGCGCGGCGCGACGGCCTGTCTTGGGACGACGCCATCGTCGAGACCTATTTGACGCTGCTTGCCGGGGTCCCCGACACACTCGTGGCACGCAAGTTGGGCGAAGCGGCGGCCGCGGACATCTCGCGGCGCAGCAGAAACGTTCTCGCCGCCGGCGGCGTACGGAGCGCCGCAGGCCGGCGGCGTACCGCAGCGCTCGATCGCGCGCTCCGCGACGACTCCAATGCCCGGAACCCCGGCACCACGGCCGATCTGACCGCCGCCGCGATCTTTGTCGTACTTCTTGAAGGAGGCTGGAGCTAGCGCTCCGGATGGAACCGATGCGAACCCACGGCGAGTTTAGGATACGGGTCAAGAAGGACTACACCGTCTTCTCGTCGGCGCACTTTATCACGTTCGCCGGACATCGGTGCGAGTCGCTGCACGGACACAACTATCGGGTCGGCGTCGCCCTCGATGGCGCGATCGATGAAGACGGCTGGTACGTGCTCGATTTTTCCTTCATCAAGAAACTCATGCGTCAACTCTGTGACGAGATCGACCACAAAGTGCTGCTCCCCCTCGAGAACCCCAAGCTCGGCATCGTCACCACGGACGGCACCGTGCGCGTCGACTACGAGGGCAAGCAGCGGTACGTGTTCCCGGCTCGGGACTGCGCGCTCTTGCCCATTCCCAACACCACCGTCGAGATGCTCGCCCGCCACCTCGCCAAGCGCCTGCTCACGGAGTTAGGCGAGGCGAACATCGCGCACCTCACGGCGATCGAGATGGAAGTGGAAGAAAGCTTCGGCCAGTCCGCGACGTACCGCGGAACGCTCGCCTGACGTCGAATGCCTAACTGTAAAGGATGCACATCATGGTGACCTTGCTCTTTGCCGCCGCCGCCCTCGCCGCCCCGGCGCCTCGCCCCCATGCCGTTCCCGTCGCCGCGCCGCACATCGAGGTCCGCGTCGACTCGGCGCAGTCGCGCATCATCGTGACCGCCGGACCGTTCCGCCTCCCCGCCATGGACGCGCACATGGACATGTCCAACATGGCGCCGAGCGAGGTGATGCCGTTCGCGTGGCCGGTCGATGGCTACCTGCGCGGCTTCAACGTCCGCATGCGCAACGCGGCCGGCGACTCGTTGCCGCACGAGATCCTCCACCACCTCATCGGCGTCAATTTCGACCGCCGCCAGCTGGTCTATCCCGCGGTCGAGCGACTCTTTGGCTGGGGCGCTGAAACCGAGCCCGTCGAGCTTCCCTCGTCCATGGGTGTCCCCATGCACATCGGCGAGAAACTCGGCATGTACGCCATGTTCCACAACGAAACGGGCAAGGACATCGACGCCGCATACCTCGAGGTCACGCTGCTCTACACACCCTCGAAGGACCACGACGTGCTTACCGTGATGCCGTTCTACGTCGACGTCAACAATCACATCGGCGGCGTCACCACGTTCGATGTGCCCCCGGGAAAATCTTCGCACAGCTATCAGTTCGAATTGCCGATCGCCGGCAGGTTGGTCGGGATCGGCGGCCATATCCACGACTATGGCTCGAGCCTCGAGCTCGAGGACGCGTCAACCGGCAAAGTCCTCGCGCGCCTCAAGGCACGCCGCGATCACGATGGCCACGTGGAAGGCGTCGGTCGATTCATCTTCGGCTTCAACAGCGACGCGCTGCGACTCCAAGCGCACCACCCTTATCGCGTCGTGGCCGAATACGACAACCCGACCACCGAGACGTTCAAGGACGGCGGCATGGGTCACATCAACGGCGCCTTCGTCCCCGACGACGACACCGCGTGGCCGAAGCTCGACCTCGCCGACCCGCTCGTGAAGCGCGACATTGCGACGCTGCCCATCATGAGCGACATGAACGCCCACTTGGCCGGCGCCGCGTCGCACGGGCACAAGCCTAACGATGCCCACGCGGGCTCGTCCGCCGGCAACGCCGGTATGCGGGACATGCCGATGAGCGACATGCCCAACATGAAGGCTGACCATGGCCAGCATGACCCGAAAACCGACTCCACGCGCAGCCCCGACCATCCCTGATCCCCGTGGAAGCGGGGGGCCGGCGGCCGGGGCGGGCCCCCCCCAACCGTCGGGGGGCGGGGCCGGCGGCGCGCCCGCGGGGGGGCCGCGCCCCCCCGCCGGGCGCGCCCAGGCGCCCCGACCGGGGGCGTTCGACTGGACCAGCCCCCACGGCCACCGCTTCCACCGCGACCCGTCCGGTACCTCAGCCATCGAGCCACCCGATCCACCCGACCGAAGATGACCCCGCCCCGCACCCCGCCACTCACCAACTGGTGGGGTCACAGGCATGTCCGGGGGTCGACA
>JANWIK010000113.1 GCA_025449955.1 Gemmatimonadaceae bacterium
CGCAGCCTAACGCACGGAGTCCATCGCGGAGCGCGCGCGCGTTGGTGCGCAGGCGCGCGCGGCGCCACGGCTCCGCCTGGACGATGCGCAGCGCCTCGAGCGTGCCGGCGGCCAGCGCCGGCGGCGCCGCGGTGGTGAAGACGAACGGGCGGGCGCGATTGAGCAGCCAATCGCGGAGCACCTGCGACCCGGCGATGAACGCACCGGTGGTGCCGATCGCTTTGCCGAGCGTGCCCATGTTCACGTCGACCTGATGTTCGACGTTCCACCGCTCGGCCGAGCCGCGGCCGTTTTGGCCTAACAGACCGGTGCCGTGCGCGTCGTCGACGTACGTGAAGGCGTGGTGCTCGTGCGCGAGGGCCACGAGCGCGTCGAGCGGGAACGCGTCGCCGTCCATCGAGAACACGGCATCGACGACGATCCAGCGGCGGCCGTCGTGCTCCGCGTCGTCGCGCAGCATGTCATCCAACCGATCGACATCGAGGTGGGGGAAAATCTTGACCTCGGCGCGCGAGAGGCGGCAGCCATCGATGAGTGACGCGTGATTCAGGGCATCGGCGTAGATGATATCGCCGCGCGAGGCCAGCGCGGGGATCGCGCCCGCGTTGGCGGCATACCCACTCGAGAACAGCAGTGCAGCCTCGGTGCCCTTGAAGGCCGCGAGTGCGACCTCGAGCTCTTCGTGCAGCTCGTTCGTGCCCGAAATGAGGCGCGCCGCGGCTGCACCGGTGCCTTCACGCTGGAGCGCAGCCGCGATGGCGTCGGCGATGCGCGGGTCTGCGGCGAGGCCGAGATAGTCGTTAGACGAGAAATCGATGGCGAGGCGACCGCTGGCAGACACGGCCGCGCCGCGACGCTCGCTCACCGGGTGCGTCACGCGTCTCAAGTTCGCGCGATCGAGCACCGAGAGATCGCGGCGGAGCGCGGCATCGAGCGTCGTGTGGTGGAGCGCAGTCGCATGAGATGACATGGTTCGGAGACTACCCGTCTCGACGACGCCGGGTCAAGCGGTTCGGAGATGCAGCATTGACGCGGCGAGCGCCCCGGGCTAGCATCGCAATCGGGGGTCGCTGCGCACCGAGTGTGCGATTGCGACTGACGATCTCGGGTCGAGAGAGCGGAGTCGATCCATGAGTGGCGACGTAACGCGCCGGCAGTTCGTACTTGGAACGGCAGCCGCGGCCGCTGCGGCGACCATCTGGCCGCACACGGCATTGGCGGATCGCGTGTCGCAACACGCATCGCGGCGCGTCGCCGATCCTTCCATCGTGCGTCCATTCGATCTAGCGCGCGTCCAATTGAGGCCGGGGCCGTTCCTCGACGCCGCTGAGATTGCCCACCGGCATCTGTCGAGCGTCGATCCCGACCGACTGTTGCACATGTTCCGCGTGACCGCGGGTCTGCCCTCATCCGCCGAGCCGCTTGGCGGATGGGAGGCGCCGGTGAACGAGCTGCGCGGCCACTACACCGGTCACTTCATGTCGGGGTGCGCGCTCATGAGCACGAGCATGCGCGATCCCGAGCTTCGCAAGCGCGGCGCGTACGTGGTGAGTGTGTTGGCGCAATGCCAGCAGGCGCACGGGAACGGATACGTGAGCGCATTTCCGGAAGAGTTTTTCGACCGGCTGCGCGAGGGGAAGAACGTGTGGGCGCCGTTCTACACGATCCACAAGATCATGGCGGGGTTGCTGGACACGTACACGTATTCGGGCAATGCACAGGCCATGACGGTGCTCTTGGGGTTGGCGACGTGGACGCGCGGATGGGTCTCTCCGTTAGGCGACGAGGCGATGGCGCGCGTGTTGGAGCGCGAGTACGGCGGCATGAACGAGGTGCTGTACAACCTGGCGGCCGTCAGCGGCGATGCGCAGTGGGCGTCCCTCGCGCACCGGTTCGACCACGAGCGAGTATTCGCTCCGTTAGCCGAAGGGCGCGACGAGCTCAAGGGGCTGCACGTCAACACGACGATCCCGAAGATCATCGGCGCCGCGCGGCGATACGAAACCGTCGGCGACACGCGGTCTCACGCGGTGGCCGACTACTTCTGGCGCGAAGTGACGGGGCACCGGGCGTACTGCACGGGCGGTACGAGCAACGGCGAGGATTGGGGTGCGGCGCCCGACGTGTTGTCGACGCAACTGAGCGGGTACACACAGGAGTGCTGTACGACGTACAACATGCTCAAGTTGACCCGGCACGTGTTCGGGTGGACGGCGGACCCGCGCTGCGCGGACTTCTACGAGCGCGCCTTGTTCAACGGCATTTTGGGGACGCAGCATCCGAGCGACGGCATGACGCTCTACTATGTGCCGTTGGCGTCCGGATACTGGAAACTCTTCGGACGGCCGAACGAGTCCTTCTGGTGCTGCAACGGCACCGGTCTCGAGTCGTTCTCCAAGTTCGGCGACAGCATCTATTTCCAGGATGACGCCGGCGTGTACGTCAACCTGTTCATCGCATCGGAGTTGGATTGGCAGGAGCGCGGCGTGCGGTTGGTGCAGGACACTCGCTTTCCGCTCGAGGACACGACGCAGCTCACGGTGCACTGCGCGCGGCCGACGCGGTTCGCGTTGCGCGTGCGTGTGCCGTACTGGGTCGGGCGCGGCGGATCGGCGTCGCTCAACGGGCGGGCGCTGGATGCCTTCGCGGCGCCGAGCAGCTACCTGGTGCTCGACCGCACGTGGCGGGACGGCGACCATGTGAGCGTGACGATGCCGATGGCGCTGCACGCGCATCCGATGCCCGACGACGGCACGGTCCAGGCGATCATGTACGGTCCGCTGGTGCTGGCCGGTCGGTTAGGCACGACGGGCCTCACGTCCGACGTCCTGCGCGCCGAGCCGACGAAGCCGCGCACGGTGCCGGAGTACGGGTCCGATCCTGTGTCGGCGCCGTCGTTCGCGGCGGCTCGGGGCGAACTGTCCACGTGGATCACGCGACGCTCGGGCGCGGGCGCGCCGCTGGAGTTTCGCACCGTTGGGCAGGCGACGGACGTGACGTTGGTGCCGCTCAACACGGTGATCGACGAGCGGTACGCCGTGTATTGGAAGGTCGCGTCGCGCCAGATATGACGCTCGAGGCGGGAGCCGTCGCGTGACCGGACCGCTCTCCCGACGGGATGCTCTCAAGATCCTCGGTGCGACCTCGGCGGGGGCGCTGATCGCCCCGCGCGCGGCCGCTCCGTTAGGCGAAGAGGGCGCGCCTCATGCGGCGAGAGCCGGCCCGGACATCGTGCCGCTGACTTCGACGAGCGGCGTGTTCGTTCCGCCGCGGGGGCGGGCTTACGACAAATTCAGCTTCGATTTTCCCGAGCCGTCGGTTGTGTTCGAAGCGTACCGGTTTGGCGTGCTCGTGTTCACGTACGAGAACGTCTACGGGCTCGATCGCGCCGCGATGCGCGCGGAGGTCACGGACGACGGCGTGCGGGTGACGTGCGACCGTTTGATCTGGGCCGGCGGGCAACAAACGGCAGCGGGGCGGGTGGCGCTGGAGCTCAAGCGCGAGAGCGACCGCGCCGTGACGTGGCGCGTTCATGCGTCGTTGTCGCGGCCGATCAAGGCGATCACGACGGTCGTGCGGGGAATCCCGCGTGGCCGGGTGTCGGCCGCTGGGCAGCCGTTCTTCGATCCGCGGGACGACGAGCTGTTGTTCGGCTATCCGTTCAGCGGCGGCGATCTATTCGGCCCCGGCGAGGCGGCCGGGATGCCGACTCCGTTAGTCGTGGTGCAGCAGGGCGACGGCGCGTTCACATCGATCTCATCGCTCGACGAGCATGTGCGGACGAAGCGGTTCTACTTGCAGCCGGGCGCGTCGGAATACCGGGTAGAAGCGGTGCATGAGACGGAGGGTTGGCTCTCGCGGACGGAGGTCTCGACGCCGTCGTGGCGCCTGGCCCGCGCGACGACGCTCGAGACCGCCGTCGCGCCGCACTTCGATCACGTCGCGCGGTCTTACCGCCTAACGGAGTGGGCGCGGCGTCGCGACGTGCCGGCGTGGCTCACGCGCACGTCCCTGGTGCTGACGTTGCACGGCATGCACTACACCGGCTACGTGTTCAACGATTTCGCGCGCATGCTCGAGATCGTGCGATGGACGGCGACGCAGATCGAGGGCGATCGCGTCCTCGCGTTTCTGCCCTCGTGGGACGGGCGGTACTATTGGGACTATCCGCGATACGAAGCCGCCGGTCGGTTAGGCGGCGAAGCGGGACTGCGCCAGCTGGTGCAGGCCGGGCACGACCTGGGCGTCACGTTCATGCCGATGTTCGGCGCCAACGCGGCGAACCGGCACGCGCCGGGTTTCGCGGCGATTGCGGGCGCCGCGACGGCGAAGATCGACGGCGATACGCTCGACCTCAACTGGGTGGACTGGGACAACGACCGCCATCAAGACGGCTGGCTGTCCTACATGAACCTCGGCGTCGATGCATGGCGCACGTGGCTGTCGGAGCGCATCGGTGATGTCATCACACGCTATGGCGTGGATGCGTACTTCCTGGATATCGCCGGCGGGTGGGTGAACAATCCGCGCGCTGACATGCACGACGGGATGCGCCGGCTCGTGGACGGCCTTGCTCGCGCACACCCGGGTGTGTTGGCATGCGGTGAGATGCACTACGACGCGCTCATGGCGTTCATTCCGTTCTACCAGTCGTTCTCGCAGTGGGCGGTGCGCGAGCACGTGCAGCGCTACGCGCGGTTCTTCCAGCACCTGAGTCATCCGGCGCCGGGGCGCGGCAGCAGCGGCGTGCACGAGTCGGGATTCAACACATGGGATGCGCAGACACTCTCGCTACGCGCGGGCCAGATCCCGACGCTGAACGTGGTCGACGACACGTTCACGACCTACCGCGCCGAGATGGCGGCGGTGATCGCGAAGGCAAAGGACGGCCTGGGCGCCTAACGCAGCGCCGCGTTCTGGGGCGCCGTCACCAAATGTCGCCGACGGTGAACCCGTCGGGGAACGGGTCGCTCGGATCGAGCACGTACGAGCTGAACCCCGTGATCCAGGCCTGGCCGCTCAGCGTCGGCACCACGGCGCGGTACTGGCCCACCGTCGTCTCGGCGACGAGCCGTCCGGTGAACACTGTGCCTAACACACCCTCGTGATGGAAGTCGCGCTCGAGGGGAAGCCGGCCGCGCGCGTGGAGGGTCGCCATCTTGGCGCAGGTGCCGGTGCCGCACGGCGAGCGGTCGAGGGCGCCGGTCCAGGTGGCCGGCCGATTCCAATCGAGCGTGCCCGTCGACACGACCACTGCGTTCCGCGCGTGCGCGCTGCCGGCGGCGGGCGCTCCCGACAACTGCGCGATCGTGATGCCGGTGAATCCGGGTTGCTCGGGATGCGTCACCGGGAGCTGCTCGCGCGCGGCCGCCTTGATCATCTCGCCGATCCGGACGATGTCGCGCCCTTCGTCTGGCGTTAGGCGAAGACCGAAGCGCGCCGCCTCGGCGATGACGTAGAACATGCCGCCGTAGGCGACGTCGACCGGCACGGTACCAAGGTGCGGGACCTCGACCGGCGCGTCCAGGTGCACGGCGAAGGCCGGCACGTTGCGGAAGGTGACGCGGCGCACCTTGCCCTGCTCGCAGTCGGCGCGCACGCGGACCAGACCGGCGGGCGTCTCGAGTGTGAGCTCGGTGAACGGCTCGCGCATCGGGATCATGCCGGTCTCGAGCAACACCGTCGCGACGCAGATCGTGTTCGTGCCCGACATGCCCGGATACTCGACCTGCTCCATGATCACGAACCCCGCATCCGCATCCGGATGCGTGGGCGGCAGAATCACGTTGCAGTTCGCGGCCGGATATCCGCGTGGCTCGCGCAGCATGCGGAGCCGCAGTGCGTCGCCGTGGTCGCGCAGGTGACACATCTTCTCGAACATCGTTGCGCCGGGCACGTCGAGCACGCCACCGACGATCACGCGGCCGGGCTCGCCGCAGGCGTGCGCATCGACGGCGTGGATCATGGAAGAGAATCGCATTCGGGCTCAGAGCCAGGCGCGGAAGCGCCGGATGTAGCGGGTCTTCACGACTTGCGTGAGCAAGCCGTACGACAACAGGATAGCGATCAGCCACGCGAAATATCCGGCGGGGAGCGGCTCGAGGCCGACGCGTTCGCCTAACGTGATGAAGGGGAGCGCGATGCCGATGACCATGATCGTGGCCGTGAGGGCGAGCACCGGCCACGCGGCGCGGCTCTGCACGAACGGCACTTTGGCGGTGCGGATCATGTGCACGATGAGCGTTTGCGA
>JANWIK010000114.1 GCA_025449955.1 Gemmatimonadaceae bacterium
GCGAAACGGAGTGCGCGGTCGATGCCGCGCGAAACGTGGAAGTGAGACATGAATCTGAGGTGGTTGGCGTTTACCCAGCGGCAGAGCCTCAAGCCAAATAACTTGCGGGCCGATCCATCTCTTTCGGGCGCGCTCGTGGTCAGCTTCTTCGCGCTATCGACACGGATTGAACGGATGACTGCACGGATAACTACGAGGACCGCGATCCATCAAGATTGACTCACTAACCATGACCTCGCTTTGACTCCGTGCTGACCGATCGGCAATTTGTCGAGTCTCGGTCGCGTAGCCACTCTCTTCGGACATCTCGACATGCGAATGGGCACGATCTTCCCCACTCTCGTCCTCGCGTTCTGCGCCGCATCGCTCAACGCACAGGAGCCCTCCACCACCGGTCCGTACCGCGTGCTCAAGACCTCGCGGGTCGGCGGCGAGGGCGGCTACGACTACGTCTACGCCGACGTGTCCGGCCGGCGTCTCTACATCCCGCGTGGCGGGCAGCGCGCCCAACCGGCCACGGACTCCACGCCGGCCAAGGCCGAGGTGCCCGGACGGATCACGGTGTTCGACCTCGAGACGCTCGCTCCGTTAGGCGAGATCGCCAACAGCGGCGGCCAGGGCGTGGCGGTCGATCCCAAATCGGGACACGGCTTCTCGAGCAGCCCGGCCGTGACGATGTTCGACACCAAGACGCTCACGATCATCAAGCAAATCCCCGTCGCGCCCGCGCGTCCCGACGGGATTCTCTTCGACCCGTTCAACCGCCGCGTCTACATCTTCAGCCATCCGACCCGCAACGCGACCGTCATCGACGCGACCGACGGCACGGTGCTCGGCACCATCGACCTGGGCGGCGTGCCCGAGGAAGCCGTGTCCGATGGCCACGGCACGATGTACGTCGTGATGCAGGACTCGTTGGGCAGCGTCACCGTGGTCGACACCAAAGCCATGCGCGCCACCGGTCACTATTCGTTAGGCGACCGCGGCCGGTGCAACGGCCTGGCGCTCGACGCCAAGCGCCACGTGCTGTTCGCCGCCTGCGCGCAGTCGGGCAATCCACCCGCCGACCCGCCGCAACCCATGATGGTCGTGTTGAGCGCGACCACCGGTGCGCTCCTCGACAGCCTGCCGTTGGCCGGCCGCTCCGACGGCGCGGTGTTCAATCCGGCGACCGACGAAGCGTTCAGCACCGGCGCCAACGGCACGCTCACCGTGGTCAAGGAACAGAGTCCGACGCACTTCGCGCTCGAGGAAGACCTCAAGACGATGGACGGCGCGCGCACGATTACGCTCGACACCAAGACGAACCGGATCTTCACCATCAGCCTGGAGCGCAACCCGCCGCCGGCCGGCGCCGTGCCCGGCACGCGGGCGGCGTTCGGCACGCCGGTGCCCGGCTCGTTCACGATTCTCATGATCGGCCGTTAGGCGACGGTGACCGAACCGGCCGCATCCCCGCGTTCGCGGTACGCCGCCCTGGCGGCGTCCGCGTTCGCGTTCGTGGTGGTGATGGGCATCGTCAACTTGTTCGCCGACGTCACCTACGAGGGCGGCGGCAGCATCAACGGCCCGTTCATGGCGTCGTTAGGCGCGGGCGCGGCCGCGATCAGCATCGTGGCCGGACTCGGCGAGTTCCTCGGGTACAGCCTCCGCGCCGTGTCGGGATGGGCCGCCGACAAGAGCGGCAGGTACTGGGCGCTCACGTTCGTCGGCTACATCATCAACCTGTTCGCCGTCCCGGCGATGGCGTTCGCCGGCAACTGGTACGTCGCCGGCGCGCTCATCCTGACGGAGCGGATCGGTCGCGCGATTCGCAAGCCGACGGTGGGCGCCATGCTCTCGTACTCCACCGGCGCGCTCGGCCGCGGCTGGGTGTACGGACTCAACTCCGCGCTCGACGAGACCGGCGCCACCGTGGGCCCGATCATCCTCGCCATCGCGCTGTCGCGCGGCCTGGGCTACCGCACGGGCTACAAGCTGCTCTTCGCCTCGGCCGCGCTCGCGATCGTGGCACTCGTGGTGGCGCGGGTGATTTTCCCCGTCCCGTCGCGATTGGAGAAGGAGAGCGACCGGCGCGCGCTGCCCGCCGGCTTCACGCCCGCGTTCTGGCTCTTCATGCTCGCCGCCTCGTGCTTCGGCGCGGGCCTCATGAGCTTCGAGTTCATCTCGTTCCACCTGGCGAGCACGCACGTCGTGTCGCTCACCTGGATCCCGCTCTTCCTCGCCATCTCGACCGGCGTGGGGGTGTTCGTCAACCTTGCGTTAGGCAGATTGTACGATCGGGTCGGGCTCACGGTGGTGCTCGTCGCGGTGTTCGTGAGCTCGCTCTTCGCGCCGCTGGTATTCCTCGGCGGATTCGGCGCCGCGCTGGCCGGCCTCGTGTTGTGGGGCGTCGGCTACGCGACACAGGACACGCTCCTCAAAGCCGTGCTCGCCGGCATGCTGCCCGAAGGCAAGCGCAATCTCGCGTTCGGGCTCTTCTACACCGGCTACGGGACCGGCTGGCTCGTGGGCAGCATCGCCACCGGACTGCTGTACCGCGTGTCGATTCCCGGCGTGATCGCGTTCGCGATGATCGTGCAGCTGGGCTCGATCCCGATTTTCATCCTCGCCCAACGGAAGCACGCCGCCGCGCCGTAAGGCGGATGGCGGCCAACCGACGTCATCCGCCTCGCAGCACGTCCATCGGCTCGAACGCCGCCGCGCGCCGCGCCGGCACGTAGCTCGCCAGCAACGCGACGCCGCACAACACCACGAGCACGGACGCGAACGCGATCGGATCGGTGGTGCTCACCTGATACAGGAAATTCTTGAGCAGCCGCGTGGCCGCCAGCGCCGCCACTCCGCCGATCGCCGCGCCTACCAGCGACAGCACCACACCCTGCTTCAGCACGAGTCCTACGATTTCCGGCGCCGACGCGCCCAACGCCACGCGGATGCTGATCTCACGCCCGCGCTGCGCGACCAGATACGAGATCACGCTGTACACGCCTAACGTCGCCAGGAGCAGCGCGACCGCACCGAACACGCCGACGAGCAGGAGCATGAATCGCTGGCTCTCCACCGAGCGGCCGATGATGTCCTCGACCGTGAGGAACCGCATCGGAACGTCCGATCGCACGTCGGTGAACGACCGACGCGCGGCGGCGATGACCGGGGCTTCGTCGGCGGCCGCCATGATGACGTACATCTCGTCGCTGTTGCCGGTGCGCTGATCGAAGTCGACGTACACCGCGGCCGCCGGGTCGGCCGCCAGATCTTCCTCGCGCGTATCGCCCACGACGCCGACGATCGTCAACGGCGTCATGTCGCCGTCGATGTTGCCGAAGTCGATCACCTTCCCGATCGCGTTCTCGTTAGGCCACTGCTTGTGCGCCAACGCCGCGTTGATCACCGCCGCCTGGGGCCCGCCCGCGCGATCGCCGTCGTCGAATACGCGGCCAGCGACAATGGGAATCCCCATCGCCCTGAAGTAACCCGAGCTGGCGGTGCGATAGGTCGCATACCCGGTGTGCGTCTTGTCCCGGAACAGCGCGTCCATGTCGTTCGGCGCGATCTTCACGCCCGCGTTGTCGAGCACCAGGAAGGTCCCGTTGCTGCTGCCGTTCGAGAACGGCGGCGCATCGGAAATGCCGACGCTCGTGACGCCGCGAATGGCGCGCGCCCGCTCGGTGAGCTGCTGATAGTAGAGCGACCGCTTCGCCAGGTAGTCGGGGTCATGAGAATCGTCGTATGCGGTGGCCGCCACCACCATGCCGTGCGTGCGGAATCCGGGATCGATGGTCATGAGCCGCGCGAAGCTGCGGCCGAGCAAGCCGGCGCCGATCAACAGCACCACCGTCATCGCCAATTGCAGAACGACCAACGAGCCGCGCACGCGGTAGCTCGCACCGCCTCCGCCCTGGGTGCGCTGCGACTGCGACAACGCGGCGCGCAGATCGCCGCGCGTCCCGCGCCACGCGGCCAGCAGGCCTAACGCAATGGCCGTGGCCGCCGAGACGCCGATCGCGAACACCAGGACGCGCCAATCGAGGGACAGCTCGCCGACGCGCGGTATGAGCGTCGGCCGCAACACGAGGAGCGCCCGCGTTCCGGCCGCCGCAATCACGATGCCGCCCACGCAGCCCACCGTCGCGAGGAGCGACGTCTCGATGAGCAGTTGCTGCGCCAGCCGTCCGCGACCGGCGCCGATCGCCACGCGTACCGCGATCTCGCTCTGCCGCACCGCCATGCGCGCGATGAGCAAATTGGCCACGTTCGCGCACGCGATGAGCAGGAGCACGCCCGAGGCGCCGAGGATGAGGAGCAGCAGCACTTTCACCTTGCCGACGATTTGATCGCGCAGGGGAATCGCGGTGCCGTCGAACGTCCACGTCGCCTCGCCGAGGGCCGCGTGCAGGCGGCGCAGCACCATCGAGACGTCGTGCGTCGCCGCGTCCGGCGTTAGGCCATCCTTCACCCGCCCGATCACGTTCCAGTTGTGCGCCGTGTAGCTGGCGTCTTCGCCGAACGGCTCCCGCGGGTACCACGCGTCGGTGCCGGCAGGAAACTCGCTGCCCGCCGGGAGCACGCCAATGATGGTGACCGATGTCGGTCCGTTCTTGACGATCGCGCCGATGGCGGCCGCCGACCCCCCGAAGAGCCGCATCCAGAGTCCATGGCTGATCACCGCCACCATGGGCGCGCCTTTCTGCTGGTCCTCGGGAGCGAACGAGCGCCCCAGCTCCGGCCTAACGTCGAGGACGTCGAAGAACTGCTTGGACACCCCCGACGCGTTGACGCGGGCGACGGTGCCGTTCGCCGACAACGAGAACCCGCCGTTGTTGTATTCGGCGACCGCGCGCAGCGTGTGATTCTCGGCCGCCAGATGGTCGAACGTCGGGTCGGCGAAATGGAGATGCTTGCCGTTCGCGTCGATGCCCCACAGTTGGACGAGTTGGCCGGGCCGGCTGAACGGCAGCGGTCTGAGGATCACGCCGTTCACCACGCTGAAAATCGCCGTCGTGGCGCCGACGCCTAACGCCAGCGTGACGCTGGCGATGATCGCGAACCCCGGCGAGCGCCGGAACTGGCGCAGCGCGAACCGCAGATCCTGGAGAACAGAGTACATCCGCTCGCGCAATTGGGCCCGTTGCATGTGTGGTACCTCGAGGGACACGCAGTAGTCACGCAGGTCTTGGACGTCGCCGAACCGGCGGTGGGCTTCGGCAACCGCTTCGTCGTCCGTTAGCCCTCGGCGCGCGAGCGACTGCGCGCGCATGGCCATGTGAAAATCGACTTCCTCCTCCAGGTCGCGCGCGATCTGCCCCGTGGACGCGGGCATGTGGAACGCGCGGCGCACACCGGAGGGAACGCGCACGACGTCAGCTCGACTCGATGATCCGGCCGACCGCGTGCGCGTACCGTTTCCACGTCTCGGATTCGGTGCGCAGCCGCGCGCGACCGCGCGCGGTGAGCGAGTAGTACTTCGCTCGGCGATTGTTGTCGGATAGTCCCCACTCCGACGTGATCGCCCCGCCCTCCTCGAGACGGTGGAGCGCCTTGTACAGCGCCGCATCGACGATCACGAGCTCGCCGCCGCCGCGGTGCTCGATCCATTCCGCGACCGCGTACCCATGCATCGCGCCCCAAGAGAGCGTCTTGAGGATCAGCACGTCGAGCGTGCCGTGCAGGAGGTCGCTGGCATCACGAGGCATCGGCATCCCACCCAACGAGGTTAGGGAAAGGATGGTTTCAACAACCGCAGTCCGCAAGACACGACTCAATCTCTGTGGAGCGCGGCGGGTCAATCGCCGAACACGGAGCACTTCGTCGAAAAGGGCTCAAAGGATGACAAAAGTGATGCAAGGGATGGGGAAGATTGCGGCCGTGCGACGGTGGGCGTGTCGCGCACGCGCGTGAAACCATCCAGATGCGTGTACCGGTGACTTCGGACGTGCACCGAACAGATCTTCCCCATCCCTCGTATCACCTTTGCGATCCTTTTGACCAACTACAGAGGAGCCCACCACACGCCGCCCTCTCTTCGCCATGCTCGATTGCAAGTAGCCTATAGTATAGATGGGCCTGCTTAGGAAACGTACGCCGCAAATTGGTGTGCACTTTGACTCGAGGGCTCGCAAGCGAGGGATGCGTCGGGCGATAGAGATCCGCTTCGCGCACGCGCGACGTATGGAGCGTGCGCGGCGGCGTTCGAGCGAACGCACCATCCACGGCCGCGACGATTTCCGTTAGCTGAGGAGCGGCCCATGACCACCTCCGATCTCTCGATCCGCAACCCCGCCGCCGATTCCATCAATGATCGGCGGGTCTTCATCACCAAACTCGGCCTGTTCGGACTGGGCGCGGCGTCGGCCACCGGATTCCTCGCCGCGTGCGGGAGCTCCACCGGACCCAGCAGCTCGCCGTCGCTCGACCAGCAGATCATCAACGCCGCCGCGACCGCCGAAGCCCTGGCCAGCGTGATGTACGACAACATCATCAAGAGCTCGCCCGCGTACGCTGCGTTAGGCAGCGAGCATGCCGACGATCAGAGTTATCTGGCCGCCGGCCGCGAGCAGGAAGCCATCCACTACATGACGCTCGTCGGCGCGGGCGCCAAGGCCGCCACCACCGATTTCTACTTCCCCACCGGCATGTTCACCGACGCGGCCTTCGCCACCACCGTGAACACGCTGGTGACGCTCGAGGATGCCTTCATCGCTGCGTATCTCATCGGCGTCCGCGACCTCTCGACCGACGCACTCAAGCAATTGGCGGCGCAGATCCTCGGCATCGAGTGCGAGCATCGGGCGCTCGCGCGCATCATTGCGGCCGATCTCAATTTGGCGGGCACGAAAGGGCTCTCCGGCGTATCGGAACCGTCAACGGGCGCCGGGAGGGCGCCGAACAATCTGGCCTTCGAGCGCACGTTCTCGAGCTCGCTCAAGACCATCGATGATGTCGTGACCGCGCTCGGACCATTCATCACGCCAGGCACGAGCGGCTTCGACGCCACGAAGTTCTCGTTCGACATCACGTCAAACTTCTACGTCACCGAAGCGCCGACGGTGACGCTCGACAACACCACGCCATAGCGCTCGCCGGGCGGAGCACCTGTCTGCCGTACGCTTGGGCGATATGTTGCGAGAGCGGCGGATAAGTTGCCGCCCTTCGCGGGCGCATCGGGACGCTCCTCCGCCCGGTGCGC
>JANWIK010000115.1 GCA_025449955.1 Gemmatimonadaceae bacterium
ACACTACTCACAACGATTGTGAGCAGGACAATGCCGCAGAGGATTGCGACCCAATCTGGCCGGTTCACAGGCGGGCCCGGCCAGGGCCAGAGGAACGTGACGGCGACACGCCCGGCGAGAACGAATAAGGCAGCGGCGCCGAGGCGTGCGCGGCCTGAAAGCGTTAGGCTCAGGTACTTTTTACACGCCCACGCGGTCACCGGCCAAAGGGACAGGCCCGAGCACAATACGAACCAGCCGTGAGTCGGTGGCCACGGTCCCATCGTGATCAAGAGCCACAAGCCGCCACATCCAGCGAGGAGAAACCAGGCCCATGACGCGGTTGCGCCGAGAAGTGCGACCCCTCGTCTCCAACTGAGGGCGGTTTCTTGAACGCGTTCGCCAGCCTGATCGCTCATGGCGAGACGCGCTCCGCCGACGCGTTGGGCAGCATCACTGTGTCCTCGAGGCGCATGCAGCCGGCGGAAGAATCCGCCACCCCTCGCGTACGGATCACGTCGCTGGCCAGTTGATGTTATCGCGCCGCCTAACGGCGACGATCGGTGCTGGATGCGAAGGGGGGGACTCGAACCCCCACGGATTGCTCCACTGGATCCTAAGTCCAGCGCGTCTACCAGTTCCGCCACCCTCGCGTACGCCATCGAACCTAACGGAGCTCGGCGCGGTCAGCCACGGCCCCCCTGGATGGACGAGCGGCCCGGCGGGACATCCCGCCGGGCCGCTCGATCCACCGTCCAGATCCGCGCTACTCGCCGATCTGCAGATTCACCACGTGCGTGCCCTTGAGCTGTGGATTGAACACCAGCAAGCTGATGACGTCGCCGTCCTTGAGCTTGGAGAGCGTCTCGTTCAGGTCCGCCACCGTGCGCACGTCGTGCGCCGGCCGCGGATCGAGCACCTTCACGATCACGTCGCTACCCGGGAAGAGCTGCCGATAGGCAACGCTGCCGGCCTTTACATCCGTGACCGCCAGGCCGCGCTGCGACGCCGGCATACCGGCGCGTGACGCGTCGTCCGAGCTCAACGGCTGCACCGTGATGCCTAACTTGTCGTAACTGGACACGGGGTTGTCGCCGCTGGCGGCGCTGTCGGCGCTCGCCACCTGCTCATCGTTAGGCGCCTCCGCCAGCCTCACCTTGAAGTCCATCTGCTTGCCATAACGCATCGCCGTCACGTCGACCGTCTCACCGGGCTTGTGCATCCGGATGATCCGCTGCAACTGGGCCACATGGTCGACCTGCTGACCGTCGATGGACGTGATCACGTCGCCCGGCTCCATGCCGGCATCGGTCGCCGGGCTCGGACCATCCGGGCTCTTGCCCTGCACCTGCGCACCGCGAATGTCCTTGAGCCCCGCGGCCTGCGCCGCCGCCGGATCGACATCCTGAATCGACACGCCGAGGATGGCACGGCGCACCTTGCCGTACTTGATGATGTCGTCCATCACGCTCTTCGCGAGCGTGATCGGAATCGCGAAGCCGTAACCCGAGTAATAGCCCGTCTGGCTCGCGATCGCGCTGTTGATGCCGATCACGTTGCCGTTGATGTCGACGAGCGGACCGCCCGAGTTGCCGGGGTTGATCGCGGCATCCGTCTGGATGTAGTCCACGATCGCCCACTGCGAATTGTAGAGGCTCTTGAGGTTGCCGCTCCGGCCCTTGGCGCTGATGATGCCCGCCGTCACCGTGAAGTCGAGCTGCAACGGATTGCCGATGGCCAGCACCCACTGTCCCACCTCGGCCTTGCTGTCGTCGCCTAACGAAGCGGTGGGCAACCCGCTCGCGTCGATCTTGATCACGGCGACATCCGTCGTCGGATCGCGACCCACCACCTTCGCCGGGTACACGTGGCCGTCGAACAGCTTCACCTTGAGCTTGTCGGCGTCGGCCACAACGTGATTGTTGGTGAGGATGTATCCGTCAGGCGAGACGATGAACCCGGAGCCGAGTCCTTCCTGCGGCTGCGACTGCTGGGGACCGAATTGACGGAAGAAATCTTGCATGCCCGGCGGCATCTGACCTTGCGGCATCCGCTGCACGCGGGCCTCGCGCTCGGTGGTGATCGACACCACCGCGGGCCGCACGTGGTTGACAATGGACACGAATCCGTTGCTCAAGTCGGCAACGGGCGCCATGGAGCCGGTCGACGTCGATGCGAGCCGCGCCGGTGTCGAGCTCTGCTGCGCAAAGCCGAAGGGCGTCAGGTTCATCCCGCCGGCGAGAATGAGTCCGCCCGCGAACGCTATGATTGCGACGATGGCAACGATGCCAAACGCGCCCAGCCGCGGACGGCGAGTATCATGTGGCGACATACGTTGAAATCCGCTGTTAGAGCTATGAGAACGATACACCACCGCGCGGCTGCAAGTTTCACGCGCTCGCCGCACGGCGGAGGCCGATGCTACGGGTAATACAGAACACCGTACATCGCGTTGGTCACCAAATATCGATCAGCCGTTGCCCGCAAGCACAGCGAGCGCCAGGCCTATGCCCGACGCTCGCTGCATCAGCTCGATCGGGCTTCCGCCCCCCACCACACCACCGCTTACTTTTTGTCGTCCTCGACAATTTCGTAGTCGGCCTCGACCACGTCTTCCTTGTGGTCCGTCCCCTTCGGATTGTCGGCGGCACTCTCCTGCGCCGCATGACTGGTGGCAGTCTCACCCTGCGCCTGCTGCCCCTGTGCATACAACGATTGACCAGCCTCGCTGTAAGCACGCGTCAGCTCCTCGTGCGCCGACTTGATCTCGTTCATGTCCTCGCCGCGCAGCGCCTTGCGTGCACGTTCCACGGCGCTCTCGAGCTTGGTCTTGAGCTCCGCCGCGAGACGGTCGGACCACTCCTTCGAGTTCTTCTCCACTTCGTACGCCAAGCTGTCGAGACGATTCCGCGTGTCGATCTCGTCGCGACGCTGCTTGTCCTCGCTCGCGTGCGACTCGGCGTCCTTCACCATCCGCTGAATCTCGCTCTCCGAGAGACCGCTCGACGCTTCGATGCGGATCTTCTGTTCCTTGCTCGTTGCCTTGTCCTTCGCCGTCACATGAAGGATGCCGTTCGCATCGATGTCGAACGTCACCTCGACCTGCGGCATGCCGCGCGGTGCGGGCGGAATCCCCGTGAGCTGGAACTTGCCGATGGTCTTGTTGTACACGGCCAGGTCGCGCTCGCCCTGCAACACGTGGATCTCCACCTGCGTCTGGTTGTCCTCGGCGGTCGAGAACGTTTCCGATTTCTTGGTGGGGATCGTCGTGTTCCGCGGGATGAGCACCGTGGTCACGCCGCCCAACGTCTCGATGCCTAACGACAGCGGCGTGACGTCGAGCAACAGCACGTCCTTCTGCTCGCCCGTCAGCACAGCGCCCTGAATGGCGGCGCCGATCGCCACGACTTCGTCCGGGTTCACGCCCTTGTGCGGATCCTTCTTGAAGAAGTCCTTGACGATTTGCTGCACCTTGGGCATGCGCGTCGAGCCGCCGACGAGAATCACCTCGTCGATCTCCTCGGGCTTGAGCCCGGCGTCCTTGAGCGCCTGCTGCATGGGCGGAATCGTGCGCTGCACGAGATCATCGCACAGCTGCTCGAGCTTCGCTCGCGTGAGCGAGTAGTTGAGATGCTTGGGCCCCGACTGATCCGCCGTGATGAACGGCAGATTGATGTCCGTCTGCTGCGTGGACGACAGCTCCATCTTCGCCTTCTCGGCGGCTTCCTTGAGCCGCTGGAGCGCCATCGGGTCCTTCGACAGGTCGATGCCCTGATCGCGCTTGAATTCCGAGACGAGCCAGTCGATCACGCGCTGGTCGAAGTCGTCGCCGCCAAGGTGCGTGTCGCCGTTGGTCGACTTCACCTCGAACTGGCGCGAGCCCTCGACGTCGTACAACTCGAGCACGGAGATGTCGTACGTGCCGCCGCCCAGGTCGAACACCGCGACCTTCTCGTCCTTCTTCTTATCGAGACCGTACGCGAGCGCGGCCGCCGTGGGCTCATTGATGATGCGCAGCACGTCGAGACCCGCAATGCGGCCGGCATCCTTCGTGGCCTGGCGCTGCGAGTCGTTGAAGTATGCGGGCACCGTGACCACGGCCTTCTCGACTTTGTGCCCAAGGTAATCCTCGGCGGTCTGTTTCATCTTTTGAAGGATCATCGCGGAGACCTCGGGCGGCGTGTAGCGCTTGCCCTGGATCTCGACCACCGCTTGGTCGTTTGCTCCGGCGACAACCTTGTACGGAACGCGTTTGATCTCCTCGGTGACCTCGGACATCTTGCGTCCCATGAACCGCTTGATCGAGAAGACGGTGTTCTGCGGGTTGGTCACCGCCTGACGCTTGGCGACCTGGCCGACGAGACGCTCACCGTCTTTCGTGAACCCGACCACAGACGGAGTGACGCGCCCCCCCTCGGCGTTCGGGATGACCACGGGATCGCCGCCTTCCATCACGGCTACTACCGAGTTCGTTGTTCCCAGGTCGATACCGATTACTTTTTCGGCCATAGTTTCCTCGATGTACGTTGATGCGAGAGTCGCCACGACAGAGTGGCGCTCGATTCCTTATGCTTTTTCTCCGCCCCAAGGTTCTCGCAAACTTGAGGCCCGATAAAGGTGCCACATCGGCAGGCTCGCGCGCGTGCGATGCGCGAGACTGGCAGGCTCGGAAGTCGCAGCGTCGCAGTGGGTTGCCTCTAAGGCGGAGCGGACTGAATGATCCCACTCGGTGACGATCTCCCGCGGCTCAACCGGCCACGCATGACCTACCTCATCCTCGCGGCCACGTGGGCGGTGTGGATACTGGTCGAGAAAGCCGGACTCGATCCATACGCATTGGCCAAGAGCGTCTGCGATTTGGGACTCGTGCCTGGCGAGCTCACGCATCGAGTAGCACTTGGGACGGCGGTTCCAATCGGACCCGGGATGGCCTGTGCCGTCGACAACTCGCCACTCAACATCCTCACGCCGCTGACGTCGATTTTCGTGCACGCCAGTTGGGGACACATCCTTGGCAACTCGCTGTTCTTCTGGGTGTTCGGGCGCAGCGTCGAGGACAGCATGGGGTCGGGACGCTTTCTCGCGTTCTATTTCATTTGCGGTTTGGCGGCAGCAGCGCTTCACATCGTCGTGAATGCGGCGTCGCCCGTCCCGACCGTTGGCGCATCGGGCGCGATCTCTGGAATCATGGGCGCGTATCTGCTGCTCTATCCGCGCGCGCACGTGAACATGTTCTTCATCATTTTCGTGATTCCGATTCAGGCGTGGCTCGTTCTGCTGTACTGGTTCGGCCTGCAGGTTCTCGAGGGATTGCCGGAGCTCGGTCAGATGAATCCCGCGGTTTCGGGCGGAGTGGCGGTCTGGGCGCACGTGGGTGGTTTTCTCACCGGGCTTTTGCTCGTGTCGCTCTTCGCCGACCCGCAACTCGTGCGGCGACATCGATCGGTGTTCGGCGCGTACTACGGGTGACGTGCCGTCGGTGGTTCCGGCGGCGGAGCGAGCCGTGTAACTTCTGCGTTACGCTGCTGCCGTCCGCGCCCTAAGGCCCGGGTCATCTGCCTTCCTCGAACACCGGCCGTGTCAGTTCCAACCGTCGCGCGCATTGCGGCACTCATCGATCACACCATCCTCAAAGCCGAGGCGACGCGCAGCGACATCGAGATGTTGTGCGCCGAGGCGCGCGAATTCGATTTCGCTTCCGTGTGCGTGAATCCGGTATGGGTGCCGTTGTGTCACGACCTCCTGTCGGGTGCGGCGAGTATGGTGGCAACGGTCGTCGCGTTTCCGTTGGGCGCGTCGGAACCGGCAGCGAAGGCGAACGAGACCTCTTTGGCAGTGAGCGAGGGCGCCGATGAGCTCGACATGGTGGCTGCGATCGGCCACATCAAATCGGGAGACTGGTCGCACGTGTCGCGCGACATCGCCGCGGTTGTCGCGGCGGCCGCCGGGCGCACCGTGAAAGTGATCATCGAGAGCGCGGTCCTCACCGACGACGAGATCACGCGTGTCAGCATCATCGCGCGCGATGCGGGTGCGAACTTCGTGAAAACCAGCACCGGATTCCACGCGGCGGGCGGCGCGACGCTGCACGCTGTGTCGCTGATCGGGAAGGCCGTTGGCGACGCAACCGGCGTCAAAGCGTCGGGCGGTATCCGCGACTGCGACGCCGCGCTCCGCATGGTAGCGGCCGGCGCGACGCGTATCGGGACGTCGAGCGGTGTGCGCATCGCGCGCTGTCTGGACGCCGATGCGACGCCGTTGGGCGAGCTCGTGAAGCACCCGGAGCGACACACCGCCTGCGCCACATCGCGCGTCCGCAGCGCGTCCGCCTAACAGGAGCCAGTCCATATCGTGCGTCTCATTCCGAGAGACACCGCGTTCTTCGAGATGTTCGAGCAGTTGTCCAAGCGGCTCACGGCCGCGGCGCGACTGCTGGCCGGATTGTTCGCCGATCCCTCGCGGCTGGATCACTTCACGTCGGCGATCAAACTCGTGGAGCACGAGGCGGACACGATCACGCACGACATCATCGCGCGCATCGACCAGACGTTCGTGACCCCGTTCGATCGCGAGGACATTCACCTGCTCGCGTCGCGGCTCGACAACGTGGTCGACCTGGTGGACGGCACCGCGCGCCGCGCCGCGATGTTTCACATCACGGACGTCCACGAAGCGGCGAAGAAGATCTGCCAGGTGCTGATCCAGGCAACGGATGCCATCGAAGGCGCCGTGTTGCACATGCGCGATGTGCGCTTCATCGTCGACAAGGGCCGGGAGATCAAGATGCGCGAAGAAGAAGGGGACGCGCTCTACCACGAGGCCGTTGGCGAGCTGTTTCGCGGGACTCCCGACCCGCTCGAAGTGATCAAGTGGAAGGAGCTGTACGACACGCTCGAGCGCGCACTGGATCAGTGCGAGGACGTGTCCAACGTCCTCGAGAGTATCGCTCTCAAACACGCCTGAGCGGTGGTCACGTACGTCATCGCGATCATCGCGATCGCGTTCCTTTTCGACTTCAGCAACGGCTTCCACGACTCCGCGAATTCCATCGCGACGGTCGTGGGCACGCGCGTGCTCAAGCCGTTACCCGCGGTGCTCTGGGCGGCGTGCTTCAACTTTGCCGCTGCGTTCACGGTCGGGACGGCAGTCGCGCGGACGATGGGGCAGGGCATGATCCAGGTGTCCATCGTCGATCCCAACGTGATTCTGGGCGCGCTCCTGGGCGCGATCGCGTGGAACGTCATCACGTGGTACTTCGGCCTTCCGTCCAGCTCATCGCACGCACTCATCGGCGGCTACGGCGGCGCTGCCGTCGCGAAGGCGGGATTCTCGGCGATCATTCCGGCCGGATGGACGAAGACGCTGATCTTCATCGTCCTCTCGCCGGTCATCGGCATGATCCTCGGCTTCGTGCTGATGGTTGCCGTGTACTGGCTCTTCAGCCGTACGCCGCCAGGGCGGGTCGACCGAATTTTCCGCGTGGCGCAGTTGGCGAGCTCCGCCTTCTTCTCGCTCTCGCACGGCGCAAATGACGCGCAGAAGACGATGGGGATTATCGTCGGTCTGTTGGTATCGACCCAAGGGTACTTCGCGCACGAGCCGGGTGCGCTCAGCTACCTCTACATCACGCACGCCGATCACATTCCCCACTGGGTCGAGATCGCCGCGTACACCGCCATCGCGCTCGGCACCGCGTTAGGCGGGTGGCGGATCGTGCACACGATGGGGTCGCGCATCACGAAGCTGCGGCCGGTTGGTGGTTTCTGCGCCGAAACCGGCGGGGCGTTGAGTATTCTGCTGGCGACGCAGTTTGGAATCCCGGTGAGCACCACCCACACGATCACCGGATCGATCGTCGGCGTCGGCGCCACGCAGCGGCTGTCGGCGGTGCGATGGGGTGTTGCCGGCCGCATCGTGTGGGGCTGGATTCTCACGATTCCGGCCGCTGCGGCCATGTCGGCGGTATGCTGGCTGCTGCTCAGCCGTGTAACATCCGGCGCGGGCTTCTAGTCTATAAGTTAATATACTACAATAGTTTACGAACGATGAGCTGGCCCAAGAGCGCGGTGTCGGGCCAGGTTTTGTTGTCATCCCGTGACCGAACCGTGATCTTTCATGTGGTGGCGGCCATAATAGTGCGAGCCTCCCACCTCGCCTGTCGCCATCTAGTGGACCATGTCTGATCTCGTTTTGTCGCCATCGCTGTTCATCAATCGGGAGCTCAGCTGGCTGGACTTCAACCAGCGCGTGCTTCACGAAGCATTCGATGAACGCAATCCACTGCTCGAGCGGCTCAAGTTTCTGGCGATCTTCAGCACCAACCTCGACGAGTTCTACATGGTGCGCGTGGCCGGTCTCCGCCGGCAGCTCGCTGCCAATGTGACCGCGACCGGCGCCGATGGGATGGCGCCGCAAGAGACGTTGGACGCGATTCGCTCTCGAGTGGGCGAGTTGCTCGCGATGACTCACCGATGCCTGCATCAGGAGCTGTTGCCCGCGTTGGCGCAGCACGGCGTCGGTTTGCTCAGCATGAAAGACTTGGACCGGGATGAGCGCGCCGCGATCGACGCGCGATTCGACGCCACCATCTTCCCGGTGCTCACGCCGCTGGCTGTCGACCCGGGTCACCCCTTCCCGTACATCTCGAACCTCTCGCTGTCGCTCGCGGTGCAGGTGCGCGATCCGCAGACGGGCGTGGAGCACTTCGCGCGCGTGAAAGTGCCGCGCAGCTTGCCGCGGTGGCTGCCCACGCGAAAGCCTAACTGGTTCGTGCCGCTGGAGCAGGTGATCGGTGCGCACCTCGACAAGCTCTTCCCCGGAATGGAAGTCCGGAACTGGCACGTATTCCGGATCACGCGCAACTCAGACATCGAGCTCGCGCCGTTCGAGGAAGCCGAAGATCTGCTCGTGTCGATCGAGGAGCAGGTATTCCGGCGTCGCTTCGGCGAAGTGATCCGACTCGAGGTGGAAGACGGGACGCCGGAGGAAGTGCGGTCGCTGCTGCTCGAGGAGCTGCGTGACGATCGGTTGCCGCCCGGTGCACTGCTCACGGAGCGCGACGTGTACGAGGTCGGTCGCTTGCTCGAGCTTGGCCAGCTCATGGACCTCGCGACGCTCGACATTCCCGAGCTGCGCGACCCGCCGTTGGTGCCGGTGACGCCGCGCCCGTTCCGCGAATCGAACGGCGCGGTGTTCGACGCGTTCCGCCAGCACAGCGTGCTGGTGCACCATCCCTTCGAGAGCTTCGCGACCACGGTAGAGCATTTTCTCCAGCGCGCGGCCGAGGATCCCGAGGTGCTGGCGATCAAGATGACGCTCTATCGCATGTCGGGCGACACGCCGATCGTGCGCGCGCTCATCGACGCCGCCGAGCGGGGCAAGCAGGTCGCGGTGCTGGTCGAGCTCAAGGCGCGGTTCGACGAAGCGAACAACATCGAGTGGGCACGCCAGCTCGAGAGCGCGGGCGTCCACGTGGCGTATGGCCTCGTCGGGCTCAAGACCCACGCGAAAATTGCGTTAGTCGTTAGGCGAGAGGCGGACGGCATCCGCCGCTATGTGCACGTGGGCACGGGCAACTACAACTCGCGCACGGCGCGCCTCTACACCGATCTCGGGTTCTTCACCACCGACCCGCGCATCGGCGCCGACATGACGGACCTGTTCAACGTGCTCACGGGTTTTTCGCGCCAGCAGACCTTCCGGTCGTTGATCGTCGCGCCCTACGGCATCCGCGAACGCTTCCTGGAATTGATCGCGCGCGAGGCCGAGCACGCGCGCGCCGGCCGGCCGGCGCGCATCGTGGCCAAGATGAACGCGCTCACCGATGCGGAAGTGATCGCCGCGCTCTATCGCGCGTCGCGCGCGGGCGTGGACATCGATCTCATCGTGCGCGGCATCTGCTGTCTACGCCCGGGGCTCGCCGATGTGAGCGAGCGCATCCGCGTGATCAGCATCGTGGGCCGGTTCCTCGAGCACTCGCGCGTGTGGCAGTTCCTGAACGGCGGAGCGGAAGAGTTCTACATCGGCTCCGCCGACTGGATGCCGCGCAATTTCGACGGCCGCGTGGAAGCGGTGGTGCCGATCGAGGATCCATCGCTGCACACGTCGCTGCGCACGCTCCTCGCCACGCTGTTGGCCGACAACCGCCAGGCGTGGGACCTGGGCGCCGACGGCAGCTATCGGCAGCGGCAGCCGGCGCCTGGCGAGCCGGAGCGTGGATCGCACCGGTTGTTCTTGATCGACCCGTGGGGCGCCGCGGCTCCCTCGCAGGCCGTGTCCACGCCGGCGCCGGCGGGCGCCGAGCAGCCTGACGAGTCGTTAGGCGACGACGATGTGGACGGGCACGCCCGCAACCCGTTCAAGAAGCGCGCGCTTTCGCGTCGCACCCCACAGTTCGAGTCGTAGCGCCTGTCCCGCCGTGCGTGGCACGGCGGTGATACGGATGCCGGTGCGCGTCCACCGGACGCGCACGCGCGCCACGGCGCCGGTGTGTCCGCGGTCCAAGCCATCCGCCACGCGCAACACAGCCGCGAGCCGCCTCACTTGACGGCGCATCGCACGGTCGAGCGTCGACAACGTCTCGTGCGACTTTCGTGGTGCCGCGCCGCGATGATACCGCGCGACGTTGGCGATCACGAGCTGTTCAGCCGGCGACAGTCCGAGCAGCTCGGCGTGCGCGATGAGATAGAACGAGTGCTTGTGGTGCTTGTCGTAGCTGATGTAGTAGCCGATGTCGTGCAGCCGCGCGGCCGCGGCGAGCACATCGCGCTCGGCCGCCGAGCATCCAAGACGCTCGCGTAAGGCATCGAACAACTGCAGTGCCAGCCGCTGGACCTGGATCGCATGCCGGTCCTCGACGCTGCACGCCTCGGCGAGGCGCTCGATCGAGCGGTCGCGTGCGTCGCCGGGACTCGCCGCGTGCGGCTTGACGCGTGCCGTCTCGAGCAACAGCCCCTCGCGAATGCCGTACGCCGAGACGACGATGCTCGGCGCGTCGAGGCGCGCGAGGACCTCGGCGATCACCGCCAGTCCGGCGACGATGATGTCGGCGCGTCCCGCGTTGAGTCCGGGCACGGCGAGTCGCTCGGCGAGCGACATGTCCTGCAGCGCGTCGAGGATGTGCTCGAGCTCGATGCGCGTGACGCGCGTTCCGTGCACCGTGCGCGCGGGGTGCAGACCCTGCCGGGCGAGTGCCATGCCCGCGAGGTTGGTGAACGTGCCCCCCGATCCGACGATCCGCGCGTTCCGCCATTCGCGCGCCGGGAGACATTTGCGGAGCTCGGCGCGCACGTCGCGTCGTAAGGTCTTGACGGCGCGGCGGCTGGTGCCCTGTTTGAGATATTGTTCCGTTAGGCGGAGAGCGCCGAAGGGCAGCGACACCACGCGGTCCACCAGTCCGGCCGCGCACAACACGAGCTCGAGCGAGCCGCCGCCGATGTCGGTGACCACCGTGCGCCCGGTGCCGAGGTCGAAGTGCGCGAGCGCGCTCCGAAGCCCGAGCAGCGCCTCGGCGTGGCCGTCGAGGATGCGGACGGGGAGGTGCGCGCCGCGCTGCACCATGTCCACGAACTCGCGCGCGTTGGACGCTTCGCGCACGGCGCTTGTGGCCACGGCCACGATGCGGGTGGCGCCTCGTTGGCGCGCCAGGGTGGCCATGCGTCCGATGGCTTCGCTGGCCCGTTCCATCGCGTGCGGCGTGAGGCGGCGTGCCTCGCCGACGCCGGCGCCCAACCGCGGCGCCGCCTTCATCTCATCGACCACCCGGATGTGGCCGCCGGCGGTGACGTCGGCGATGAGCTGGCGGATGGAATTCGACCCGATGTCGATCGCCGCGACGCGCTCCGTTCGCCCGTTGGGCGAACGCGGCGCGGCGCGGCGATCGCGGGGTCGAACCGTGGCCGGCCGGTGCGTCGGCGTCCTCCGTTAGGCCACGGACGTGACGCCGAGCGTGCCGGCGCCGAGTGACCGATCCTCGAGGTGGTGCTTGATCGACTTTCCCTCGGCGAGATACACCGCGTCCTCGGCGACGTTCGTCGCCAGATCCGCAACCCGTTCCAGGTTGCGGCTCACCAAGAAGAGCTCCAGCGCGGCCGAGATCGTCGTCGGGTCCTCGAGCATGTGGGTGAGCAGGATGCGGAACAACGAGTCGTGCAGCGCATCCACTTGATCGTCCCGCTTGCACACTTCGCGTCCCAGCACGCCGTCGGCGCGCACGAACGCATCCAGCGCATCACTCAACATCGCACGCGCGCGGCGCGCCATGTCTTCGATTTCCGGATCCGGTGTAATGATCGAGCGCATGTCATTCAGACGCAAGGCCGACTGCGCGATGTTCACCGCGTGATCGCCGACGCGCTCGAGGTCGTTCGAGATCTTGATCGCGCCGATGATGAAACGGAGATCGCGCGCCATCGGTTGCTGCAACGCCAACAGCGAAATCGCGAGCTGCTCGATCTCGATCTCCAATGCGTCCAGCTCGCGGTCGCCGCTGATGACGACTTCGGCTTTACCGGTGTCACGGCGGAGGAGTGCATCGACCGCGACGTCGACCAATGCCTCCGCGCGTTCCGACATGTCGAGCAGGCGCTGCTTGAGCAGGTCGAGCTGCTCGTGGAAATGACGGAAGCCCGTCGTGTTCTCGACTGATGCGGAGTTCATCCGAATCTCCCGGTGATGTACGCCTCGGTGCGCGGCTGGCGAGGACTGGTGAAAATCTGATCGGTCGGCCCCGCTTCCACGAGCTCGCCGACGTAGAAGAACGCCGTCGTGTCCGACACGCGGGCCGCCTGTTGCATGTTGTGCGTCACGATGACGATGGTGAGCTCGCGCTTGAGCTCGTACAGCAGCTCCTCGACGTGTTGCGTCGCGATCGGATCGAGCGCCGACGCCGGCTCGTCGAGCAGCAACACCTCGGGATCGTTAGCCAAGGCGCGCGCGATGCAGAGACGTTGCTGCTGGCCGCCCGACAATCCGAGCGCGCTCATGCGCAGACGATCCTTCACTTCATCCCACAGCGCGGCGCGTCTGAGCGAGCTCTCCACCACGTCGTCGAGCTCGTTCCGGCGCGCGAGACCGTTGATGCGCGGCCCGAACGCGACGTTGTCGTAGATCGATTTGGGAAACGGATTCCACCGTTGGAACACCATCCCGACGCGTTGGCGCAATGTGACGATGTC